>JBIOWO010000248.1:0-18009 GCA_044868555.1 Lacipirellulaceae bacterium | reverse complement strand
TGGCCCTCGGCGTGCGTGAGACTTTCCGGCTGCCGCCCCGCAAACTCCCCACCGTGCAGATCCATCGCCCAGGGCCGCCGCACCCGGACGTGCTTGGCCAGCTCGGCGGCCAATTCCGCGGCGCCCTTGTCACCCTCCGGGTCGCAATCGAGCATCAGCACGACCTGGCGGGCGCCCAGCTCGCTGGCGCGCGCGATGATCAGTTCCATTTGACGGTCGGTCGCATGGTTGCTGCACAAACCGACGACCGGCACTCGAAAAGTTTCCGCCAAGTTGATGACGTCGCCCGGTCCCTCGGCCACCACCAGTCCGATTTTATCGAGGAGTTTCCGCTGCCGGCGTGGATCGAGACGATGTTGACCGTAGAGCTCGACGCCGCGATGGAACGAGGCTGGGTAGCGCCATTTGGCCGGCTCGCTGCCTTCGCGTCCGCCCGCGATCCACTGCCGGTGCTTCTCGTCCCACTCCGGATCTCGTCCGGCGTAGGCTACGACCTGGCCATCGCGGTCGTGCATGGCAAATACGATTTTTCCGCGTAGGAGGCTGCCGCCGTCGCGGGGCAGATAGCCGACGCCCCAGCCTTGGGCCACCGCCGGGGTGAGGTACGGTCGCTTACGAAAATAGCCCGCCGCGGCGGGTGACATGTTCGCCACGTCGAACACCAAGCGGTCGGCTAGATTAGCGATTGCCCGTACCCGTTCGTTGTCATGCTCGGCCAGCGGCACGTTCACCGCGGGAGACGGCTGGGCCGATTGATCTGCGATCGTCGCTCGCGCAACAGGGTCCGCCCGAGCTTCGCCGCCGGCGATCTTCTGCAGCTCGGCCAACACGGCCTTGAAACGATCACCGGTCGGTTTGTCGTCTCCGTTGTCGCCGTGCAGCAGATTGTCGACGAGCTTCACGCCGTTTCCTTCACGCTGACACGGATAGTGGTGGCACTTCCACTTCATGGCGCCGCTGGCCGTCTCGATCGCCAGGCTCCGGTCGCCCGACTCGCCGGCGTGCGCACAGACAAGAAAGCAGCGCGTGCGGATTTCGTTGCCGATTCGTTTGGCCGCCGACAAGTCAACGCCGAAGTGTTCGGCGACTTGGTCGACACTCAGTCCGCGGACCAGCGCGTCCACGTCGACGTAGTTAGAGGATCGTTTGGTGCTCATGGCAAGGGAAGCGAAGTGCAAACAAAAGGCGGCCAATGCTACGCTCTCATCCGACGCATGGCAACCCAAAAAGCGCGTCGGCAAGTCGAGCTGCAGTCCCGTGACCGGGTCGTCCTCGACTTCCTGTTCTGTACGCCTGCCACCACCGACCAAATCGCTCGTGTCACGGAGTGCCTTGGCGTGCCATTCCCGTCGCTTCACCGGCTCAGGCAGCGGCTGCGGGACTACCGAGAGACCGGCTGGATCGAGCAGCATCGCTACCTCTTAGAAGACACCGTCGCCGACAGGTGGTTCTACCAGTTAACGCTCGCCGGCTACCGCAAACTGCGTCGCAACCCACTGGCCGAGCCCCCCACAAAGCGGTATTTCAACCGCAAGGCGCCGGCCTCGCACCATCACCAGTACGCGCTATCGCAGTTTCTCACGCACCTGATTGTTACCGCCGAGACGGTTGGATTGCGGCTGACGAACTTTCGGCCAGAGAACACGTTTCCACTGACCCATGAACGGACGATCTGGCCTGACGCCTATTTCGAACTGGAGAACACGGCTGGCCGGCGGTTTACGTATTGCCTGGAGATCGACTGCAGCACGGAGTCGCTAATGAGCCTCAGCGACGATGCCACGACTTGGACGTCGAAACATCGCGTCTATGAAGCCGTGCAGAATCGCCTTGGCCGGCAAGCCCGATTTCGCACACTCGTCGTCACCACGCGGAGCGAGGAGCGGATGCGAAACATCCTTGATCTCTTTGCGCAGGAGACTCACACGGAAAATCGGCAACTTATCCTCGGGGTGTATCTCGACCGCTTTCTACAGGACCCCTACGCGCTGGACACGCCGATTTTCCGCGACCACAAGGGCCGCTGGACACCACTCTTGCCGCCGGCCGGCGATGAGCTGCCGCCCCAACTTCACGCCCAAACGCTTGCCGAGGCACTTGCGGCTCGATAAAGTCCCGCCCTGCGTCGGCGGCCCCGCTCGACGGAGGCTCGACGCGGCTATAGGAGCCGATCGCCGTGGCGCGTCCTTCCTGCGGCTGCGGCCGCCAGTGGCGCCATGCCATGGAACCGCCTCACTCGACATGGGCCCTACCAGGACAACGGCTCGACCTCAGGCGCGAATCCACACATCGCCAGTGGGGAAGGGTTTGTTGTTTGCTTCTCGCAGCTGCCTTGCGAGCGGGCGTTCGATGGACTGATACGTCGACTGGAAGGTCTACCGTTTGAACCTAGCTTATGCACGTGCGTGCCAATTCAATTGTTTTCCGGATCAAATGCTTCCCCTTCCAGCGCTTGTTCGACGATGCGAACAAGCATTCGGGCAAGTGCGACATACGGGTCCAGATCGGACTGTTTAGCGGCTTCGGTGAAAATCTTCCACTTCTTCTCGCGTGTCGTCTCTATCACACCGGCGAACTCTGTAGCCAAATATTCGCGCAATTCGTCGTCCACGAGATCCACCTCACACGATTAGTTGGGCGACCGACGTATGAGCATACCGTACCTACCAAGGGTGCGATTGCCAAGTTGGACCGACTTTCAACGATCATATTCATGATATGCTTTGCTTCCTATGTTGTGGCAAGTTACCTCCACGCGGGAGAACGACCGCAGTCCACTCTACATGAGCCGGGTACTCGCGCGGTGGCATCGGGCAGAGGTGCGACTGCGGCTCATCTTCGCTCGCCATGGCCCGCGCGTGGGACTCTTCATCGATGCGCCGGCCGAATTTCAGTCGCTCATCGAGAAGCAGCTCGCCGGCGAATATAAAGACGTGGACGTGGTCCGTCAGCAGGGCGACCCACTCTCGGTGGCTCGCTCTAAACGAGTCTGGTATCGCGACCTCGTTCTCCGGCCCCACGTCTTTCCTATCGAGCGGTTTACGCAGCAAGTCGACGGGAGCACGCACACGTATTCCGACCCGTTACCTGGAATCTTAGAAGCAATTGCATCGGACGAAGGGATCGATGCGCGTGTCGAACTAATTCTCCACCCGGCAACGAAGCGTGCAACGCGGTCGCTGAAGCTGGTCGTTCAGACCCTTGCTCGACCTTTTTTTCGGGGTCACCCACGCCGCGCCCATCGCTACGCGCTATTGGCCACCCATCCGTCACGCCGTGTTCGCGCGCTGGCGCGACTCTGGTCATTGCGAGCCGGCAGGGGACCACTACTGGCCGGCGCCCACGATCTAGCAGCCTCGACATCGCGAACCCATGAACGCGAGCACGAACTGGAAGCAGCGATGGAGAAAGTCAGTAGCAATCTCTTTGCCGTTACGATCCGGTTGTCCGTCGCCACGGCACCATTCACTCAAGCGGCAGCGCTCCGCAAGCTCGATGAGCTTGTCGCCGTCGCGTCGTCGACCGCGATTTCGAGGCTGGCCACATTTCATCCGACTCCGGTGAGACGAGCCGACCGCCGCAGGAGGCAGGCCGCCGCCACGTATTTGTCCGCCGATGAAATCGCCTCGCTGTGGCATCCGCCGACAGCCGGCGTGGCAGCGGCCGGCCTCCGCGCCAACGAAGTCCGCAAGCCCGAGCCGCCCGATCATCTGCCTGACCCGCGCGAGGCGGGTGTCGTGCAGATCGGCAAGATGCTGTTTCGCGATCGCGTCCAGCGGTTCGGAATTCGCCAGCTCGACGCTCGGCGCCACGTCTACCTCACGGGAAAAACGGGCTGCGGCAAGACCACCTGCCTGCTCGCCATGCTCGAAAGCGATGTCCGGCAGGGAACTGGTGTGGCCCTGCTCGATCCGGAAGGGGATCTGTATACCGCCGTGCGCAACGCCATTCCGAGCACACAAATCGATCGTGTCGTGCTACTTGATCCGGCCGATCGCGCTCACCCGGTCGCCTACAATCCACTGGCGATCCCGGAGGGCCGACTGCCAGAGCAAGTGGCCGGAAGTGTGCTGGCCGTCTTCAAGCACCTCTACCGCGACTCGTGGGGACCACGGATGGAATCAATCTTTCGCAACGCCTTGCTTGCTACAGTGGAACTACCCAAGCCATCACTCGTGGCGACGTTTCAACTGCTGACCGACCCGAGGTTTCGCGAGCAGCACATCACTCATGTCCATAATCCGCTCGTCCGTCGCTATTGGCAACACGAATACCCAGCGCTCAACGATCGCTGGCGGCAGGAAATCGTCGAGCCAGTATTGAACAAGCTCCGTAGCTTCTTGTCCGACCCAACGCTGGTGCGAATTCTCGGCCAACACGACGGCAAGCTTGACTTGCGCCGAGTTATGGATGAGCGAGGCATTCTGCTTGTCAATCTTTCGGAAGGCGTCCTCGGGCCGGACGCATCCCAATTGCTCGGCAGTCTCTTGACGAATACGCTCCAGCAGGCAGCGATGAGCCGAGCCGATATGCCGGAAGCTAAGCGGCCCGATTTCCGGATCTATGTGGACGAAGCGCAGGCTTTCACCGCACCCGCGTTCAGTATGCTCTTGTCGCGCGGACGCAAGTATCACTGTTCGCTCGTGCTCAACCACCAATTTCAAGCCCAGCTTGACGACGACACGCGCGCGGCAATCCTCGGCAACTGTGGCACGGTGATTGTGTTCGCTGTCGGCGCTTCCGACGCCGAGCTGCTGAGCCAACATCTTGCCGGGCGCATCACGCCGAGCGACCTAATCCATCTGCCGAAGTACCACGCCTACTGCAGCCTGATGATCGACGGCAAGTCTCACGACCCGTTCCTGATGCAGACGGTCGTTCCACCCTTCGCGCCCCTGGCCGCTCGACGTTTGGAGACGGTGGTGCGCCGCTGTCGTGACCGGTACACGCGTCCAGTGAATGTGGTCGACGCCCAGATCGCCGGCCAGCTCGGCCTTACCACTCACGTTCGCGTTCGCACGCAAAACAACCCGCACTCGATGTGAATGCGGGTTGCTCCGAGCATTACATGCCTCCTTCCAGTTCGGCCATGATCGCGGGCCAGTATTCCGTGCCACCGTCGCCAAAGGCGTCGGTCTCCACCTCGACGCCGTACCCACACCGCTCGCACTCGGCGAACATCAGCGTGTCGTCGGCATCGGTGACTTGCAGCGTGCCGCCACACTCGCGGCAGACGCCGTCGGACGGACGGACATGAACCATAGGACCTCCTCCTCGCAGCCAAAACAAGGAACAAGAATGCTCGGACGCATTCCTGCCGAACCTCGGCAGGCCACAGACGCTGCCACTGTGTTTTGGACGTGGCAAGCGAAAACGACGGAAGCGTCACCGCAAATCTGTGCGCGATTTCGCTTGCACGTCACAACGAGCTGCGACAAGATCGCTCGCCTATGTCCTACTCCTTGTCCTTTTCCGAAGAGTTCTTTGCCGAGGACGATGTGGCCCGCATGGTACCGAGCGCCAGGCCAACAAGCATTTATCAGGCCATCCTCAGCACGCGCGAGAATGCCTGGCGCGAAATCGCCCGCGATGTCTTTGGCGTCTCGGCCGACCGCCTTGCACCGGAGACCGTATTTGCCAAAGTCATCGAGACCAACGCCTGCTCGAATTTGGATGATCCCATCGACGTCTGGATCGATCCGGCTGGAACGCACGTGCTACGCATTCACAGTCCGACAGGCGAATTGCCGCTCGCCGTCGATTTTTCTCCTTGAGGCGTAAACGGCTTTCGAGATCGCGACCGTGCCCCGTTGGGCCGACTGGTGTGACGTCGCGGAGGAGGGAATTGAGCTTCTCATTTGGGCCGCAAATTTACTTGACGACCAGACACCGACGAGGGATGCTGACCCCCTTTGTTTTCTTCCCCAAACACTCTATGACCAAATCCGCAGTCGCCCAGCGGCCCATCAGTCCGGCCGCCGAGGAACTCGAACTGGACGCTGGCAAGACCAAAACCAAACCCATTGCCAGCGGCAAGTACGGCCGCATCGAATGGGCCCTATTTCCGCAGGAGCGCTCGCGCGTCGACGGCTCCACGTACACCACGCTGCAATGCGTCCTGGACAAGGGCTGGGTCGACCAGGAAGGCACCTGGCACCACCGCCGGGTCACACTCAATAATCCGCGCGAGATGATGGCGGTCCGCATCGCGATGGATGACGCTTTCAAAGCGCTCTACAACACGTCAGTGGACGATGATGAATAACTGCGCCATTCCTTCTTCTTGAAGCGTCTCTTTCCAAGCGATCGCGGCCGTGCCCCGTGGGGGCCGGCCGGTGTGGCGATCGCTTTTGCCGTGAAAGGACAAAAGGAGCGGCACCATTAGCGCAGCGATGCCGGCGCGCAGCACCGGTCGCATAGACGAGGGCCGCTATCGAACCGCGACGGCGTGCGATGGCTGCCCCATCAACGAGATGAACGTATTTGCCGCTCCGAGAATCGCGGCACCATTTGATCGTGAAATCTAGCGCCTACGGCTGTCGCCAGTCCTCGATGCGCAGTCCCTGTATCCACGCGAAGTGCGCCGTATTGCCAGTCACGAGCACGCGTCCCACTTCCAGTGCCGTCGCCGCGATGATGAGATCGGCATCGTCGCGGGGATGCCCGCCAGCGCTTGCCGTCGCCCACAGGTCGGCCGCGCGCACCAGGATGGGAATCGAAACGGGCACCACTTCCGAACTGCCAGCCGTTTGCAGAAAACTGCTTAATTGTTTCGTGGCACGAGCGGCAACCAGGCCGCGGACTACCTCGTAGAACGTGATCGCCGAGAACGAGAGACGGCCGTGTTGAGACAGATATTGCTGCGCTTTGGTCAGGACCTGGGCGTCCTTGGCCTTGAGGACCTCGGACAGGATGTCGGTGTCGACGAGCGCCTCGTCCATCGGCCTATGGCAGATTCCGTGTCAGATTGGCCCGGCTCTTCATAACGCGATCGATCGTTTCGACCTCATCGTCGCTCAGTCCGTCGAAGACCTTCGTCCAGTCAGCCAGCGTTTGCGGTTGGCGCCCGTTGGCTGACGGACTCTCGACAGCCATGTCAACCTCCGCAATCTGAATAATCAGCCGGTGATTGTCGCGCAGGGCCTGCCCCACGACGTGCTCCAAGGCGTCTCGGTCGCCCGCGTCGATGTCCCGTACGTTTACGTTGCGCACAATGCTTTCCATATTCCTATTCTACCTTAGTTCGGAGCGGTCGGGCAACGCAAATCGTTCGGGTCCGGGAGCTCTTTCGCCCAATACGGGAGCCGTGCAGCGTAGGCCGGGCGAATCGACAGTTCCGGGTCACTCAAAAAAAGAGCAGCAATCGCAGTGGACTGCTGCTCATGGTTTTGGGCTGGACCTCCGGTGGCAAGAAACTGCTATGTGACGACAACGCGGAACGAGCGTCATCAGTGTGAAATATCGACACGGGACAGTCCGGCAAGTTCCCCCGGCAGCCCGGCGTCGCCTATGTATTTCTCACGATCAGAATCGATACCCGATCCCAGCTCTCGGCGTACAGTTTCCGCAGCCACCGCCGCAGCCGCCACTTAGTTGCTCGCCGGTCACGTGCGCGCCAGTCGTCGGCGACGTGGTCCCAGGTAAATACGCTGTACCGCGGCCCGCCCTGCGTTGGCTCCGTGCGGCAAGCTAACTCGCTCGCCTGTCGGATGCCACCGGCTACACTTCGCGGCTCTTTCTCGAAATCGCTCATGGACTACTCCCACTGTGGTTGGAAAGGACATACGTAATGCCAAAACGCGCCAGACTCTGCCGCGTTGACAGACTCGTGTCAATGTATTCCGGTACTTTTTCGCGCTCTGTCGTCCTTTCCGGCCGGCCTTTGATTTGACAGGGGATCGAGACCGGTTTAGCATCCGCCCCTTTGATTGCGCTCAACCGCGTTCCCATCGGCCCCGACAAGGAGGCTTTCCATCGCTATCTGACCGACTTTCAAGCCGTCGATGGTGAAGCCGAACTTTTCGATGCGCTCTACGATTGCACCGATGTCCTTCCGAAACGGTACGCGGACCTGCTCTTCATGACCCCCGGCTCAACGTACCGCGACGCCGTGCGCTTGCTGCTGAGCGGCTGGACAAGCACCGTACGCCGCGCGGATGACTCATCTTTCGTATGACCAGCCGCGCACCTGCTGCCGAAGTTTCCGATCTGCCCTCGCACGAGGACGTGTGCGAGCTGCGCGATGCGATTGAAAGCCTACGGGACCACGTGCAGATCGTCTGGCAGGCCATCGACGAGGTCCGCGACGTGATTAACGAGGCTCTCAGTCCCGACTCGCCTGACATCTGGAGTATCGAGCCGCCCCAAGGCCTGCCGCTGGGTCGCTTTCGGCCGTTTGCCGGTTATGACCCGTGTGGTGACGCGGACGATGGTGACCGCGCGCCGGTGGAACCGCCGCCCGTGCTCAGAACGGGCGTCACCGCCACGCCGCCGGCCCGTCAGCAGCAGATGTGGGAGGGGGATGACGCCTCGACCTGCATCGTATCCGCCGCTTCCCAACCAGCTGTTACGATTGGGAAAATTACGCCTCAAGAAAAGGCGGAGCCGGTGGTTGGCCAGTACACGCTCGACGAGTTCGTCGCGTTTCGCCACGCCTTTGCCGACGGCCAAGTGGACGCAGTCGGTCTAAAGAAAGAATTCATGCGGATGAAGTGTGGCAAGGAACACTTCATCGCCGAGCTGGTGAAGAACCGCTCGGCCGACCAACTGCGGCTTATGGCGACGCAGTGCGGCAGCTACGACGCGCGGCGAAACACTAAGAAGGAGAACGCCGAGTCGATCTACCGGAACCACCTGACGGCGTTCACTTTGGGGGGCACAATACGCTACCAGCCGCTCGAAGAAACCTACGAGGCGGCCGTGGAGCGGATGGTCATGGCCACGACGGACGAGTCGCTAGCCACGCAGCGGGAGAACAGCCGACGCGAGCGCGAGGCCCGCGCGAAGGCGTTTTCCAATCCCGAGACCTACAAAGAGTATTCGCAGTTTGTCGGGCGAAAGGGGACTGACGCGCTCTCGGACGAGCAGCTGGCCACCTGGGACCACTTCCAGGCCGACATCAGCCGCAAAGCGCGTAAGCAGAAGCAGAAGGATACCGTCGAGCGGTTTGAATCGGCTGAGATCGCCGGCACTGAGCTTTGCATCATCGAAGGGCACCACACGCGGGACAACGTCCCTCTGTGGATCGTGCAATTGTCGAACCGCGTCGAGCGATCGACGTTCAATGAATTGCTAGTGAAGGCGCGCAGTCTCGGTGGTAACTGGAGCTCGTTTCACAAACGCACCGCTGGCTTCCAATTCCGCAGCAAGGATTCAGCAGAGAAGTTCGCCGCGCTCGCAGACGGGGACGCCGACCGCTCCGAGGAGCTGCTCGCCCGCAAGCTCCGCAAAATGGACAGCGCGAGCGAGCGGCTCCATGCCATGGCCGAGTCACTCGAAGCGAAGGCCGATGAGGTACTGGCCGCCGACACGGACAAGCTCAAAAACACCGCCCGGCGGGCCGACATGGCCGCCTCGATGCGCGCCGCAGCGTACCGCGACCAGGCGGATGCCAAGACCCTGCGCTCCATCGCCACGGCGCTCGCCGAAGGCGAAGCGACGTATCTCGACGGGGTGTGGAACGCCGCCCAGGTCCGGACACTTGAATCGCGACTGAGGCAGGCGCGTCGTGAGCGGGTTGAACGACGCCTCAAGGAGGAGGGGAGTGACCGGCGCTCGCACGGCTGGTCGCAGCGGTATGAAGAATTGTCGGCCGAGCCACTCGGCGCGGCGGACGCACGCTATGCAACCTTCCCGAAGCCCATTCTCTACAAGCGCCACTTGGACGAGGCCTTCGCGAAACTCGCCAATACGCCCGGCGTGAAGCAGGCCACGGCCAAGATGCGAAAGCTCGTGGACAGCCGGCCCCAGGACCAGGAGTACGTCGAGTTCGTCAACGACTATCAGGTCGCGCTGCTGGAGGATTTTCTGGGGCGGGCGAAGGCGGCCGGGTGCCAGGTGTGGTGGTTTGATCATTGCCTCGACAACTACAAACGTCTCAAAAGCGCCAACATTCACGACAACCATGAGCTTCGCTGCGCGCTGCGAGAGCTGGTACCACATTTGGCGATGGCGGCGAGCGATGACCCCGTCAGGAGGGCCGAAGACGAGCTGCGCAAGAAGGCGATGCACCTGCCTGATTTTTTTCCTACGCCGCGGCCACTCATCGAGCGGATGCTGGACGCCGCTGACCTTGAGCCGACGCACACCGTATTGGAACCAAGCGCAGGAGCTGGCCATATACTGACTGCGATCCGTGAGCGCCACCCCGAAGTGGAACTTCGAGCAGTAGAGCAAAACCTTTCACTGCAGGGCGTGCTCACGGCCAAAGGGTTCGGTGAGATCGTGAGTTACGGAGATTTCTTGGAGCACCGCGGTGAGTACGACCGGTGCATCATGAATCCGCCTTTCAGTCACGACATCGAGCATGTCCGCCATGCTCACGACCTATTGGCCGCCGGTGGACGCCTGGTGTCAATCGCTAGCGAGCATGGTTTTTTTGCCAGCGACAAGCGAAGCGTCCTGTTCCGGCAGTGGCTCGACGAAGTCTCGGCCACGGTCGAGGAACTGCCGGACGATACATTCCAGGGCGTTGATGCTTTCCGGCAAACGGGCGTCAAAACCCGCTTTGTTGTCATCGACAAACTTTGAACATGGCGCCGCAAACACTGCGACGGGCCCTACAAGCGCAGCATGAAGCGGCGATGATCCGTCAGGCCCAGTCAATCCACGATTGGCCGATTTCCCGCGAGCGTCAGGAACAGGCGGAGATCCACGTGCGGCTGGCGCTGTGGGAGAGAGGACTGGGGCGGATTAGCGGCGATACCCAGTTCCGTATTTATTCCATCCTGAACTTTGTGATGCCCGGTGACTCAACTGTTGATGATGAGCGGTTACCGCTAGAAGAACTGGAGCGCGAGGCGGCGTGGGAGACCGCCTACCACGAGCAGCTCCAGCGGCAAACCTGCCCGGAGTGCGGCGACGGCATTTGTCCGGCGGACGAGAGCAGTTCCAAACGTAAAAACGAATGAAAACGATCTACACAACGGAGCACAACGGCGTGATCGGAATGATCGAGAGTCCCGACGAAATCGATCCGGCCCGACCATTGGCGGAGCAACTACGGGTCAAGATTGGCTTTGATCGAGCTGCGCCGCCCCTTGATACGGAGGATTTCGAGCCGCGTGCGCGCCTGGTCGTGCTGGAACTCTTGAGTCACCTACACGAGGAACTTGGGATTGGAAAATGAGATGGTCGCGGTCGTTTCGCTGCGCGCGGTCCCTCTGACTCTGGCATCAGGGTAGCCAATCGAGCACTACGACCTGCGGCCGTGTCGCCGGTCCGCGAACAGCGGGTGCGACCGACGACGACGGCACGCAGGGTAGCCAATTCTTCTGATCATTGAATTGACGTGCAGCACTAGACTGCAGCAATGTGAGTCCTTGTCAAGTAGTGCGAGTTCGCCGGCCGCCGTCGACTTGTATGCCGGCCTGCCCTGTCCGAAGCCGCTGCCGACGGCGATTGAAGGAGGTCTGTTTGGGATGGAAATCAGCGGTCCAATCGTGCCGGACGCCGACGATGTCGCCTCGATCACGGACGAACATGCGCGGGAAATGCTGGCCCTGCTTACCGACATCGGCTATTTGGAACGGTGTCAGGCGATCGGCGTTGCGCCCGAGTCGGGCCGGCGGCCGCGTACCGTCGAGCAGCGCGAACGGCTTGCGGCAAGGCTCACGAGGGAATTGGCCGACACCCGCGGCACGTACGAGTCGTGCGTCGACTTGTACGACGAGGCGTTTGGCGCCGAGGCGGCCCGACAGTTCGACCAATGGGTCCGTATTTCGTGCCAGGCGGTGGATTCATCTGAATCGCCAAAGCGGCAAGTCACACTTTTTGATTGATCGTGTCCGGGAACCAGCCCGGTCCGCCAGCATGTGGCCATCTGCGCAAGCATCCACACAGGGGAGCGGTCCAGTCCCTTCCGGATAATGAAGATTAACATGACAAGTCGTATGTCACCCCGTAGGGGATTCTCGCTTAAGCGGCGGGCCGGCGCGAAAAAGAATGATACTTCTGATGCGAGCGCTTAAGTTGCGGATGAGTGACGTGGGTGTAAATTTGCGTTGTAGAGACGTTTTGGTGACCGAGCATTTCTTGCACAGAACGCAAATCGCAACCGTTCCGCAATAAATCCGTCGCAAACGTGTGGCGTAGTATGTGTGGCGATGGATCGCTTACGATGCCGGCGAGACGCGCGTAGTGTTTTACCAACTTGTAGATTGAGCTAGTTGATAGTCGAAATTCTTCGCCGGGAGGCAGCGCGTTCGCCAAGCGATCAGGATGCGCGACAAACAACGGCACCAAGTGATCGACGCGAGTATCCAAGTATTGCTCAAGCGCATTGGCTGCCCGAGGTGAGACAAATACCACTCGAACCTTACTGCGCTTGCCACGGATGCTCATCTCGCGGGTTGTCAAATTCACATCCCGACGGTTAAGTGAGGCCAATTCGCTTAGCCGCATGCCGGTCGAAAAGAACAATTCCAAAATGGCCCGGTCACGCACACCGGTCTTCGATACCATCTCAGGTGCCACAAGGAGCCGTTCAAGTTCCTCGATGCGCAGGACTTTCAACCTCAACCGGTTTCCCGGCACCTGATTTCGAGTCAGAAGACGCTTTTTTCTAAGTGCTGATTGCGTTAGAGTTTACGCAAACACGAAGTTGGCGTATTGCCTTCTGTATTGCCAAAGATTTTGTCGCTGATTGTCAGCGCATGTCATCGGTTGGCAATTCCGGGTCATGAAAGCTCGCCCGACAACCTGACCAGCGAATCGGCGACGACCGCCGGGGTGCAAAAAGATTGTCGCACTCATTGCTCCGATTCTCAGCAAGGATATCACTGCCATGGGACGGCTGTTTCATCCGTTATTGTTTCTGTTGGCCAGCTCCACCGACCATCAGCTCCGTCGTCAGATCGAATTCCTCAAAGCCGAAAATGAGATGCTGCGGAAGCGGGTGCCCAAGCAGCGAATCTTCCTCTCGAAGATCGAACGCGAACGGCTCGTCAAGCTGGGCGCAGCCCTCGGTCCCGGCGTAGCGAAGCTGATCACGATTGTTCATCAAAGAACCTATCAGCGCTGGCTCCGCGAAAAGTGCGCTGGCCGCAATCGGAAGAAGATGGGGCGTCCGAAAATGCTCGAATCGATCCGCGAGATCGTCCTCCGCATCGCCAAGGAGACTGGCTGGGGCTACGGCCGGATTCTCGGGGAACTCAAGAAGCTGCGGATTCACGCGGTCTCTGCATCCACGATCAAGAACATCCTCAAGGAGGAGGGGATGCTGCCGCGGCCCAAGCGCGGACAGGGCACGTGGGATCAGTTCCTGAAAATCCACGCCGAAACGCTCTGGCAAGTCGACTTCTTCAGCAAGTGTATCTGGACACCCAAAGGCCTGCGGCAGTGCTTCGTGCTGGCTTTCATTCATGTCGCCAGCCGGCGGGTGTACTGCTCGCCCTGCTCTTTTCAGCCGAACGCCAAGTGGATGACGGCACAAGCCGAGGCGTTCCTCGAAGACGCTCGAACCGAAGGTTGCCGCGTCGACTACGTCACCCGCGACCGCGACGGCATGTATGTTGCTCCGTTCGACGCGGTCTTCCAAAACGCCGGCGCGCGGGTCATTCCCACCGCGCCCCACGCTCCGAATCAAAACGCCTATGTCGAGCGATGGATTCAAAGCATCAAGTCCGAGTGTTTGCGGAATTTCATCGTCTGTGGCCAGCGGCACTTTGACTTTCTCATTGCTTCGTATGTCGAATTCTACAATACCCTCCGGCCCCATCAAGCATTAGGCAATCGGCCGCTGTCCGGGAAGTGGATCGAATCCGACGACCCGCTCGCGCCGGGCGAGCGAATCATTTGTGATTCGCGACTCGGCGGCTTGCTCCGCCACTACGAGCGACGTGCCGCTTAGCCTGCCGGCCTGGATTCCATCGTGTCCTTCTTCTGAGGTGTTGCGATCGAGGTTCGCACTAGCGTTGAGTTTCACCTTCGCCGTAGCTGTTACGGCGAGGAACTCAGCACAATTCCGTTGACAATTGGAGCCGTTTGTCATCGCCGCAACTCGTGTTTGCGCCGCGTCTTCGCTCGTGCTTTACTTTTTGCACCCTACGCTGCACAACAACGGTAATCTTTTCTCGAACAATGACCGTGGCACATCCCAGCTCGCATCCAATGCCGCAGCAGTTGCTAGGATTTCGCACAATGAACGTCATGTTTGTAGCCTGGAGCAGCCATTTGGATTGACGCTGATCGCAGGCATTATACTTCTCCGTCAAAGGGATTGGTGAGTTACCGGTGCACAGTCTATGCGCCGCGCCAAACTCCACTTCCTATTGTCGTATGTCGTCAAGGTCTCTTTGCTCAAATGGATTCCTGAGCCTCATGAAACGCGGATCACCTTTTCAACAGCAGTCCACTTCCATATAGTCTTGTCCTTGGCCGCGCTCTGCCGTTTGTAGACGTCTAAATTACTGCAGACTATTTTCTTGCGGGCGGTTCCTTCCGCGTGGCCTTAAGCCACCGAACTGTGTAGTAACCACCTCCGAAAACCAATACACCGCCAAAGAGTGCCGTCCCAATACTTCCAGCGTCGCAACCTATCAGAATCAGTATTAGGCCAAATAGATAAAAGAAGCCTATTGTGAGTACCGCCGCGAGCGCCGAATTAACTGGAGAAACCGGTTGTCGCATGATTGGCCTGAATTCCGCCGGGCATCCTCCCACCCGCATACAAATGCTAGCCCAGAACGACTTTCGTCGATCAAACGCGTATCTTACTCGAAACCCATCGAAAGTGTCCGCAAGCACTCACGCTTCTCCGCGAATCAACCACCAACGCGGACGGGATCAGCATGTTCTCGGCGCCATCCTAATGCATTTGTTCTAGCTGACACCATATAGTATGTCCATTTCCCGTTCGGAACCACAGCGGCCGAACCACGCACTCTTAGTCCGGCGGCAGTTGCGCCACGAACAGCAAAAGCACGCCTAACGCGCCTTCGGACGCGAGCCAAATAATACCGGTCGTGTAGTCGCCAAAACTCCATACTTTCTCCGGCGGCAGCGTTTTTTGAAACTCGGAGTCCATATACAACAGCATCAGCGTCGTTATCATTAGGCATCCACCCGCCGCCGATGCCGTCAGAACGATTCCGATGTCACGTTTCCACTTGCCATCCAAAGATAGGCTGCAACCGATCAACAAGAACACGAGCGGCGGCCCCAACAACAAGGCAAGCACCGTCCATTTCGCCATCGTATTAACAACCGGATTTGTTCCTCCATTAGGCGCCGATGTAAACGCAACCAGGGCATTACTGGAGAGCAGAAAGCCAGTCACGACATAGCAGCAAATGCTAAGAATTTGGCGCGCCGACTTCCTGGGTTGCGTGATAGCTTTCGCTCCGGTTCCCTCGAAGAATGTGCGGTACCGAGGGCGGAACAAAATATACGTGGCCAGCAGGAAAAGAAAAATACTTGGTATCATTGGGAGTTTAATCGGTGATGTTACCCAACCGAGCACGATTTGGAACGCAGCCCAACACACACACACATACCGAGCCCAGTTTTTGGCACGCAATAGAGAATATCCGCACATCAAATTGACCAGCCCCCCCGTCAAAGACAATGCAACCTGAATTGGAATGGGCATTTGACTGTGCGCCATTATTTGGCTTGACCGCAGGCCAATTGATCTAGCGAATTCGCCCGCGATCGACAGTACGCCCAACACGATTAAAACCCAGCCAATCACAGTGATCGATGTTGGTCGGTTGGTCATGACGGCGCTTCTTCCACCAATTCAGGCAACAACGCCAGCTATGATCAGAAAACCAGACTGCGGCGCACCGAAATTCGATATTGCGTGAGGTAGTGCCAGTTGAGGAATCATCTCCATGCGCCCCCTTGTGTCGGAGGATCCTTCCATCCTCCACCGCTACTTTGTCCTCCACCTCCAATTCCCGCTTTTTCAATGAGACAGTCCCATACTTTTACTGCAGCACCGATTGCCTCTTTGCATTCGACAACAGCATCTACGCAATCACAACTGCAGGCTGTAGCACCCTTCCAAGGATTGCATTCCGTAGCAACGCAAAAGCCACATGCGAGATTCTGAGCGGCACATTCCGCAGCCTCAACTAAATAGTCCAAGTACTCCTGAAAACAATCCCGTTGCGGAGGACATGGACGCGCTTTCGGAGTCGGAGTCAAACCAACAAACCACCATTGGGGGGGGCCGGGCAGGATCGACGGGGGTGGTGGATCATACGGCGGGCACGTAATGCAGCCACCATTATCGGGTGGCCACGGACCAGGGACCACCAAATCCCATCCCTTTGGATCAACATATCGGCCGGGCATACTACTGACATATGAGTAGAGGCTGTTGCCGCCACGGTATCCAATGGGATCCTGACCCAACCACCTGGCGGTAACGGGATCATAGTGCCGGGCCCGAACATAGTAGAGCCCTGAGAGGTCGTCTTTGTAATATCCGATCTGGCCAACCCACTGGAATGGTGTGATAAAGCTGGTAGCAATGGTCTTACCATAGGCATCGTAGCGATACGATCCACTGACTGACTGACTAGCGTTTATCACTTTGCGCGTTGACCCCAGTGCGTCGAAGAGAGGCCAGACGCTGGCAGTGGTTAGACGCTGGCTGATTAGTTCACCATACGAACTGGGGTCATATGTATTTACGAAGGCGGCGAACAACGGAGAGTACTTTTCCATGAGCACATTCTGGAAGTCCCACAGCCATTCCGTATATCCGGTTGGACCATTCCTATACGTCACCAAGCCGTCGCCGTTGTACTTGAAGTCGATCGTCTCATCTTCTTCGATCAAGTAGATGATTGTCAGCCGATTATCAACGTTCCATGTATACGTTCGTACGTCGCCAAAGTCGCTTCTCGCATACCCGGTCACATTGCCCGCGCCGTCGTAGGCGTAAGTGGTGACGACGGCCGTGGCGTTGGTGCTATTGACGAGCTGGTTTGCCGCATCGTAGGTGAAGGTGGTGCGCTGACCGCCTGTTTCTTCAACGAGCCGATTGCCCACCGGGTCATAGGTGTGCGTCGTGTTGTAAGCCCCAGTTCCACTAAAATGCTCGTTGACGAGCCGGTAGGTGGCGTCGTAGGTCCAGGTGGTGGTGCTGCCATCCAGCTCCGTGAGTTGTTTACGATTGCCGACCCGGTCGTATGTGTAGGTCATCCGGCCCAGCACCGATCCAGTGGATGCCTGCTGTTCGATTCTCTCCAGCCAGCCGGTTGAATTATAGGTGTGAGTGACCCGGACGCCATTCGCCAAGTTCTGGGATGTCTTCCTGCCATTGCCGTCGTAGGCCAAAGTCGTGACTTCATTGAGATAGTTCAGAATCGTCGTTCGCCGGTCGGCCGCATCATACGTGTAGGTGAAGCCGGAGCTCTGCGGCCCCGTCAGCGTCGCTCGGTTGCCCACCGGGTCATAGCTGTACGTGAGCCGATCTGCCGGCGGCTGTACCACAACTTGCGTTTCATCACGTCCCGTGTACTGGTATGTCGTGATTCCCGTGGCATCTGCCATCGTGAGGCGATTGCCCACGCCGTCGTAGGTGAACGTGTAGCGGATGCCGTCGCTGAAATGTTGTCCTTTGAGCCGGCCCACCGGATCGTAGCTGTAAGTGACACGCGAGTTGCGAGCATCGTGCTTCGATTCCTGCTCGTTGATCGCCGTGTAAGTAAAGGTCGTTCGGCGCGCTAGCGGATCGATCTCGGTGGTAACATTGCCCGATGAGTCGAACTGATAAGTGGTGCGGCGGCTATTGGCATCGATGAGGGCCTCCCGCCGCCCAGTGATGTCGTATTGGAA
>JBIOWO010000247.1:0-10515 GCA_044868555.1 Lacipirellulaceae bacterium | reverse complement strand
GCCATGAAAGGCCAGCGGAGTGGGGGCCGGAAAAGCGCCGACCTCGTCGAGATACTCCTGCAGGTTGACGTAACCGTCGTTGTCGAAATCGAGCTTGAAATCGGTGCCAAGCGCTGGATTCAAACCGTGTGCGGTCTCCCATGCGTTGGGCATGCCATCGCCGTCGGTATCCCAATCGGCGGCACGTTGGAGCGGTGTGGCATCTTCCACAAAGTCCAGCTCGTCTTGAATCGGGGCCAAGGCCGGCACGCCGCCGGCTGGCTGCGTGTTGTTCTTTACATTGTCAATGATGCGTTTGGCGATCGGATCATGCGCCGTGTTACTCGGATCGTTGCGCGTCCACCAGACGTTGCCAACGTAATTGATCACTTGATTGTAGGCATTGGTCGCGGATTGTGTCGTTACCGACGCGGCGGCGAACGGCGCGTTCATCTGAGTCAGCGTTCCGTCTTTGCCGGGCAGCACGTAAAACATGCCCCAGCCGGTGTCCGACCCGTTGGGCACGCCGCCCGGATTCGTCCCCTGGTCCGGGTCGATCATGTTGCTCGACTGGTACGCCCGCAGATCGATTGATTCGTCGACGATCATGGCATAGAGCCGCCGATCGTAGGGGTCGACGGTGGGTGGAATATTATCGTAGACCGTGGCCGGCCCGGCGATGATGTAGTTGCCGACGTAATTCGTATCGGACTTCTCCCGCGTGCTGTCGCCGCTTCCGCCCGCATAGCTGGCCCGATCGCTGTAGTTGTAGATCACGTTGTTGCGAAAATCGAGACTGAGAGTCGTTCCATTGTAGGAGCCGATGCGCGGGTTGCGGCTCTTGTCGTTGGCATACAGGTTGTGATGGTAGGTGACGTTGGAGTTGACTTCCGGACGAAGCAGCGACCCGTACTGATGGCCGTTCGTGAGCGAATCGGTCATCATCGTGTACTGCACGGTGACATTCGTATTGTAATTGGCAACCGACAGCACCTCATCCTCACTCCAGGAGGCGGAGACGTGGTCGATGATCATGTTGGTGCTCGGCGCCGCCGCGCCGCCGTTCTTGAACGTAATCGCATCATCTCCCTCGCCGAGTCCCTTGCGAAACGTCAAGTAACGCATGATGACGTTGGAGTTTTGAGTGCTCGAGCTGGCGGTGATTTGCGTCAGGTTGCCGTAAATGGTGACAGGTTTGGGAGCCGTCTGGCCGGCGATGTAAATGGTTTTAATGGTCTTGAGGTCGAGGCTGGCATCGGAAATGTCGAACGTCCCGCCGACATCAAACACCACAATCCGATTCGAGGCGTTCTGCTTCGGGGAATTCGGATTTGTATAGTCGTAGAAAGCGCCACGCAACGTTCCCTGGGCGGGCTTGTCGGTGTTGGGATCGATCGTATCCGCCGTGGTGGTGACGTGATACACGGTCGCATCGGAGAACCAGCCGCCGGCCGGCATCGTCCCCGTGAATGTGCCGCCGTAGCCTTCCGCCCCATTGAAGCTGGGACGCTGAGCCCGGACGTGGCAGGTGAGGATGCTGAGCACCGCCATCGCGCCGAGGATGGCCGCTCGTTCAGTGGGTACATTCCAGCGCACTATCATTGTTCCATCCGGCCTATGAATCCTTGTTACCTGCCCGACATTTGCGTGCTTCGAGCGCGCGGCCACACGACAACAAGCGTTCCACGGCTTCTGTTCCGATCAACGAGGGCGGATGCAAATTCAATCGGCGCGACTCAAGTTGGGCAAAGACGTAATTGTTGTTGCCGTGAAATGAAATCCCGCCTGAACCACCGGTTGTCCGGCAATAAGACCGCCCCGCACATTTTCTACCCCGTCCAATCAAATTGTAATCGTGGGCCACGATCGGGAGCCAGCAAAATTCGGGATTATTTTCGCCAAAACGTCCGTTTTTGCGAAATCGGTTCGGATGAAAAGCGAAGTCGATGTGCCGCAACTTCTCACATCTTGTACTGCACGACGCGCGCCATGCCGGCGGCCATATGGTACATGTTGTGGCAGTGGAAGAACCACTTGCCCGGGTTGTCGGCGAAGAACTCGATATCGACTTTCTGCATCGGGCCGACGGCGACGGAATCCTTGAGCGGCGCGTTCGGCGCGTCCCAAGCGCCCGGCTGTGGCAACATGCGGAAGAAGTGGCCGTGCAGGTGCATCGGATGGTACATCATCGTCGAATTGGTGAAGCGGATGCGGACCCGCTCGCCCTCCTTCACGACCAGCGGTTCCGCGTCGCCGTCGGGCGAGAACATCTCGGCGTACAGCTTGCCGCCCATGGTCCAGAGGTATTTCATCATCTGGCCGCCGAGGGCGACTTCGATCGTCCGCACCGGGCCGTCGGGAAGCGTTGTAGGAAACGGCGCCTTAAGGGCACCGTAGTTGGCCATGCCGCCGCTGGTGCCCGTGAACGTCGGTTTCGCAGTGTTTGGTTTCGGCGTGGCGCCGGGCGTGTGAATAACGCCGAGCGCCTGCAGATCGGTGCCGAGGGCGGCGGCGTGGATCGTGAAGCTGCCCGATTCGCTGACTGACACCACCGCATCGTACCGTTCGGCGGCGCCGACGACGATGTTCGACACGGTGACCGGTTCGACGGCTTGCCCGTCGGCGGCGATGATTTTCAGCTCGCGGCCATCGAGCGCGACGCGAAAGAACGTGGCGGCTGAACCGTTGATCAGCCGTAGGCGAATGCGGTCGCCGCGCTTGACCTTGAGCGTCCAGGGGTTTGTCGCCGGACAGCCATTGATGAGGTAACCGGGATAGTTGATGTCGACCTCGAACGGCTTGTCGCCGGGAAACGGATAGCCGGCGGGCTTCCTCATTTTCGTGGCGGCGGTCGGCGGTTGCTGCATCCGCAGTTGCGGCACCACCGTTTCGGGCGGCTGGTCGAGCCAATCGGACATGAACACGACCACATCATGATCGTACGCGTGCGGCTCGTTGCGGGCGTCGACGATGAGCGGCCCGCTCAGGCCGGTCTGCTCCTGAAACTGGTAGTGCGAGTGGTACCAATAGGTGCCGGACTGGCGGAGCGGATACTCGTACAATACCGACTCGCCGGGCCCGATTGGATGCTGCGTGATGCCGGGAACGCCGTCCATGTAATTGGGCACGATCATGCCGTGCCAGTGGACGGTCGCCGGCACCTTGAGGCGATTGTTGACCAGCACGCGAAACATGTCGCCTTCGCGGTAGCGAATCGCGGGACCGGGCAGCGTGCCGTTGACGAGCGTCGCCTCGATCGGCTGGCCGACGGGAGCAATCGTTTTGGCCTCGAGATTGAAGGTGTAGCCGGGCTTGGGTTGAGTGGGCGGCCCGGCGGCAGGTTGCGCGGGGGGCGACTCCGCTTCTTCTTGGGCGAGCAAGGCCGCAGCGGACCAGGCGAGCGGTAGTGACGCACTGGCGCCGAGTAATTGACGGCGGGAGAACTCAGGAATTGGTTTTCGCATCGGTGGCCTCCCGGTGTGCCGAATGGTGCTGGGTAAGACGATGCTAATGGTGCGGCGGGGCCGCGTCCAGGAAATATAGCCCGGCCATCCTGGCCGGGTTTCGGGAATAGCCGGAAACGACCCAGGATGGGTCGACTTAAGTTTAGAGTTCCACGCCGACTAAGAGATATGCGAGCACCAGATCGCTGAGCGGGGCCGGGTCGCCGCCGCCGGGGGTGGCGACCCACATGATGCCGGGCTGCACGTACGACCACGACGTCATCTGCCAGATGTAGAACGACTCGATCGACGTCTCGCCGCCGCCCGATGGACCCGGCTGGCCATCGCGACGTTCGGATTGGTAGATGGCCGGGTCGTCGGTGAACTCAGAGTGGGCGGCCATCAGCCCGATCGCGTCCGCGGGCCGGCCGCAAATTACGCCCGTGGCGGAAACGCCCGTCATCAGCGACCAGTGGACCGGATTCTTGTTGGGGTCGCTCCAACCGAACTGGCCGAAGTAGGCCAGGCCGCCGCCGTCGGCCGCGATGTCGGCGCTCGGAGCCCAGACTGCCTGTTGCCACTGCAAGTACCAACCGGGTACGTCGCGGACGCCGCTCGTGTCCGTGCCAGCGGTGGCAGTCGAGCCGGTTTGCAGCCAGGCACCGACGCCCACGGAGCCGGGCAGCGCGTCGCTCACTTTCCACGCCATGTCGGTCTGCGAAATGAGAAACCAGTTGCCGCCGTTGCTGAAGAACGTGGATGGTCCGCGCGGGCCGGTGGCGGGGCCGCTTTTGCCAGTGGCCGGATCGAAGGCGGCCGTGGTGCCGTCGAACCAGCCGAACTTCGTCGATACCAACTCGACATCGCCCGCCTTGGCCACGAGCGCGGTAGCTTCGTTGTGATACGTGGGAAAGAACGGGTTGAGCGTCGGCGTGTACATCGCGATGTTGTTCTGGAATGGCCCGGCCGCCTGCACGTTGGCAAACGGCACGTTGGCGTCCATCTTGCCGAACGCGAGCGAGAATCGGTCCCTGGCGAGCGATTGCTCGTAGTAGAGCTGGGCGACTTGATTGAGCGACGGCGCGTCGCTGCCGACGAGATTCGTGTTGATGCCGACGTACGACCCCGTGGGATCGAATTGGTTGTCGGGCGGAAAGCGTCCGTTTAGCCAGTGGTTGAATTCCCAATCGAAGAACAAGGTGCCGCCATCGAGGTTGCCCAGCTTCCCCATGTCGAACGTCGCCGTCAGTCCGAGCGCGCTAGCGCCGAAGAAGCCGGTGTCGAGGCCCCCGTATGTGTTGTCCATTAATAGGGGAACATAGCGGCCCTCGACAACGACGCCGCAATCTGCCAACTCGGTGCGCAGTCCGCCCCAATCGCCGGTGAGCGTGTTGGCGTCCCACAGGTAATCGCGATCAAACATGTCGTCCGTCGGCGGCTGCTTGACGGTCGGCGAAGGATACTGGTTCGGCCGGCAAATCGTCGGTTCGGCGGCGCGGAGGATAATGGGAAAAGAGACGAGGGCAAACGCGATCGCCGAAGTGATTCTCAGCATGGCGGATGACAATCGGTCTTCGCAGAAAGCGGGCAACGAGGACGCCTTGAGATTTGTTCGGTTGGATCAGCCGCTAAGCCGCGAGCGGCTAAAGTGTGGCGGAAAGTTGTTACAACCGTCAGGCTTTACCGCGGCGACGCCGGACGAAGCTGGTGAATTCGCCGGCCCAATTGCCTGAAAACCGTAGCACTCCGCTGCTTTTCCCCATCTGCCCCGTGCCGCAAGATGACAACTGGCCGCCAGCGGTGGACGGCACGCTCGTTGAAAAAGTCGGAGGAATCTCTCATGAAAACGCCGGCCATCCTGCGATGTGCAGTTGCGCTCGCTTCAGTATTCTGCCAATTTGCGACTGTCGCCCGAGCGGCCGAAGTTACCGACGCCGACAGCCTGCCGGGCAACGGGCTCGCGCAGCACGATTTTCTGTACACGGGGGAATGGGACACGCGCAATCCGACCGAGACGATGTCGCTCATTCGCGACGGCAAGGTCGTTTGGAAATATGAAATCCCGGACAAGGATCCGTCCAACGGCCAGCTCAGCGAATTCTCCGACATGCACCGGCTCTCGAACGGCGACATTGTGTTCGCCTACAAGACCGGCTGGCGGAAGATCGACAAGGATGGCAAAACCCTCTTCGATTTCAAAGCGCCGAAGGGCCCGGACGGCTGGTGCGAAATCCACACGGCCCAGCCGATCGGCAACGACCGCGTGATGTTCATGCAGAACGGCTCACCACAGGCCAAGCTATTCATCTACAACCTCAAGACGGGCAATATGGAGCGCGAGCAGGTGGTCAAAACCAAGGAGCCGGTCGATCAGCGCTCGGTCCACGGCCAATTCCGCAACGTCCGCATGACCAGGGACGGCACGTTCCTCATCTCGCACATGAATCTGGGCCGCGTCATTGAGTACGACAAGGATTGGAACGAAATCTGGTCGTGCGAGGCGCCCTCGGTGTGGCACGCGGTGCGGCTCACCAACGGCAACACGCTCATCAGCGGCAACCAGCACGCGTTTGTGCGCGAGATCAACCCAGCCGGCGAGATCGTGTGGGAGGTCAAGGACGGCGACCTCGCGGGCATCAAGCTCAACGGTATCCACCAGGCGACGCGGCTCGCCAATGGCAACACAGTCATCTGCAATTGGACGTCCCGCGTGAAAAAGCCCGACTGGCCGTCGATCGTGCAGGTCGTCGAAGTGACGCCGGATAAGAAAGTCGTGTGGGCGATCCGCGAGTGGCACGACCCCGACCTGGGCCCAGCCTCGTGCATCCAAATGCTCGACGAGCCGGGCAAGGCGGAAGCGATGGAATTGATGCGGTGATCCTTCTCTCGCATTGCCGTAACGATCGTTAACCCCGGCACATTTGAAAGCTGTCGATCGCTTCCACAGTTCTAGTCGCGCGATCGCCAAATTCTAATTGCGCCCGCCCTGCGAATCGATCTCGCGCTGGTTTCTGGCAGCATCGGTCAAATTGCCGGTGAAAAACCGTTTCAGCCGGAGCGAGCGGAATGTTCCTCCACGCGAATCGCTACTTTTTGGCCGACAGAGCGCGCAGGCCGGCCCGCGCCGCTACTTAAAATGAGGGGAACGGACGTGTTTTTCTTACTTCTTTTCATCAGGCGGCTTACAAGGTGCTCTCGGTATGTTCTTCCGAATGGAACGTGGTTTTCGCAAGGGTTTTTCCAACAAAATTTCTGGTTCGCGTCGGCGGGCGAAGAAGAATCGCTGGCAGATTGAAAAGCTTGAGCCCCGCCAGATGATGCACGGCGACGGGCTCGATCACGAGCTTCCGGAGGAGCCCGCTCCCGACATTCAGTTGGCCGCCGTGGCCGCCGTCAGCCCAACCGCCGTGCTCCCGGACTTGATTCCGTGGGTCGACGAAGCCAAAGGCTTCCTCTACGACTGGACGATCCAGGGCGAACTGCTGCGGCTGACGACCGCGATGGCGAACGTGGGATCCGGTGCGCTCGAAATCCGCGGCGGCAACATCATCGGCGAAAATATCCAGGAGGTCTATCAGCGGGTCTACGAGCCGGACGGCAGCTTCAACGATCGCGTGGCCGGCACGTTTACCTATCACCCGGAGCACAAGCACATCCACTTCGATGGCTTTGCCGAGTTCCGCTTGCGTGAAGTGCTTCCGGAGGGCGGCGTGGGGGCCGTCGTCGCCGGCGGCCTGAAGACCAGCTTCTGCATCATCGACATCGAAAACTACGACTCCGATCTCCCTGCCAAGTATCTCAATTGCAAGCAAGTGCAAGGCCTGTCGCCCGGTTGGGCCGACTTATACGACAGCGGGTTGCCCGGTCAGTCGATCGACATCACCGGCATTCCGAACGGTACCTACTGGCTCGAAATGGCCGTCGATCCCGACGATCATATCGCCGAGGCGGACGAGGCCAACAACGTGGCGCGGATCCTGATCAATCTGAATCGGGACGGTTCGCCGACGGATGCGGATACGTTCGAGCCCAACGACAGCTTCGCCGCGGCCAGCATCCTGGCCCCGCCCGAGGATCATCTGTACGAGAATCTTTCGATCCACGAGTCGGGCAACAAGGACTACTTCCGCGTGACCGCTTCGGCCACCGGCAAGTTGACCGTGAATATCGACTTCCAGAATCCGGCGGGCGACCTGGATCTGGCTTTGTACAATGCGGCCCAGAACAAAGTGGCCGAGTCGCGAACCGCTAAGAATCGCGAGTCGGTGACCGTCGATGCGAAGGCGGGCGACATCTTCTACATCCGTGTTTGGGGCTACCAGACCGCGACCAACCCCAACTACAGCATGTTCGTCGATCAGCCGGAACCCGATGATGAAGATTCGGGCGACATTTTCGAAGACAACGACACGTTCGCCACTGCTGCGCACCTGGACGCTGTCGACCAGGTCTACAGCAACTTGTCGATCCTGCGATCGAACGATGACGACTACTATTCCATCGTGCCGACCGAGACCGGCTCACTGGCAATCAACCTGACGTTCCAGAACGCGCAGGGAAACCTGGAACTGGAGCTCTACGATTCGGCCCAAACGAAGATCGCCTCCGCGGCAACCACAGGAAACGGTGAACAGCTCAGAATTCCAGTTGTCGCCGGGCAAACCTACTTCGTACGCGTCCTGGGCAAGAGCGGCGCGACAAATACGAACTACAGCTTGGGAGTCGATCTGATCGAAGCCGGAGCGAGCACGTTCCAGTACTTCTCGACCACCGCCGCCGCCACGCTCAAGAGCACCGACGGCTCGCCCAATCTGGCGTCCGACGACTCAGACATCGTGAAGCTTGCCGTACGGGGCGACGGCCTGTACGGATACTCGACGCACTTCGATGGCAGCGACGTGGGACTGAGCAGCGACGCCGAGGACGTCGATGCGTTTGCCTTCCGTGCCGACGGCAGCATCCTCATTTCTACGACCGGTGCGTTCAGCGTTCCTGCGCCTGGCGGCGGGACGCTCGCCGGCAGTGGCCACGATTTGCTGCTCTTCACGCCGACTTCCCTGGGCGACACGACCGCCGGCACCTGGTCGCTCTACTTCGACGGCAGCGACGTTGGTTTGACCACCACCAACGAGAACATCGACGCGGTCGCCGAGCTTTCGGACGGCCGGATACTGATCTCTACTTCCGGCGCGGTTTCCGTTACCGGCGCATCGGGTCAGGACGAGGACCTGATCGCGTTCGCTCCGACTTCGCTCGGAGACAACACGGCCGGCACCTGGTCGCTCTACTTCGACGGCAGTGCGGTCGGCCTCACGACGAACGACGCCGAGGACGTGAGTGCTCTGTATGTCGCTGAGTCGGGAGGGCTTCCGACTCTGTACTTGGCAACGCGCGGCAACTTCTCCGTCACGGGCGCGAGCGGCGCGAACGAGGACGTTGTGGCGTTCAATCCCACCAGCCTGGGAACCACGACGGCCGGCAGCTTCGGACCCGGCCTGGCCTTCGACGGTAGCCAGTACGGCTTGAGCTCGCTAACCATCGACGGCATCAGCCTGGGTGTGGCTTCGCCCACGTTCCAGACTCTCGCCCAAACGACTTCGCTGCGAACGACCGAAGACACTCCGACGGCAATGGCTTCCACCACCGCGCCCAGCACGAAGAAGGGCAACGTCAAAGCCAAGCCGGCGGCCAATAAGGCCAACCACAACGAGCCCAACACCACGCTGGCCGTGTTGACGACGTCCGCCAAGAAGGGCAAGTCGAAAACCAAGTCGCTCAAGCAGCCTGACTGCGGTTGCCAAGGATAAACGACTGGGGCGAGCAGCCGTGTCGAGTTGAGCGTGAAGCATCATGGACTGAGCCGGTTGACAGCAACCGGCGAGAGTCAACCCAAGCCCGCCCGGCAGGACTCAAACCTGCAACCCATGGTTCCGAAGGTCGCTTGGATTGCTACGCTTTGCGACGCGCTAAGTTGCTGCACCGCAAAGAGATTGGACAGAGCCGTCGAGCTTTCGGCCGCACTCCAAACTTTCCAAATCCGACGTGTTTTTCGATCCGATTCCAGAGGTTCTCTGACAGAAGTCTGACAGCGCGAAGGCAAGATGTCAGGCGGCGGCGATCCGACTTGCACCGCGCACTCGTTGCAATTTCGCAGATCGGCGAAATGATCATCTGCGAACCAGGGACGGAATCAGCTGTCCTCCCATAGATGGTCGGAGGTAAAATCAGGTGAAGGTATCTTCGCCACCGCACCTCCACAATGTGTCCGGAATGGGAGTTCGACCGATGACGGCAGAATGCGATAACAATGCCCGCGGAATGGGAGGCACACATGCCGCGACGATCCGCCGCATGATCGATGAAGCCCCGCCTTTCCGTCCGGAAGCCACTCCCGACGAATTAGTGGCAGAGTTCGCCAATGGCCAGAACCGGATGGCTGCTTTCCTTGCCTTGTATTCGCGCGGCAAGGAAGCGGTGCCTGCGATCCGTGCTGGCTTGTCGCATTCGGATTGGAATATCCGCCGCTGGTGCGCAAGTCTGGCAGATAACTTCGCCGACGATGAATTATTCCGTGCACTGATCCCGTTGCTCAATGATCCGAAGGCGGAGGTGCGCGTTTGGGCAGTGCACGCGCTATCCTGCGAGACCTGCAAGGATGGTCCCAATCCGGTTGATGCGGTGCCACTGTTACTGGATCGGATTGAATCGGATGTAAGCATCAAGGTGAGGCGGCAGGCCGCTTCAATGCTTGCACACCACCACTCGCCGGACGTGCGGGTGTTGCCCGTGTTCAAGCGCCTTTTAGCGCAAGAGAGCGACCGGAAACTACGCCTTCATGCGGAACAAGGAATCAGTCGTTACGCGGCTGCTGGACTTTGTGGGTAGTACCTTGGCAATCAACATGCCATTAGTAAGTCCAAGCGCGCCCGGTAGGACTCGAACCTGCAACCCCTGGTTCCGAAGGTTGCTTAGAACCTATCCCATAACCTTAGGAATTGCGCCATAGGATGTGGGCGAACACAAGATGCAACAGAGCTTCATAATTGACGGCTTTCTTTTCCCACCGCACAAGGATGCGGCGGTAGCGATTAAG
>JBIOWO010000246.1:0-5745 GCA_044868555.1 Lacipirellulaceae bacterium | reverse complement strand
CAACCGCTGTCCTTGTTCCATGGAAATACGATTCTCGCGAAATGCGGTGGCAAGTCGGTCGATCTGGATGTTGATGTCCACTTTCTCTTGTTCCGGAAGTGCCGAGTTGGCGATCATATCCTTGACAGCTCGCGAGCCACCACCTGCTGCCAAACCGCGCCAGTTCTGAGAAACCCAATAGATGACCGCAATGCCCAACACGAGCAGCACCAGCAACACCACCAGGCAGCCGATCAAGCAAGTTGCCCACGCGCTCCGCTTCGGCTGGGGCTCGTAAGGTTCGTTGTATTGCGGATCGAACCGCGGATCGCTGAGTGGTGGAATGGTCGACATGGGATAGCTCCGGCCCGATGCGGATTGAGAATTTCAAGCAAGATACTGCGGTCTTGCCGCAGGGTCAATGAAACGTCCGGCCGAAGTCGATCGGCGGGATGACCGCGGCATACGATCAGGGGCTTGCCGCCGCCGCGTCGACATCCATCGCAACTTCATTGCGCCGGCAAAAGTCGGCGATTTCGCGGAGTAAATCCGCACCGTACTCGGCGCTCTTCTTCGCGCCGATGCCATGCACGCTCAGCAGGCCTTGGGCCGTGGACGGCCGGCAGCGGGCCAGGTCGCGAAGCGTGGCGTCGCCGAAGACGATGAACGGCGGCATGCCGCGCTCGTCGGCTGTGCGACGCCGCCAGAGGCGCAGCGTTTCGAACAGGCCGCGGTCGACTCCGTCCCACGACTCGCGCTCGGCCCGTGATTTCTGCTGCGTTTTCTTCTTGGCCGGCCGCAGCAGCCGCGGCGTCACTTCGCCCCGGAGCACCTGCCAGCCGGTATTCGTTAGTTGCAGCACGTTGTATTCGCCGCTCTTGACGAGAAACTCCTGGCCAATCAATTGGTCGATCCAGCCGCGGGCGGTCCGCTTGTCGTGCTCGGCCAGGATGCCCCACGTGCTGAGCCGGTCGTGGCCGCGACTCAGGATGCGCTCTTCCTTGGAGCCGACGAGCACCTGGGCCACGTAGTCGCCGCCGAAATTCTGTCCCACCCGCACGACGCACGACAGGATCTTCTGCGCCACAATGAGCGGATCATCGACCAGATCGACCTCGGCCAGGCAGACGTCGCAGGCGGCGCAGTTCTCGGCGTCGAGTTGCTGGCCAAAGTACTCGACAATGGCCCGATGGCGGCAGGTTACGCCCGAGGCGTAGCTATCGATACCGGAGAGCAGCGCGCCGGCGATTTCGAGCGCAGGTGACGGAAGGTCCTGTTGCAGCCTGCGCCATAATTGAAAGTCGCTCGCCGAATACAATAACCAGCACTCGGCCTCGAGCCCGTCGCGCCCGGCGCGGCCACTCTCCTGCTGGTAACTTTCGAGCGACTTGGGCGCGGCCGCGTGGATTACGTATCGCACGTCCGACTTGTCGATCCCCATGCCGAAGGCGACGGTGGCCACGATGATGCGGGCCCGGTCATTGAGAAATGCCTCCTGGTTCCGGCGCCGATCGTCGTCCGGCAGGCCGGCGTGGTAGGGCAGGGCGTGGTAGCCCAATTCGCACAACTGCGCGGCGACCTCTTCGACGTCGGCACGGCGGATGCAATAGATTAGGCCGGAATCGTGCGGGTGACGGTCGATCACCTCGCGGAGCTGATGGAGCAGATTGGCGCGGCGCCGGACGCGATAGACGAGATTGGGCCGATCGAACGAGCCGATCAGCACCTCCGGCTCGTCGAGTCCCAGCTCGCGGACGATGTCGTCGCGGACGTGGGGCGTGGCGGTGGCGGTGTAGGCGTGCACGGCCACATTCGCAAACCGTTCTTTCAGCCGCCGCAGACCGCGATACTCGGTGCGGAAGTCGTGCCCCCACTGGCTGATGCAATGGGCCTCGTCGATGGCGATGAACGACAGCGGCACCTCCGCGAGGAAGTCGAGCGCTGATTCGGTGAGCAGCCGCTCGGGCGACAGGTACAGGAGCTTGAGCCGTTCGGCACGAATCTCAGCGACGATCTGCCGCTTCTCATTCGGGGAGAGCGTACTGTTGACGCAGGCCGCGCGGACGCCGCAATCGACGAGCGAATCGACCTGATCCTTCATCAGCGAGATGAGCGGCGAGACGACGATCGCCAACCCTTCCATGGCGAGCGCCGGCGCCTGGAAGCACAGGCTCTTGCCGCCGCCCGTGGGCAGCACGACCAGCGAATCGCGGCCTGCGACGACCGCCCGCATCGCTTCCGACTGCAACGGGCGGAAGTCGTCGTAGCCCCAGTACTTCTTCAGAATGTCGCGGAGCTGGTCCACCTGCGTCCTTGCCGTGAGATCGCCTTGGGTGACGAACTCTCCGATTGTATCGGCGACGTGGCAGTTGGCCAACAACGGGGCATTTGTTGTGACTACTTCTCGGCGAATGCGTACAAGTGGCCGGCCGTACGGACATAAATCGTGTCGTCGGCAATTGCCGGAGTGGCAGCCGTCCGTTCATTGAGGGGCGGGTTCGTGGCCACCTTTTCCGGAGCCCCGGCGCCTGCCTTGAGGACGGTCACGGTGCCGTCGGCGAGCGACGTGAGATAAACGTGTCCGTTGGCGGCCACCGGCGATGCGTAGTAATTGCCGGCTTCCGCGGCCCGCTTCTCGTAGAGTTTATCGCCCGTCTTCGCGTCATACGCGGTGACGATGCCTCCGTCCTTGATCATCAGGTATTGACCTCGATACACGATCGCCGAGGGAACATATGGCAGCCCGCGAGTCTGCTTCCAGACCATATGAGTCTTGGTGACGTCACCGTTGCCGCCGGCCTTTAACGCAAACGCGCTGTTGACGGTCGCCGCCAGGAACTTCGCCATTCCCTCGGATTCCTCGCGCGTGTACGAACCGTCGTTGTTCGCATCGAGCGAGCCAAAAAAGTCCTTGATGGGAGTCTGCTCAGCCTCATCCTTCGTCAATATGCCGTCGCTGTTGGCGTCTCCCTGTTTCAGCATGTCGTCAAAGGAGGGCGGCCCCTGCGCGTCTTTTTCATTCGGATCGCCGGGAGACCAGCCGGCAAAGAACAGATGTCCGGCCGACGTGACGGGAGTCGTGCAGCACGCAGACGGCATGCCGTCGACGAACCATTTTTCGTCGCCCGATTGGAGGTCGTATCCGATCATCTTGCCAAAGCCCGGCGCGACGACTTGTTTCCCGGCCGGCGTATCCCACACGGCCGGCGTGGAGAACGCCGAATTAGATTTCCGTTTCTTCTCCCATTTCACGTCGCCCGTCGCCGCATCGAGGGCGATGATCTTTGGGTCCTTCGTTTCGTCGCGCAACAGGACCACGGTGTTATCCGCGAGAACAGGCGAAACGCCGGTGCCGAAGTCGCCGACTGTCGCTGCCGGCGGCATATCGAACTTCCACAACTGATTGCCGGCGAGGTCGTAACAGAATATCCCGCAGGAGCCGAAGTACGAAATGATCCGCTCGCCATCGGTGACGCAGGTCGAGGCGGCGGGGCTGCCTTCGGTCGCGTGAAATGGCTCAAGCGTGCCGGCAGGCGCATTAGCCCGCCAGAGCTCACTTCCATCCGCGCGATTGTAGGCGATCGTGAAAAGCCTTTCGTCCTCAAATGCGGTGAGAACCAGTTTGTCGCCGACGATGATCGGCGACGACAGTCCGCCGGGCACCGGCACTTTCCACTTGACGTTTTTTTCCGGTCCAAACTCGACGGGCGGCTTCTGACCATCGGCGACGCCGGAACCATCGGGGCCGCGAAATTGCGGCCACGGCGCTGGCTCGCGACCAACCACTGCAACCGCCGTGATCATCACCACCGCCACCGACACGATCCACTCACGCATAACATTACCCTTTGTTCAAACTTCTCGATGCCGATGCAGGATTGACCATGCATTGTCGCCGCGTGCACCCTGGGCGGCAAGTGTCGGATTTGTGCGGTAGTGGCACAATTTGATGTACTCATCTCGCTCCGCGAGATGTTTTTCCTATCGCGGCTTCGGCCGTGAGCTCAGCCGAACGGAGCGAGAGGAGTACACTGCTTTTCAGCAAACTGTACCACTACCATTTGTGCCGCCTTTGTGATGGCCAGTGGCTGGGCACCTCGCGACTTCCGATCACCGCAGTCCGCCGGAGATGTAGAGCGCTTCGCCGGTGATCCAAGTGGAATCGGGCGACGCCAGGAACACGACGGCGGGCGCGATGTCCTGCGGCTTGCCGATGCGGCCCAGCGGCGTTTGCGCCTCCGTCTGCTTGCGGAATTCACTTTCGGTGATGCCGGCCGAGTGCGTGCCCTCGGTTTCGACCATGCCCGGGTTCACCGCATTGACGCGAATTTTGCGCGGGCCCAGCTCTTGGGCCAGCGAACGAGTCACGGCGTTGACGGCCGCTTTGGTCGCGCTGTAGACGGAAAAGTTCGGCGGAGCTGCGTCGGCAACCACGGAGCTGATGTTGACGATGCTGCCGCCGGCGTTGCCCATGTGCTTGACCGCCTCCTGCGATGCGAGAAGCAGGCCCAGCACGTTGAGGTCGAAATGTTTGTGGAAGTGTTCGGGCGTGATTTCCCCAAGCGGTGCAAACTCATAAATGCCGGCGTTGTTGACCAGAATGTCGACCTTGTCGAACGCCTTCTTCGTCTCGTCGAACAAGCGCTTGACCTCGGCCGGTTTGGCAAGGTTGGCTTGGACGGCGACGGCCTGGCCGCCCTTCTTTTTGATGTCGGCCACGACCCGTTCGGCTCCTTCCTTGCTGGACGAATAGTTGACGACGACGGCAGCCCCTTCGGCAGCCAGATGGGTAGCGATCGCGGCCCCAATTCCCTTCGATGCACCCGTAACTACGGCGACTTTCCCGGCAAGTTTCTGCGACATGGCGACGCTCCTTATTCCTCTGGTACTTCCGCCTGTTGTGTACTGAATGGTAAATAATAAGCGGGCCGCGTTGACCGGGCAAGACCTATTATGTACCATTCAGTATAGAAGTACGCAGCTGGTACGGGAGGGTTCGCATGTCCATTGGACGCCCGCGGGCTTTCGATATCGACACGGCGCTCGACCGCGCGCTCCAGGTGTTTTGGCGAAAGGGTTACGAAGGGACATCCCTACCCGATCTGACGAAGGCGATGGGGATTAACCGCCCCAGCCTGTACGCGGCGTTCGGCAACAAGGAAGCGTTGTTCCGCAAGGCGATCGATCGCTACATCGAAGGCCCGGCCTGCCATGTGCGAGAGGCACTCGACGAGCCGACGGCGCGGCGCGTCGTCGAACGATTGTGGCGAGGCAGCATCGATGTCGTGACCGATCCGCGCAACCCGGGCGGGTGCTTCATGGTGCAGAGCGCGCTGGCCTGCGGCGACGAGGGCCGAGCGGTGAGGCGTGAAATGTCGAAGCGGCGGGCCGCGATGGTAACGGTGTTGCGGAAGCGATTCGAGCAGGCGATCGCCGAGGGAGATTTGCCGCCGCGTACCAATCCGGCCGACCTGGCGCGGTACGTGGCGACGGTTTCGCACGGAATGGCGGTGCAGGCGGCTGGCGGCGCGAGCCGTGCTCAACTCAGGCGTGTGGCGAAGCTGGCACTGCGGGCCTGGCCCAAATAAGCCCCCTGTCGAGGCGGCAAATGTTTGGGAAACCATCGCAAAGTCTTTGACTTGCCCGGCAGACGGGATAGACTAAGAACCTATCCCATAACCTTAGGAATTGCGCCATAGGATGTGGGCGAACACAAGATGCAACAGAGCTTCATAATTGACGGCTTTCTTTTCCCACCGCACAAGG
>JBIOWO010000245.1:0-67761 GCA_044868555.1 Lacipirellulaceae bacterium | reverse complement strand
GATTATTGGTGCAGCAATTATTGCCGATGTCTTCGAACTAAGGAGTAAAGATCCTCGCTCTTATTCTCAGTACTTTAGGTACGTATATGCGCAGAGCCAGCAAGATCTATTTAGACTTCGCGCCGTGATTAGTCAGGGAGAAAGGTATATCCAGAATGTAATGGGTTTGTTTCCCCGAAATGAAAGGGGTTTGCCTCTCGCTGTGAGTTTCAACGCAATTTTGGGTTTGCAGGATCGAGCGCTAGCAGAGTTGATTGCAGTATCCCGCGGAAGCACGAACTTTAATAAGCTCTCCGACAAAGGAGAGCACTTAGAAGTGAACGAGGCATATGATCGTTTGCGCGCAGCCAGGAGCTTTCTTGTCCAATCGTTGGAAGCTGGGCTCGGAAACGGTGTGAATTCGTTTACCGCATTGCGGCTGCTACCGACGGAGTGTCCTGGAGATAAGGCTAGACAGGATTTCTTCAGGACGTGTGTTGAAGATTTGAAGCTTCTAGGAAGTCAGCTGAAGCAACTCGAAGCTTCATATATGCTTATTCCGCAGCATCCCACAATGTTTCTGATGCTGTATCGTCTAACTCGAATCCACAACCAACTAGCGGCAATGGTGCCAGGCGCTCGCGGTCATTCGTTTCAACCTCTCTATTCTACGTCTAAAGCGACTGGTCCAGAAAAATCACAAACCCCATATGGAGTGCTTTCGAGCGACGACTTGGCATGGATGGACAACCAACTCAGCCGAGTACATGGCAGAACTGAAACGTTGATTGGCCTAGCTGATTTAGGAATCTCGAATCAGGCTCATCCGTTTTACGTTCAAGACAAGGTGATCAAGTTTGTAATGACTTATCGTGAGGAGCGACGAACAGCCGAAGACAGTTCTAAATATTACAGCGATTTGGAGCTTGAAGAGCTTATTCCAATCATAGCATTACTTGTCCGATATTATCATCTCTCAACAAGTCACGATCCACCGGATCTTGTTAAGCGCAGTATCGAGCCCAACGATGTCGTGAAGTCATCAGCAAGTGACGGTAGCGCACCAAAGGCAGAAGGGAAGGAAGAAGGGAAGGAAGAAGGGAAGGAAGAACTAGTTCCAAGAGATATACCCCAAGCGGCAATGGTGGTGACTTTGCCGCCGGCTGAAAAGATTGAGATTTCAGACGAACATCTTCAGTTTCTAGAGTTAAGAAACAAGGAGGATAAGTATTCAATAAGTGACGAGCGTAAGAAGCTACGAAATGCCACCATAGCGGACTACGGGAAGCTTCTTGTTCGCAGCGGGCCGGAGTATCCGGAGTGGTGGATTGACGCTTACATTTTCCAATCGCTAAAGAATAAGTCACTTCCAACTGTTTCGGAAATCAGAGAAGTAGTGAAAGTCCTAAAGCTCTATTCATGCCAAAGAGGCGGGCAGCTCAATGCCGTTAACCTAAGAATTGCCATTCAGCAGCTCAACGAATCTAAGAAACAAGATTTGTTCGATACAGAAAGCTCACCTCAGCAAAGACATGCGCTTTTCGCTCAAGTCCAGAAAGATCTCACATCAGAAATAGTATCGATGGAGGGCACTTGTATCGAGATTGTGAAATCCATCATTCATTGCCTGGGGATGATGCGCGGCCAAAGACTAAGCAATGAAAGGCAGCTTGCTGAAATGTGGGAGAAGCATACGAACATAGAAAGTGACATTGCGAGATATAGGCGCGCTCGCTTAAAGGACTTCGAAAATGGAGCGGTCCAAAAAAATCGTTGTAATATTATTGAAGCTGCAAATGCCGAAATTGAGGCTATATGCGATAAGGCCAAAAAGCATTTGAGCGAATTTCCGAATGAGTTAGACAACGATAAGATTGTCAAGGATTTGTTTCTGGCTGCCACCGAATTCAACTCTCAGAAACTACCTCGCTCGGAATCAATAAAGAAACTCGACGCCATTCTCCTAAGGGCACGTGGAGAGAAGATTGATAGAGAGTATGTATGGGGGAAACGTTTGGACGCATCGTCAGGTTATCGCAAAGTGCTTTCCGATCATCTCACTGAGGTGAATAAAATCATACGAACGAAAGTTAGACCGCAAGTTGAGGCACTCAGAGAGCTAATTGAAAATTGACGAAAAACCTACAGGCAACTGCAAGAACAGCGCGCCATACGATTCTGTACTGCCTCAGACGGAACTGGAATCTTCCTTCGCTTGGGGTTCAATTGGCCTGTTGATCTGTCACCCAGGGTGCGCCGGAGAACCGGCGACCCCGGGCTTTGGAGTTGAACCCCTGCGGGGTATTTTCGCGCTCAGCGCTGTGCCTGTTCGATCTGCCGCTCCAGCTCGCGGACCTCGTTTTCGACATTGAAAAATCGCGACGGCCATTCGCGCGCGCGGAGTTGGCGAATCGTCTCGCCCGCGGCGTCCCATTGCTGCTCGTGGATCTGGGCGGCGGCCAGCTTCAACAGGCCGGTCGGCTCCAGAGAACGGATTTCGCTTACCCGCCGCCATTGGCCAATCGCATCCTCCCAGCGGCCTTCTTCCTGGCGGATTTCGGCCAGCATGGTGTGGCTTTCCGATTCGCTGGGCAGCATTTCGACGATCGACGTGACGGCCCGCTCGGCCTCATCGGGCTGCTCGAGGTCGCGATAGCGACGGCCCAGGTCCTTGTACAATTCGATTTCGCGTCTCGACAGCTCGACGGAGGCCAACAACTGGCGCACGGCGCCGGCCCGGTCGTTTTCGCGGTCGTGGCATTCTACAAGTAGCTTATGGGTTTCGACGTCGTTCGGCTGTGCGTCGCGGGCCAACTCAAGCTGCGCGATCGCCTGGGCGTATTGCTGCTTCGCGGCAAACACGGCGCCGAGCGCTTTGCGGACGATCGGGTTCTCCAGGCCCGTCTCTTCAGCCTGCCCGTTGAGCTCGACCACGAAGCCGTCGAGGTCGGGCGCATTGCGGAGGACGTCGTGCAGCGCTTGAATCGCGCCGCGGCGGTTGTCGTGCGTTGGACCCCAACTCACGATCGCGCCGCAAGCGGCATCCACCGCCTTGGCCGTGTTCTTCCGGCCCGCATATGCGCGGGCCTGATGGCCGTAGTAGGATGAGAGTGTGCCGTTGCCGATCCCGCGATTCGGCTGCGTTCGTTGGTGGAGCGGAATCAACTCCTCGTAATAGGCAACTGACGGATCGAAGAGCTCGTTTTCAAGGCAACTGTAGCCAAGCGCGGCGAGCGGCCCTTCGCCCCAGCGGCCCTGCTGGTGGAAATATTCGTCGGTCTGTCGGAGCAGGGCCAGCAATTCGGTTTGCCGCTGAGTGCGGAAGTAGGCGTGCATCAGCCGCGTGCGGTACTCCATGTTGTCGGGCCGCAATTTGACGAGCGGCTCGAGCAGCGCGATCGATTCGCCGTACCGCTTGCGTTCGTGCAAGTAGCACACCAGCGTGAACTGGCCCTCTTCGTCGAGCCGACCTTCGCCGTTGGCTACGAACAGGATTTCGATCGCGCGGTCGTAATGGCGGATGCCGTGATACAAGTAATCGGCGATGTATTTGACCGCCGCGCCCGAATTCTTTTGCTCGGCGTACACCTCTTCGGCAGTTCGGCGGAAGTCGGCTTCCTTTTCGCTCCAATAGCGGTCTCCGCCGTAGCCCAGGTGGTACAGGTAGCGATTCGCGTATTGACGCGATTCCAGGTCGGTGCGCAGCGCGGCCAGCACGATCGCCAGCAGCCGCTCCTGCAAGGCGGCGTCGAGCCGGTTCGCTTGCTGGGTTTCCCGCCGCCACTCGGCGAGTTGGTAACCAAACTGGCGCCAGCCATTTTCATCACTGGTGCGGAACCACTTCGGCTCGCGCTCGATGCACGTGATGAGGAACTCCAGGCCGCCGCGGGGACCGATCACTTGTCGCAGCGTTTCGGCCACGCGCATGACGATCGACTGATAGTTGCTGGTCTGGGCGCGGAGCACTTCGGGCATTCGTTCGAATGCGAAAGCCCGCAGGTCCTTCTGGTAGTCGGGCAGTTTCTTTTCGCTCGCGGTCACGTAGATATTGCACATCTCCTCGACCAGGTCGCGGCGATGGTTGTGGTCCGGCGTATCGAGCTCTTGCTGAAGCTGCACTTGAACGGCCTTGAACAGCACGGGACCGGTGCCGAGCGAGACCTGGCCATTGCTTGCGAGCGCGCTGCGATACAGGCGGTACAGCCGTAACCGAAGCCAGAGCTTTTGCTGTGCGTGGATCGGGTGCTTGAGCTCGTCGAACGAGACCTGTTCGCCGCGGGCGTGGAAGCCGCGCGATTCGAGAAAGGATAGATACGTGTCGAGCGGGCCGTTGGCGTCGGCGGGCAAGATGCCGTCGTGTGCGGCGCGGAATTCATTGAGCGCCGCTTCGAGCATGTCGATGGCCTCGTCCTGGCGGCCGTAGCCCCACAGGCAGCGGGCGTACGCATGGCCGATGTGAAGCCGGTCGAGCGAGCCGGCGGCGGCCGCCTCGTGCAGGACTTGAAGTTCGCGCCGCTGCTCCTCGGCGAAGTCGTCCTCGCGGACCGTGCCGAGCGCGGCGAGGAAGTCGGCCATCAAGCGCTCTTCGCCGGACTGCCATTCGCGATCAAACGCCCGCCGCAGCGCCGCGTGGGCTGCGGCCGAATGGGGCGCGGGCTGGTTTTGCAGCGCCGACGCGCGGCGCTCGACGATAACCTCCAGCAGGTCGAGCGCGCGTTGGTCGAGCGTCGTCTTTGCGCGTGCTCGCACCTTTTCGATCTCATCGACCATCGAGTCGACCGTGGCCTCCTCGCGGACTTCCGAGAAGACCTGGTCGAGACTTTGCAGGAGTGGATAGACGCGCTCAGCCGTTTGGCCGATTACCGCTTCCGCCAGCCCGGCGAGCAGGCGGAAATCGCGCGTGGCGCGGTAGAATTCGCGCAGCTGCGATGCGTAGTTCTGCGGCGCGCTGGATTTCGTGAGCAGCGTGGTGAACACGCGGAGCACGTTTTTGTCGAGCTCGCTGGGCGTCTGCCCATCGTGGATCTGCCAGGGACGAAGCTGCTGCCAGAGCCAGTTTTGCAGTTGCCATTCCTGGGCCGTGGCGAAAATGGCGAGCTGAGCGGCCTCGTGCTTCTCCCGCTGGTTGAGGACCAGGTACCAATCGGCGAGTGTGCGGAATTCGCCGGGGCCCAGTTCGCCGTCGGCTTGAACCGCTTCCAGCAGCGTGACGGCCTCGGCCAGTTTGCCTTGCTCGGCCAGCACGTACGCCAGCGACACGCGCCAGTAGTTGAGCGGATCGTCCACGCGAATCCAGCCGCGCAGGTTTTCTTCCAAATCCTTGGGCCGGTCGAGGGCCACGAGCATCTGGTATTTGAAATACTTCCAGGCCACGTCTTCCGGCGACGTCTGGGCGATGGCCGCGTCGACGTAGGCCAGCAGGCGGTCGACCAGCTCGGGCGTCGCAGTGCGGCGAGCGGCCAGATTGGCCGCGGTCACGAGATGCCGCGCGCGGAGCACACGATCAAGGTGCTGCTGCAAGGCGGCGTTGGGGTCCGCAATGCTGGGGGCGTCGTCCTCGTCGGCGGCAGCGATTTCGGCGGGCGGATTCGGGCCGAGGAACTCCCAGCACTCCCCGGCGACTTGATCGAGATCGCGGCCCAGAAGCGTTTCCAGGTACAGCCGCTCGATGTTGATCCACGGCCGCAGGTCGGGCGAAGCTGCCTCGCGGGCCTGGCGGAGCCGGTCGGCGAAGCCCTCGCGCGCGAGCCGCATGTTCTCCTGCTCGCGGTCGCGGAGCTCGATGCGGGTGAGTTTCTCCTGGTGCTCGACCTTGGCCATGAGCGCTTCGTAGCGGGCTTGAACCATGCGATCCGTTAGGCGGTAGATGGTCTGCACCTTTGTTGCCAGTCGCTGCGCGGGTTCCGCGGAGGCGGGAAGTTTTTCAACGAGGGCCAGCGCTTCGTTCTCGATCTCGGCGGACCATGGCCGGCCAAGTAATGCACTGAAGAGTTGACTGGCATAAGTGGACCGATACTTCTCCGGCCCTTCGGCGAGTTGCCGACGCAGGAAGACGAGATATTCGTCCGCGAATCGGCCGGAGAGGATTTGTACCAGCGGCTCGGCGAGCTGATGCTTGAGCTCGGGATCGGTTTCGATCGACCAGCGTTCTTGCAGACGAGCCGCGATGGGCTGCCACGTGACGTTCTCGACGGCCGGATCGTTAGCCATCACCCAGCCCACGAATCGGCTGATCTCGGCCGGTTTGACCGTCGCAATTTCTGCGGTCAGCACGGCGAGGTAGTCGCGGCGGAGTTGGCGGCACTGGTCGCTGTCGCGGAAGTGGCCGTCGTTCATGATTCGCTCGGCGATGGCGGACTGCGATTCGTGCCGGGCGAAGAATCGCACCGTCTCGGCCAACGGGTCGAGCCACCGCTCGTCGAGCCGATTGGTGCGGATCGCGTGGCCCTCGCCGAGCGCCTGGCTGATCGCGGCTTGCAATCTCGCCAGATCGGCCGGCGGAATCTTTCCCGCTTGACGGCCGTCGGCGAGCCACTTGCTGACCAGCGCGTTCATTTCATCCAGCCGGTCGAGCCGCAGCAGTGTGCCCAGATACCGTTCGTACGCGGCCGTGGTTTCCGGATTGCCCCCGACCCAGCGGGCCAGGTAATCGGCCGCGTCGGACCAGCGGCCCTGTGCCTCGAGGAAGCCGACGTACGTTTCGCGGAGCCGCTGATCCTCGTGCGCGTGCCAGCGGGCGTCTTCGATCGTAACATTGTCGAGCCAAGCGTAGGCGGCGACGTATTCGCCCGCGCTAAACAGTGCGCTGGCGTATTCGACCTGCAGCGAGACATCGTGCGGGTAATCGGCTGCCAGTTGTTTCTGGAGCGCGAGCGCCTCATCCGGCCGGCCGACGCTGCGGAGCTGCGCGGCCCGGTTCTGCGTCCAACCTTTCATCGCTGCGGCGTACGCCGGCTGCCGTTCGTACACCGGCTTCAGCAGGTCGAGCAAACCAAGCATTTCGTTGCTCGCGACGACGGCGCCAGCCTGGCCGACGATGTAGTTGGCCAGAAATAGCTCCTCCGTGGCGGACCTCGGCCCGGTCGGCGGCGCGGCAAGTTCGGCGGCCCGTGCGAGGACGCGTTTCTTGAATTCCTCCCCGCGGCGGCTGATGTTGAGCACCGCGTCGCGGACCCAGCGCATGCCGGGCCTGTTTGCGGCGAGTTTCTCGGCCGCGTCGAGGTGCTCCAACACTTTGTCCCACTGCTGAGTTTCGCAGAAGTGGAGCAGCAGCGTGAAGTGGTCGTTGAAGTCGGCCCGGCCGGCGGCCAATGCGCGGCGGGCGGCGGCCTGCCCCGGCAACGGGTCGGCCAGGAATTGCACGCGGTCGCGGCCTGCGAGCTCGCCGGCGACTTCACGCGCGAAGGCGTCGGCGGCAAGCGCTGTGAACTTATCGACGGTGACCGATGTTCGGCGGCCGTTCTCGTCGAACGATTGCGTGCGGCCCGGCCACCACGTTCCGGCAACCTCGACGAACTGGTCGTAGCGGATGGTCGACGTGACCGCGCCGTTCTCGCGATATTCGACGGAGAGGACAACCTTGCGAGCCGGATCGATCAGGTAGCGGACTTCGTAGCCCGGGTTGTGCTCGGGCGTAAGCACCAGGAGCGTTTGGCCATCGGCTTGCGGACGCAGCTCGGTCTTGTAGTTGTAGTAAGTGCGTTCGAGCGATGAGACTAGGTGATTCGGGAGGCCCAGCGGCGGCCGGGCCACGTCGCGCGGCGTGCTCTTCCGCTGGCGACCGAGCTGAAACGCGGCGGAGTAAATGCCGCGCTGGTCGGCGTCGCACCATTGGACGATCGTCTGCGAGCCGATGCTGCCGGTGCGGACGAGCCACGCGGCAGGCGAGACCAATTCCAGCGTGTCGCCGCGGGAAGTGAGCTCGTCCCAGCGGGCGTCGAAACCTTCGGTTTGCCGCTCGATGCGCAGCCCGCCGGCCAGCCCGGCCAGCGCGTCGGTTCGCAACAAGCCGGCGACCAATACGCGGGCCTCGGCCGGCCAGGGTCGCGCGGCTTCGATCTGCTTCTCCTCGTGCGGCGCCGCGGGCAGGGCCGGGAAGAGCGACGCCAGCCAGGACGTGTATTGCTCGGGCGAGTACCAATAGTCTTGGGCATAAAAACGATTTCCGCCTCGTCGTCCGGACTGAAATCCACCGCCGCCGCTCATGCCTCCCAAGCGACTGAGCGACCTCGTCTGATTCGCAAGCATTAGAAAACCTGCGTTGACATTCAGCCGGGCGGCGTCGAATGAGTCGTTGGAAATCGGGCCCCCCGCGTCGATACTCTCCGCAAGTTCAAGTTTCTTGATGTTGTTGAGCATCTGGCCTCGATCGAAGAACATTTCATCCGCCGCCGCGACTTCGAAGCCAAATTCGCGGGAACTTCCCTCCGACATCACGAGGAAGGAGTCCTCATCCCCATCCCCGCCAACTGGCATCGACAACTCCGGCGCCAAGCCGCTCATGGGCGTCATTGTCGTCGCCAGAATCGTCTCGACGCTCGAATCGAAGTCGAGTCTTCCATTCAACTCGCCAGCGAGGATGTTTGAGCTGGTGAGCGGCACACCCCAAGTGAAAGAAGGAAGTTTGTCCTTTTCTCGGTTGGCGAACCCATAGTAGCCATAGACTTGCCGTGTCCTTACCAACCCTTGTTGAATGTTCTGGCTATCGCGGCCCAGGCCCACGAGCTCCGCGAGCACCTGTTGCCGCAGGCCCAGCCGCCACGTGCCGGCCCGCCGCATTTGCTGGCCGAGCAATTCGTAATCGACGTTGTCGCGCCCCTCGGCAAAGAACCGCTCGGCGTCGCGCATTTGGAACCGCCGCTGGACCTTGAATCGCTCGCGGTCCGCATCGCTTTCGAGCACCAACAGCGACGTGTAGGGCGTTATGATGTGATACTCCTCCGAGAGGGCGATGATTTCGTCCTGGATCGCTTGCGACGCGCCTTGCTCGAGCAGCGCATCGAGGTGCATTCGAGCCCACAGACGCGGGATGAACGACATGTCCTCTTCGGCATCCGCCGCTTCGGTCGCATTGGCGAGCGTAACATCCGTGCGGAACCGCACCGATTCGCCGCCCAACATGCCGGTAACGGTCACGCTGCCCTCTTGATCCGCGCCTTGCGGCAGATAACGGCCGAGCAGAATCTGCTGGCTACCGGCGGGCAGGTTGGGCAGCTCGCGGGGATACACGCGGGCCGTTTCGATGCCGCTGAATTCGACGCGCAGATCGCGGAGCGTGGGCCGGGCGATTTCGCCGAGCAATTCCGTGGCGACCGACTGCGGAGTGCGTTCGCCGGAAATCTGGCGGAGCGAGCCGCCGCCGAGCGAGGCGATCGTTTTGAGCACGAGCGGCTCGAAGCTGCTGGAAACGGCGACGGCGTGGAGGGCCACGTCCTTGCCTTCGCACAGCAGACGGAGCCGCTGGTTGAATGCCGTGGGGTCGGCATCGCGCGTGGTCACGATGCCGTCGCCGACGTAGATTACTTGCGTATTGGCGTCCGCTTTGGCGAGGGCCGATTCGAAGGCGCGGTCGAGGTCGGTCCAGCCGAGTGAGACTCGGTTGGCGAGCCGGTCGCGGGCCGCTTCGATGTTGGTTTCGTTCGCCGCGTTGAAATCGGTAAAGGTCCAATCGCAATCGACGTCGCAGGTGGCCAGGTTGAATTTGTCCTCCGGCGCGAGCGACGACAGGAGCGCCGCAACAAACTCGGCCTGCGCGGCCCGCGAAGCAGCGTCCATCGATGCCGACGTGTCGGCCAGGATCAACAGCTTAAGAGGCTGGCCGTCGGGCAGCACCTCGCGCTGCCACTGGCCTGCCCCGCCGGGCGAAGACAGCATGAGCATGAAATAGCCGTCCTCGCCGCGGCGATGCGGCACCATCACGACGTTCGGCCGGTTGTCGGCCAGCTCGACCACCACCTCGAAATCGCGGTCGGGCGTGTACTCCTGGGCGGCGAACTCGACGTGGGCCGAGCCCGGTGTGGTGTCGATCCGCGCCGCCGTGTGCGTCGGCGACTGGACGCCGGCGAGCGGCAGCACGGAGCTGAGCTTCACGTCGATCGCCAGCTCGCGGAGCGGATGCTGCTTCAACAGCTCGCTCCGCAGGCCGTAGCTGTAGCGATACTCCCGGCCACGCAGCGGCAGCACCTGCGTGTAGGAGATCTTGATCCGCTTTTCGCTGTGCGGCTCGATGGGAAACACGCGGGCCTTGAAGATGTTGCCGCCGGTCCACTCCAACAGGCCCGGGTCGCGGCGCTCGCGGAGGATGGTCTCGTAGATTTCGCGGGCCCGCTGCTTCTCGACGATGTCGGCCTCGACCAGCTCGGAGCCGATCCACATGCCGAAGCCGGAAATCGACGCGTCCTGCGGCAACGGGAAATAGAACACGCCTTCGAGCCGGCCGGGAGTGTGGTTGACGAACGATTCCTCGATCACGGTGCGGGCGATCTGGTCGCGGATGTCGACAGTCACTTTGTGATAGCCGACCGTGAGCGGGACGTCTCGGCCATCGACCTTGGCCACGAGCGAGCCGATCGACTCGTTGTTGGTCGCGCCTTCGAAGCCGGCCAGCCACAACGGCGGGCGATCGAGGCGGACAAGCTTTTCGTCGGCCAGTCGGATGAGGGCCGTGCCGTCGATGCTCAGCTTTTCGGAATTCGGACCCAGCAGTTCGACCGGCGCGCTTTCCGCGGCGACGATTTTCAGCTCGCCTTCGACGAGACGGAGTTGATTCGGCTTGATGACTTCGACGAGTGAGCCGGGCCCGAGCGTAATGCGCGAGTCCGCAACCAATTGCAGCGCGACGGCGTTTGCGCCGCGAACATCGGTTCGCACCCAATCGCCCGGATGCACGAGCATGTGCGTGCTGACGGGGGTCCAGCGGCGGTGCATTACCGGCTTGAGGGTCACGATTCCTTGCACGTCGGCGATCTTGCCGACGCGGCCGTCCTCGGACAACGTTTTGCCGACGACGAACAGGCCTTCATCGACGGGCCGGTTGACGGCCACCACGTTGACGGTGCCGAGCGGCTGGCGGCGGCCGTCGATCTCGCGCTCCGCTTGGAGCGATACGAGCCGGCTGGTCTGGGCCTCTACGGCGGCCTCGATCGTGAGCGGACCGCCGTCGTCGTCGATGTTCCAGCGGTAGACGTTGCACATCGCGCCGGACCGCTCAACCTGCTCCACCGGCAGCGCGGTACTGAACTTCCCCTGATCGACGCCTACCGGCAGCGACAACACGGCAAACAAGTCGAGCCCCGGCAAACTGGCGGGAAAGAATGTGGACGAGCGCGACGTGGCCCGATTTGCCGGCTCGTCGATTTCCCATTGCCGTCCGTCGCGGGCAATGTCGTACGTACCGTCGGGATGATTCCAACGCAGCGCCTTCGCCGGTTGCTGGACCAACAATTGTTCGGCCTGGCCGTCGCGGGTGACCTGCAGCTCGAGCGTGTCGGCCTGGGCGACCTGGGCAAGGACGGCGCCGAATGTGGGATTGTCGTCGGCGCCTGCGGCGGACCACAGCATGGCCGAGACGACGATCGCGGCCGCGGTCGCGGCGGCGGCCAGCGGAGCGAACAAATAGAATCTGGAACGTCTCACCGGCCGGCGTGGAAGGGACAGTTTCATTTCCTCGCGATACGCGTTAGCCGAGCGGGTCCGCAAAGCGGCGAGGAACTCGCGGTCAACCGGCGCGGCATCGGCGTCGAGCGCGGCAATCAGTTCGGCGAACCGGCGGTCTTCGACCAATTTGTCAGGTTCGTGATTGGGGTTAAACATTGTGTTGGTCTCCCGCCTCGACATCGGCGGTGCAGCGTTTCAAGCCGACAAAGGCGCGGCAAAATGCTTTCCGCGCCCGCGCCAGTCGCGAGCGGATCGCCGTCGTTCCGCAGCCCTCGTCGCGGGCCATTTGTTCGACGTCGGTGCCGTCCATGTAGCGCGCGACGAGGGCGGCGGCGTGCGGCTCGGCGAGCTCCGCCAGGGCGACGCGGACTGCGTCGACCGTCTCGGCGCGGGTCAACAGGTCGGGCGGACTCTCCTGCCGTCCTTCGATCCATTCGACAATGTGTTCTCGCTCCAGCGCCGGCCGGCCTGTTCCGGTCAGCAGCCGCGTCTGCCGCTTGGCCCGCCGAAAGTGGAGCGCGACCTGGCGGCGGGCAATTCCGTAGAGCCAGGCCCGCGGCGAACCGCGCGACTCGTCGAACTGACCGGCGGACCGGGCGGCGGCTAGGAACGTTTCCTGCACCACGTCGGCAACCTCGGCCCGCGCGGGACCGATCAGCCTGGCCACCAGCCGCCACACCGACTCGGCATGTTCGTCGTAGAGCGCATTCCAAGCCTCCGGCCTTCCCGACCTCAGTTCGGGGCGAATTTCAGCTTCGTTTTGGTTACCCATGGGCGCACTGCTAAGAGGGATATGCGCTCCGCGGCCGAAATGGGTCGCACGAAATGGAAAAAAGATCGATTCGCGGGGAATTGTGGGGTGTGCCCGGCGGTCGTGAGCGGCGGGCGATCGCGAATTCACCGGCAAATATCGCAGAGCTTTGGACGATTGGCCAGCGAAAAGGTTCCCCGGCGGCTCGGAATGTCTCAGGGGCGGGTCGATGCGTGGAGCGGGCGGCGGCGAAAGAACGTCGCCAGAATTCCGGCCAGCAGGAGCGCGCCGGTCGCCGGCTCGGGGACAGAGGCCCCGATGTTCGCGGGCGCTGCCAGCGTTGCGGCCGATCCGCTGCCGGCCGTGTTGCCAAATCGGGCGCGCCAGAAAGTGTAGTCGCCGGCGTCGATCGCGTCGTTGCCGTTGCCGTCGGCCGCCAGGCCGGTGCCGGCTTGTCCCAAGGTCTTCCGCCACACGACGTAGTCGGCCGCGTCGACCATCCCATTGCGGTTGTAATCGCCAGCCGGGTTGAACACGCGGAGCGTCCCGGCCAGATGCGTGCCGGCCGGATGGATGCTCACGTCGTTCGGCACAGGCATGCCGGTCGCGAAAACTGCGCCCGTGACGACGGGGTCCGGGTCGAACGACACGAGAAAGTCGCCCGCCGCATTGGCCGACATCAGGAGCGGCAGGGAGACGAGCCCGCGGCCGTCGGGAAGCGACAGGTTGCCGTTGGCGTCGAGCGACGGCGGCGGACCGAGGGTGGGCGCGATGTAGTGACTGAACGCGTGGAGCTGCGTCGCGCTCGCACCCAACATGCCGTACGACTTGCCGCCGAAGTCGCGATCGAAGTCGATGAACGGACTTTGCGAAGTCGGCAGGAGATTGGGATTATTACTGACGATCGTCGGGGGGTTGAACTGAACGGTTCCCGTGGCGCCGGCTTGCGGAGTGACGTTCACAATCATTCCCCAGCCGGTGGCCGGCACGCTCGCGCTGCCGTCGACCTCAAAGAAGACGTCGATCGCTGTCGCGAGGTTACCCGGATTCAAATGGACCGATCGGTCCGCGGCACGAAACGAGACGTCGCCGGCGGCCGCGAGGCAAGCGCTTTGCACGCAGGCGCACAGGGCCAGAAGAGCCAGCGTTAAGTCCCACAAGATTGCAGGTAGCCGGTTCACGTGCTGCTCACCTTTGCGAAACGGTGTAATCGTGAGGCGAACGGAGCGGACGATGGACTCGTCGCCAGTTCGGCGAACAACTCGTCGGCAGCGGCGCGATCGCGAGCCAGCTCGCTTCGGACGTCGGCCGAACTCGCACGCTGCTCATCGGCAGCCCGGGGCCAGGCGCGTTCCGATAAGCAGGCGAGCAGTGCCTCGTCCGTCTGCACGTCGCCGGCATCCCCTACCCTGTCGAAGCGGCGGGCAGTTCGCGTGTTCGCAAGCGGCCGGCTCGCCGTGCTCATCCAATCGAAGGCCGCGTCGACCGGCAGCAGCCCGTGTACTTCGCTCGTCAGCGCCGGCAGGTCGGCCGACAAGTCGAAAGCGCTTGTCGCCGCGCCATTTGACTCACCCAGCACCACGGAGCCCGAGCCGGCCGGCACCGCTCTCCACGCCAGGTTATCGAGGATCAGCGCGTTGCCGAAGTCGACGGGGTTGTTGTTGAGGATGGTGATTTTCGAGATGGCCGCCGCATCCGCCTTCACGGCCCAGAAGCCTTCGCGGTTCTGGGCGTCGGCGAACAACTGCGTGGGCACGGTAAGCGTCGTCAGGATTGCGCCGGTGGTGTCGAAGGCGATGATCGTCAGCGTGTGCGGTGAACCTTGCACGCCGGTGGCGACAAAGCTGCCCACGGCGGCCACAGGCGACGAGAAAGTAATCGTCAGCGGCGCGAGATGATTCGGATAGCTTACATAAACCGTGTTCCCGTTGGGTTGATACGAGCCGTCGTAGCCATCCAGGTTTTCGACGGAGCCGGGATCGCCTTCGAGCACGGCGCCGAGTGCCCCCAGGTTCGAGAAGGTAACGCCATGGCTGACGGTGAACTGATTCGGTGCGATCACGCCTGACAAGCCGGTGAACGTAATTGCGGCGTCGGTCGTGCCGAGGAAGGCGGCGTGCTGTGCCTGCAACGACGAGAATGTGGCCGCGCCGGAACCATTGAAGGCGTCGAGAACCGGATTCGGCGGAAGCGAGGAACCATAAACGCCTAACAACGTCACCAGGTCGGGCCGATTCACAGTCAGGTCGCGATTGAGGTCGCCTTGCTCGGGCGTCGGCATCGCAATTCCAAAGTTGCGTCCGAGGCGGCCCAAATCCTTCAGCCCGACCCGGTTGTCGGCGGAAAGATCGCCCGGAATGAGGACCCGCCACGTTTCAAAAGTGCCGACCTGCAGGCTGTTCGTGGCCGCGTCCTGGATCCCGGAACCGGCCGCCCGCAAGCTCAGCTCATATTTGCCCGGCACGCTCGTGAGCGGCGCGAGGTTCGACAACATCCAGGTTTGATTGTCGACCGTCGTTAGCGTCTGGGCACCGGTCAACGGGACAACAAAGCCGCGGCGGGTGAGCACAAGCTCGCTCTTGTCGAAGCCGGAGACTGGTTCGCTGAACACGATTTCGACGGAATTCGTGGGATCGAACGCCGCGTTTGGCGTCACGCCGCTAATCGTGACGGTGGGTCCGGTCACGTCGATCAGCCAAGCTTCGCTGTCACCGACCACGAGCGGATTGCCGGGGAACGCTTGAATGACGTTGGCGACAGGATCGAGCGTCAGCGTGTAGCTCCCATTGGTGGCTGTGAGCGGCGTGAGGTTGTTGACCCTCCACGTGACGCCGTCGGTGGTCGTTACACTTTGAGCGTCTGTCCAGTCGATCGGCATCGCGTTGCGCGCGAGCACCAGATTCGCGAGCTCGACCCCCGTGACCGGCTTGCTGAACGCGAATTCGACGTAGTCGACGCTCGCGTTTGCCGGATCGGGAGCAACCGGCGTGATGGCCACTACGGGGTGCACATCGTCTCTCACCCATGCGTCGGACGCGTCGGCGGCGAGCGCGTTGCCGGCCAGGTCTTGGATGCCCGAGCCGGCGGCGACCAGCGAAAAGACATAGTCGCCGTTGGCCGAGGTCAACGGGGCGAGGCCCGTGACGTGCCAATTCATCTGGTCGAGCGATGTGGGCACCGGAAGTCCGACAAGCGACACGTTATTGCCGCCGCGGGTCAACTGCAAATCGCTCAGATCGAACCCGATCACCGGCACATTGAACGAAACGACGATCTCGGCGACCGAGTCGACGCGCAGGTCAGGAGTCACGTCGACAACGTCGGCAGCCGGTGGCGTGGTCATTACCTGCCAGGTTTCGCGAACCTCGGCGGCAAGACCATTGCCGGCAGCGTCCTTCAGCGTCCCGCCGACAGCGACTTTCAGCAGGTAGCTTCCCTCGGCCGACGTGAGGCCGGCGAGATTGCTAACGGTCCAGGTGACGTTATCGGAGGTGGTTGGTGCATTCGCGCCGGTGAGCATGATTTCCGTGCCGTCGCGGAACAGGTGCAAGTTGCCCAGCGCGAAATTGAACACCGGCTCGGAGAAAACAAGAGTCGCCTGGCTGGTCGCGCTGTTGCGCGGGTCGGGCGACACGTCGACGATGTCGAGCGTCGGTGGCGTGGTGTCGACCAGCCAGGAGATGCTGGCGTCGAGGGTCAACGGATTGCCGGCCAAGTCGCGGATGTTGGAGTTCGCGGCAGTGAGCGACAACGTGTAAGTGCCTTCGCGGGAGGTGATGCCGGATGTATCGGCCAGCAGCCACAGCACGCCATCGAAGCTGGTCAGCGCCTGCGTACCGCTGAGCAGATTCGGCCCGCCATCGAGCGTCAATCGCACGTCGGCAAGTCCCGGCTCAACCACCGCTTCAGTGAACATGATGCCGATCGGGCTGGCGCCGGAGTTGCGTGGATTGGGCGCGACCGGAGTGATGGCAACGCCAGGCGGAGTTTTGTCGACCGTGAAGAAGCGGACGTAGTCGCTCGCACTGCCGCTGTAAGTTCCATCCAGATTCAGGCCGGCGAAATCGGTGATGCCGGCATTGAACGCGGTCAATCGGTAATCGCCTTCGGGGAGCGGCCCGCCGAGGATTGTCAGCGTCACCGAGACGGGGTCGCCGGCCGACAGGCCGCCGCTGGTGGAGGGAAGAAGAAAATACGTTACGTCGTCGCCGTCATCGAAAATGCCGTTGGTGCCGGCGCTTTTCAGCTGATAGCTGCCAAAACCGCCCGAAACGAATTCGCTGAACTCGACCGTGATGCTCGAAATATCCGCATTGGTGCTGGTGCCGAGCTCGACGATGTCGGGCGTTGTGCCAAGGACAACCGGGCGTCGCGTATCGGCACCGATAGAAAACAGAAACGGGCTGGCGCCGGCGATGGTCGGCGGGGTCAGCACGCTCGGCCGTGTGATGGCGATCACGTAATCGCTGCCGGGAAGGGGTGGAATGCCGAAAGGGACGGTCCACAAAAAGGTTCCGGTATTCGGCGCCGCTGGGCTGATGACCATCTCCACGGGTCCGGCGACGCCGCCGTGCCGCAACTCGATGGTGACCAAATCCGAAGGGAGCAAGTCGTGGCTCCGCCAACGAATCTCGTAGGTCCGTCCATAGACAATCTGCTCGACGCCAAACGGATACACGAGGTGAACGAACTCCGGCTCGCTCCGCGAAGCCTGAGCCGTATTGCCATACGCGCCGATGTTGGCGAATTGTCCGTGCTGGATGGGCAAGAAGATGCTGGTGGACTCGAGGGCGAACGACGCCGCGGGCTCGGCAGCGTCGACCAGCGGCGAGAGGTCGGCGGCGCCGCCTCCCGTCGCCTGAAAGGTCACCGCTTGAAAAACCGGATAGCCGAAATTGATTCCCAAGTCGGGGTTTTCGATCGGCGCGAGCGCGCCTTGCGTCACCTGCCCGAAACTGCTTTGCTCGTGGAAGTTGTCGTCGTTGCCATTGAAGGCGCCCAGCACGTTGTCGTTTCCATCCGGGTCGACCCATACGTCATCGACGTCGGGCGAAATGCTGTGGAAGTCGTCGTTGGTGACGCTTTGCCAGGCGGTCAGATCAACGGCCAACGTGCCAGCGTACTCGCCGACGTATCCGTACTCAATGATCCAGGCGTTGGTATCGCTGTCCCAGCGGAGAGTGCTGTCGGCGGCGACAAAGATATCGAGGCTGTTAGGTCCGCCGGGCGGATTGAGGGCATGCCCCTCGACGAAGACGGCGTTCTGCCGCAAGAGCACGCGCTCGCTCAGGTTGCGAATGATGATGCCGAATTCGGCGCACGTATCGCCGCGGTCCTGGGGAGGCGGATCGGGATCACCGTGCGTAACATCGGCAAACTGCATCCGCCACCGCCATTGTTCGGAGGAGAATTGCTTGATCAACATGGCGCCCGGCGGCGGCGACGAAGTCGGAATGAACGTCGGTATCTGCAGGGCTTCGAAGTCGGTGAAGCCGTGGCTGAAATTGATTGTGTAGTCGATGATGACAGGCGAAGTCGGAACCAGCGTGGTGCCCAGTGACGGGAAATTGAACTCGAACCACAGCTCCAGATGGTTGGTGCCAATGAGCGTGCCGCCGACGTTATCCAGGACCATATGCCCCTTCGAGATTGGCCCGGTCGCCAGCTTTGCTTCGACGACACCGACGGGAGTCAGCGGGAACATGGCCGACGAAAGCTGCATGTCGACAAGTTCATAATGGATGGTCCAAGTTTCGCCGGGCGGGAGCGGCATGGAAGTGAGTGCGGCGGTGCCGCCGCCGGGGCCCAGGTCGAATGAGCCACCGAGGCTGCCCATCGCGTCCTGAAACTCGATCTTCAAGTTGCCCCACAACGGTGTCGTGAAGGGGAATACTTGAGGAAAAACGAAAGGCGGCGGATTCACGCGCTCCAAGTAGACCTGCGGGTCCCAATCGGTCTCAACCGTGGTGGGCCCAACTTCCACACCGTCGTTCTCATCGCACGGCTCGTAGATGGTGTTGTGCGTGATTTGCGCGCCGACGCCCGGCCCTTCGACGAGCATCGAAGCGTAGCCGGTGGAATAGATCAGGTTGTGGTCGATCACTCCGCTGAAGCGATCGCCATGGATGCCGTACACGTCGTTGCTATAGGTGACGTTGCGCAGCACGTTGCTGTCGTGCGAGGCCACGATGCCTTTGTTGGAATTGATGAAGCTGCGATTCTCGGTGATATCCGACGTGCTGCCGAGGGCGGAGATGCCCGTGACGTGCTGCCGCACGACATTGCGCGTGGCGTCGGCGCCATCGATGAGACGAATGCCGATGTTGCCGTTCTCGTTCACGGTGTTGCCAATCACGAGCACGTTGCCGGCGGCAACGATTCCGTCTTCCAGGTTGTGGTGCACGAGATTGCCGAGCGAGATCGGTGGCACGACGTCGAACCCAATTGTCGCTACATCTGGTCCGGGATTGATCACGTCGATGCCGCGGAAGTTGTTGTAAACTTCGTTTCTTGTGACCGAGGCCGCCCCCACACTTCGCAGGGCGACGCCGATCTCGGCGTTGTCGTGAATCACGCTCTGGGACAGGAAAATGAGACGGCTGTCCACGAAAATGCCGTGACGGCCGTTATCGAACACGGTGAGCTGCGTCAACTCGGCATCGTGCGAGGCGGTCTCGATCGACAGGCCGTCGAAGCCGTGATCCGAAAGAATCAGGCGGGTGGCGTTCAGGCTTTCGCTGCCGCTGCGGGCCCGCACGCCGATGCCGGCGCCGACGATCGTCAAATCGTTGACGGTCATGTTCGGGGAGTCGATCATGTCGATCGCCGCTGAGCCGAGGTTCGGATTGGCACGGTCGATGCGGGCCACCAGGCCTGGAACGATGATGCCGATGGGGCCGGTGATCAGCGTATCGCTGACCGTGTTCATCCGCGGATCGAACGCCAGCGGCGTACTGCTGAGGTTTAGGTTCACCGCGTGGACGTAGTCGCCCGTATCCACTCGCACCGTGTCGCCAGGTCCCATCGGGTAGGAAAGCACCAGCGGGCGGATGACGACTTTTGGCGTGCTCGATGTGAGTCCCGTGTTGCGATTGTTTCCGACGGCGGAGGTGTAGAGATTGTTGGCCGTGCTGCCGTCGTTGACGTAGAACGTGTTGGCGTCGGCCGGATTGAAAACGGGAATGGCGAAGGGCTCGCGGCTTTCATCATCCTCCGCCGGTCCGCTGAGGGTCGCGATTCGAATCCGGTAACGGTTGGTGTTGTTGCCGGCCACGAAATTTCCGGGCGTCCAGGTGGTCATGCCGGCCGAGGCGGACACGGTGGCGATGTCGGCAATCTTGCCGACGCCCACCTGGATGAGATCGATATCCAGATCCACCCCGGGGCCGATGTTGTTGGTTTCCCAGCGAATGTCGTACGTCTGGCTGGGAATCAGATCGACATAGAAGTTCGGCGCGGTGATCTCCAGTCGCCGGGCCGGCGAAGTAGTGGCCTGTGGCGTGTTGCCGTACGCGCCCAGGTTGATGCGATTGCCGTTGGCCAACGGCTCCAGGCTATAGTCGGACAAGGGATCACCCGCGTCGATGCTCGCCGAATCGCTCAGGACGTGGTAATCGTCGCCGGCCAGATTGACGAACAGCGGATCGTCGAGCGTCGGATCGAGCACCGTCGTGCCGAGCGAGTGCAGGTCCGACTCGGCCTCGACTTGCCAGTCGTACAGATCGAAGAAACCCTTGCCCTGGAAGGCCACGCCGCCGCCACCCGTGGAGTAATAGTCGTTGTAGTCGCTCACGTAGCCGAATTGGCTGGCGGCCTCGACCACCAGGCCGAAGCCCGCGGTCGTCATCACGATGTTGTTGCGGACGTCGACTTCGGACAGGAAGCCTGCGAGGTGCACGCCGGCCTGGCCAGGCGAGAAAATCGTGTTGTTCCTGAGCGCAACGCCGCGGGCGCCGCTCACGAGCACGCCGTCGCCTGAGTTTCTGTAGATCAGGTTGTGGTGCACGTCCGACAGCCCCAACACCTGCAAGCCGACGTCGTTGGCGTAGATGCGGTTGAAGCGGACTTCCGCCCCGGCGAGAGCAACAATGCCGGTCTCATTGTCGTGAACCAGATTGTGCAAGTTGGCATCCCAACTGGCCGGCCCGACTTCACGGTCGCTGCGGATGCCGATGTCATTGCCGTGGACGTCGTTGGCCAGGATTTGCGTTTGATCGCCGTGCGCCTCGATGCCCACGACGTTGTTGTACACCTCGGTGTGGCGGACAATTGCCCCGGCCGAACCTTCGGAAACCAGGATGCCGGTTTGGTTGCTGAACACGCGGTTCGGAATCTGGCCGCCCGGCGCGCCGAACGGCGTGGGATTATCGGGCCCGACGACGCCGCCGATCGTTTCAATGCCGACCGTGCTGGAGAAGATGTCGTTATCGAGCACGGTGGCGATGCGGCTCTCCCAAAGAATTCCTTTGCCCCGGCCGCTGATGTCGTTGTGCACGAGCGTCGCCGGGACATCGGGCGGAAGATGAATGCCGATCGCACCGCTGCCGGTAAACGTGTTGGAGTCCAGCAAGTTGGGAGCCTGACTGAAGATGGCGACCGAAGTTTGCGCGTTCTTAAAGTCGCTGTAGCGAACGATGTTGTCCTGGCAATCGTCGGTGCCGCCGAGGCCGAGGATTATTAACCCGTCGCCGCTGCCGGCAAACGTGCTTTGATCGAACAGGTTGCCGTCAGATTTATCCAGCAGCGCGTTCACGCCGCCGCCCGAGAAGTTAACGAACTGGAATACGTTGTTGTCCGAGTTCAAAAGCGAAATCCCAGGGCTTGAGCTGAGAATATTCAGCCGATGGAAGCGGTTGCTGTCCGCGTCGTTCAGGGTGATGCCGGCGAGGGTGCTGCCGCCGACGCTGCCGACGAAGATGGCGCCGCTGTCGGCCGCGGTGATCGCGCCGCCGGGCGCGTACACGCCCGTGTCGAACACCACGATGTCGTTCGGGCCCAGGTCGTACGTATTCAGAACGTTCTGCAGCGACGCCTTCGGCTTGCGGTGGTTGAGCCCTTCGAACGTGTCGCTGCCCGCGGCATACGTGTAGTAGCTGCCGCTGTGATCGGTCGCCCCGGACGGATTGACATAGATGACGCGGGTGCTGCTTGTGTCGCCCGGCTCGACGGCCAACTGGTAATTGTTCAGCTTCGCACTTCCGGTGACGCGCACGAAATAGTTGCCCGCCGGCACGTCGACGAGCGTCGCCACGTCGCGGTCCTTGTCGGACGTGCCTTCGGCGATTTTCTGGCCCGAGGCGTTGTACACCTCCAGGTCGATGCCGCCATGCACGTCGCTATGCCGGATGTCGACGTCGACGCTATCTTGCTCCAGCAATTCAAATTTGTACCAGTCGACGTCGCTGGTGCTTTCGAGGCCCAGGCCATCTACGTGCAGCCCGGGGCCGGCGCCGAGAAACGTGGCGGCCGCCATCGAATTGTTGCCGCTGAACCGGTCGCGAAAGATGTCCTCGTCGGTGAACTCGAAGCTGGCGATTTCGATTTCAGCCAGATTGAAATTCACGCGCTTGAACAGGAACTCCACGTAGGCGTCCAGCCGGGCCGTCAATGCGCCGCCCAAATCAAAAGTGCCCGTGACGCCGAGAGGAATGTTGGCCTGGAGCTCGTCGACGTGGACTCGACCGTCGCTGTTCGGGTCGACCAAATCGGCGGTCAGGTTCATCGCCACGCCGCCCGAGACGCCGGCGCTCACGATTGCCAGACTGATTTCGGCCCCCGCGTTGAGGCTGCCATACAGCCGAGCTTCGGGAACGTCGTCGCCCGTGCCGTCGGGGTTCGCCGTGTCGCTGATGAAGAAGCCCGAGAAGACGTCGTACCAATCGCCCGTCTCGCGAGCCACGTGCAGTCCGTGCGTGTCGAAGCCGACCGCCAGATCGATTGCGGCGCCAATGTTTCCGCTAAACGATGCAAACAATGGGATGGGCGGAATCAGCGGCCCGATCTTGATGATCGGAAACGGAAAATCGATCGCCAGCTTCGGCACATCGTACAGGAACAAATCGACGTCTTGCCCCATCATCAGTTGGAATATGGAGCCCGGGTTCTCCAGGAGCGGCAACTCGATGCCCATCGCCTTCAGCTCGTCGAAGAAATCGCCGGCCTCCGCGTCGGCGTTCTTAAGTTCCATCACGGGGTCGGCCGACTGAGTCACCTGCGGCATCGCTCCCGTCAGTGCGTTGTTGTTGCGCAGGTCGACGGCATCTCCGCCCTGATCCACGATCTTGAAGCTGCCCATGGGGATCAGCAAATTGCCCGGGACTTCCGGCACGCCGCTGCTGACTGCGATCAAATCGGCGACGGCTTCGATGTATTCGACTTCCGTCGCATAACCCAGGGCCTTCGCGATTTCCAGGGGCGTAAAATCGAAGCCGAAGTCTTCGAGAATCGGCACCGGGCTGGTGAGGAATTCCACGACCGGCTGCAGCGGCTCGGTGAACTTCTTGATCTTCTTCAACACCTCGCCGGAAAAGTCGGAAATGAAGTCGCCCGCATTGAGCGTGACGTGGGTGAACTCGACGGTCGGCTTGTCGCCCTCCAGTTCTTCCTCGCCTTCCTCGGGTTCCTCTCCGCCAAACATCCAGTCGAGGTTGAACTCGGCGCCGATCGACGGAAACCGCGCGTCGCCCTGGAAGCTGACCATCAGGTCGAGATTCAGATCGGCGGTGCCGACCAGGTCGATCACGAGCACGTCCTCCACGTCCAACTCGCCCAGGAACAGCTTCTTGATTTCGGTCTCCTGGAGCCTGCCGGTGTCGTTGGGATCGTCCGGGTTGTCGATCGGATCCAGGATGTCGATCGTCAGTCCGGCCATGAACGAACTCGGCTTGCGGCTGTCCATGTCGACGTCGATGCCGTCGTTATTGGGATTCGCGTCGGCGTCTTCGTCGGCGACGTCGAGCTGCAAGAAGGCCAGCTCTCCGCGGCCGCGCAGGTCCGGTATGCGGACCTCGAAATCGATCTTGATTTCGTCCTCTTGCCCGGTGAGCAGATAGAAGCCCTGCGCGTTGCTCAATCCGAACGCCAGGTCCCAGTTGTAGCCAACCAGCACGTCGAGATTGCCGTTCACGTCCAGCCCCAAGCCGGGCAAACCGATGTCGAAGTCGATCGGCGTGGCCAGAATCGCAAAATCCTGGCCCAAATCCATGGAGAATTCGACCTGATCGACCTTTTGGTCCATGTCGAAATCGGTGCTCACGTACTGAACGTCTTCGAGCGTTACCGTGCCGCTGCCGTTCTTGTCTTTGAGAATGTTCAAGCCGTCCGGGCCGAAGGCGCCGAACAGGGCCGTCTGCAGTGCGGCCGCCGTGTCGCCCTCAGTTTCGTTGAAGCGGTCCGTGATCTCGCTGATCACGTCATCCCGCACCTTCTCCAGAAAGTCGGCAACCTTGCCCAGGTCCTTGCCGACGAACGGCAATTCAACCCCCGCCACTTTGCCGTTGAAGGCGTCGATCGCGATTTGAAACCATGTATCCAGCCCGTTGAGGATCGACGACAGATGATCCAACAGCCCGGCCGGCTCTCCCTGTTGCTCCTCCTGCTGGATCGTTGGAATCGTCAGCGTGGTCGTGTTCTCAATATCGCCCAAGTCGCCGATGGTGAGCTCGATGTTGCCCACGAAATCGGATGCGAAGGGAAACGACAGCGGAAGCACCAGCTCGAGCTCACCGTCCAGGCTGGCCTCGGCGTTGTTGAGGCCAATCGTGTCGAGATAGATCTTGCCGTCACTCGTGATGGCATTGTTGTCCGTCAGACTGATTGCCAGCACCGCGTGGTCGTTCGTCATCTCGTCGCCGTCGGCGTCGATCAGGAACGTGCCGTTCTTAATGAACAGCCCGAACGGACCGATGTTCGCCTGAAAGTCGATGTCGTCGGCTTTGACCTGGGCCTCCAGATTGAGATGCGACGATTCGTAGAGAAACGGCACAGGCAATGCCGCGCTGCTGATGTCGATGCCAAACGATAACTGGAAATCGACGCCGAAGTCGACGTTCAGAGCGCCCGACGCCTCCAGGTTGACCAGCGTCTCGAGTATTTCCAGGCCGTCGCCGTTAGTGAACGGCAATTTCAATGCCAGCGGAAATTGCCGGATGTACTGTTCGGCCAGCGTCAGGTCGACGCGAATGACGTCACCGTTCTCAGCCAGCGATAAGTCGAGCTCGTTGGGCGCGAGACCGAACGCGCCCTCGAGCGATACTTCCAACTCATCCAGGGTGGCGGGCGCGTCCTGCTCAAAGGCGGCGGCAAATTCCAAAAACCGGTCTGCGTAACCGGCCAGGTCTCCCAGCGACTTGCTGATCGCCGGGATCTCCAGGCCGAAGAACGAAAAATCTTCGAGCGATGCGAGATAGTTACCCAAGTATACAAGCGCACTCGTGAAATCGAGCCCCGACAGGTGTTCAAACGACAGTAGTTCGTCGCCGTCGGTCAGAGTCACTTCCGGGTCGCCCGTTGTTAAATCCGGCCAGGAGACGGTGAGCTCCGGCGATCCGCCAACTGGGACGCCGAAAATCGTGGCCTGCAGCGGCAGCGAAATCGCCAACGAGCCAGCGAGCGTCGGCGCATCGATCACGTCGGTGATGTCGGTCGCCAACGCGCTGACGAGCTCAAACAGCCCCACGCGGCCGCCGGGCGTCTGCGTCGCCGGATCTTTGATCTCCAGCGAAAAGCTGGCCTGCGCGTTGCCCGTGCCGTCGACGACGCCCACCTTCAGGAAGCCAACTTTCGCGGCCGCGTCGATGTTGCTGGCGGATACGGATACCGAGCCAGTGAGCGAGGCATCTTCGAGGAACGCGTGGTTGGCCAGCGAATCGAACGCAAAATGCCGCTCGCGAAAACCAAGCTCGGTGACAATCGGATCGCTGCTCGGCGGTCCGTCCGGGTCATAGTCGGCCGCCTGCAGTTCCAGCGCTGTAATTCCCAATGCCGACGTGGTGGTGGCCAAGGTCAGGCGATTGCTGCCATCCAGCGCGGCCACGACGCTGCCGGAAAGCCCCGCCGCGGCCAGCGCCGCCGTCAGATCGGCAACAAGATCACTGCGGTTGGTGTTGCTGCTCGTCGCCGATTGGGCGAGCGTCACGGCGACCGGCGCGCCGAGCCCCAGCGTCAATTCAAAATTGGCGTCGGCCGAGATCTTGCCATCGGCCGGCGCGGCGGTCGTGGCGACCATCACCGCGCTTGGATCGCTCAAATCGATCCCGATGGTGAAACCCAGTGACCCGTCGGCATCGACGGCGACCTCACCGGAGCCCGTCAAGCCCCCTACAGGACTCAGATCGAGACTGATTCCAAACGGCGCATCGACGCTGGCGAACGTGTGGTCGATGATCAGATGAAAGGTCAGTTCTTGAGACGCAGGCACATAGTCGGCGTCGATCGTGCCGGCGGGTAGACCCAGGACGGCAGCCAGGTCCGCTGCCAATTCCTGCACGGTGGCAAACGTCGGAACACCGTCGACATCGACCAGTTCTTCAGCGAGGCCCTTGCGAAGAATCCCGCCCAGATCGATCAAGTCGCCAATCCGGCTCTGACTGACAAGCTGCAGTCGCTCGTCGAGCACCGAGCTGCCCGCAACTCCTTCGAGGAACGTTCCCAGTTGCTCCAGCACGCCTAGAAAGGAGATCGAACTGATGTTGGTAAAGCTGCGGACCTGATCGAAGGCGGCATTGAACGACAGGTTGGGAGCATCAAACGGATTGCTGGAGCTGAAACTGATCGTCGGCGTGCCTATCGGCAAGAACGTGCCCAGGCTGCCGAGCGTCGCGGAGATCGACCCGCTCGCCGAGCCGCCGCCCGTTAGTGATACCAGCGACGCGAGCGAAGTGTCCTGCAATTCGGCCAAGGTGATATTACCGGCCGGGTCGGCGTCGGGGTTCGCGAGCGAAACCCCCAACTGGGCATCGATCATCAAGTTGCCCGACGCCACCACCGCGCCGAAGAAGCCGATGCTCATCGGACCGGTCGCCAGCGACGCGACGTTGGCGTCGATCTCTGCATCCAAGTCGACATTGCGGATGAAAAACGCCTCCTCGTCAGACAGTCCACTCGCCAGATCGACGCCGAACGAAAAATTGAACGTCAGGTCCGCCCCGACCGCGATCTGCGAGCTGAAATCAATGCCCAGTGCTTCCCCCTGCGGGCCCAGGCTGGGGTTGGTCATCAGCGATCGTGCGGCCCCGAATTCGAGGTTGAAGATCAGTTCATTCGTTCCCGGCACGGTGCTCTTTCCGCCCGTGACATTCATCACGGAAAGCATCACGTTATCGAACGACGTGGCGTTCAAGCCCTGAATCGCCATCACGAGCTCGTCGGTCGTCGGGTCGCTGTCGGCAGTGAAGTAATCGGAGATTCGATCAGCCAGGCCCTGTTCCAGGATGTCCCCGAGATCGAGCGCCTGGCCCGTCGCCTGGCCGACGACTGGGAGCAGCCGGCTTGCCAAATCATGCTCATCAAGCAAATCGGCCCAAGCGGCCAGTCCTCCCACTCCGCCTACCAGGATGTTCTCCTGGTCCGCGTCGATGGCCGCGTTGGTGAGGCTCAGCAGCCAGCGCGGCTCAAGAATCTCGACCGTCAGACGACGCTCGTAACCGGCGTGGCCGCGCCGTTGCCGAGCCCGTGGCAGCACGGGTCGCCTGATTCCGCGCCGATGGCGATTTTTCGACACTGGTACCTCCCGCGCCGATTCCGGAAACCGGGGGAACCGCCCAGTGGCAGTGGTCGATCGAACGTGATTGAGAACGAGCCGCAATTCAGCGCTTACCGCGCCAGGAATTCGGCAAACCGACAGCCTCCGTCTCCGCCGGGACGAACCCACTTGTCGCCACTTCGCCTGTTCGACAAAGATCCTCGATCTGGACACGGAAAATTGGGGCGGACCCCGACACCCGTGCGCAGATGAGTTGCGAAAGCAGTTTACGAGTTTCCCGAGAAAAATGCGAGAGTTTGGCCTGAAATAAATTGGGGGGTTCCGGCAATTACCCGTCCAAGGCCCGATTTTTACGCTTCGCGGGTGTGCCTGGGTTGTCTAAGCCGGCTACGTCCTTCATAGTCGTCTCCGAATTCCGTTGCCTCGTTGGTCCACTCATCGCCCGATGCCGACGGCGATCGTCTCTTTCCTGGCGCTCCGTTGGGCATCTCCCACCACCTGCCCATGACTCTCACGCTGCTGGATTGGGCCGTCATCGCGGTCTATTTTCTCTTCAACCTGGGGATCGGATTGTACTATGCGCGGCGCGCCCGGGGCAGCACGAGCGAATTCTTCCTGTCCGGCCGCGATGTGCCTTGGTGGCTCGCCGGCACGTCGATGGTGGCGACGACCTTTGCGGCCGACACGCCGTTATTGGTCACCGGGCTGGTGGCGAAGAACGGCATTGCCGGCAACTGGCTGTGGTGGAACATGGTCATGAGCGGAATGCTGACCGTGTTCTTTTACGCGCGCCTCTGGCGGCGGGCCGGCGTGATGACCGACATCGAGTTCGCCGAGCTGCGCTACTCCGGCAAGCCGGCTGCCTTTTTGCGCGGCTTTCGCGCACTCTACCTGGGCATCCCGGTGAATTGCATCATCCTGGGCTGGGTCAACCTGGCGATGATCAAAATCCTGCGCGAGACGCTTGGTTTCGACGGCCTGGCCGAAGGCACGGCGTGGGCCAATTTCCTGCAGCGGCATTTTGCGGTCGACGCGCCCGTGTCGCTCTTGATCCTGATTGGCATGCTCCTCTTTACCGCGTACTACACCACCATCTCGGGCCTATGGGGCGTGCTGGTCACCGATTTGTTCCAATTTGTCCTCAAAATGGGCATGGTGATTCTGCTGGCGATTCTCGCCGTCAATGCCGTGGGTGGCATCGACGCGTTGAAGATGAAGGTCGCCGAACTCGACGCCGCGAGCGGGCAGAGCGGTTCGAGGCTGGAGTTTTTTCCGGCGCTCAATTCGGCCTGGATGCCTGCGATCGCCCTGTGTGTCTACCTGGCCGTAAGTTGGTGGGCTACCTGGTATCCGGGGGCGGAGCCGGGCGGCGGCGGGTACGTCGCGCAGCGGATCTTCTCCGCCAAGAACGAGCGGCACGGCGTGTTGGCGACGTTGTGGTTCAACGTGGCCCACTATGCGCTGCGGCCCTGGCCGTGGATCCTGACGGCGCTGGCTACTATCGTGCTCTACCCCGACCTGGCCGACAAGGAAGCGGGCTACATCAAAGTGCTGATGGACCCGGCCGTGTTTCCCACCTGGTTGCGTGGTTTCATGATCGCCGCCTTTGCAGCGGCCTACATGTCCACGATCGGCACGCAACTCAATTGGGGCGCATCCTACGTGATCAACGACTTTTATCGCCGCTTCGTGGTGCGGGAGGCCAGCGAGCGCCATTACGTGATCGCGTCGCAAATCACGACGCTCCTGTTGATGCTGTTGTCGCTCATCATCACTTTCTATCTGTCATCGATCGAATACGCCTGGAAGCTGCTGATGGTGACCGGAGCGGGCACCGGCACGGTGCTGCTCTTGCGGTGGTTCTGGTGGCGGATCAACGCCTGGTCGGAAATTTCGGCGATGATTGTGGCGGCCGGGCTCTCGCTCTTTCTGCAATCCAGGTTCGGACCGCAATGGAATAGCGACGACCCGCGGCAGTTTGCCTTTTTGATGTTGACCACGGTCGCGGTCACAACCGTCGCCTGGCTGGGCGTGACATACATGACGCCGCCGGAGCCGCTGGAAAAACTACTGGCCTTTTACCGCCTCGTGCGTCCGGCCGGCCCGGGCTGGAAGCCGGTCGCCGACGCTACCGGTGATTTGGGCGGCCGTCCGACAGAAAGCCTCGGCGTGCAGATCTACAACTGGATCCTGGGCTGCGTGCTCATCTACACGACACTGTTTGCCGTCGGCAAACTGGTCTTCAAGGAATGGACGGTCGGGCTGGCGTACACCGCCGGGGCGATCGTCGCGGCCGTGTTGATCTCCCGGAATCTGTCACGAGCCGATTGGCACGAAACGGCCGCCGGCGACTAGCGCGATGCATGCTGCGGCAATGAAAAACCGCGCGGCCCGCATCCGCATCGCGCGGCGAATTCATGTCAGTTTCAGTTTTCCGGGCGTCACACGAACAAGCCGGTGCGACGCCCGGCCCATCGTGCCTGAGCACTCGCGTATCGACGACCGACAGTCGATACCCGATTGCCGGCCCGAATAAGTCTTGGAATGCAATCACTGACTCTAGCAGCCATGTAATTCTTGCCCTGTTCTTTCCTTATCGCGTCGGCCACCGACTTATGACATAATAGTCAAAGCGGGAACAGCCGCTCGGTCAGATTCTTCATTGATGCTCGGTCACAGGCCCGCGACGAGACGATAGGAAGTTACATGTTGGACGAACGCGACATACTGAATACATGGCGGAGTCTCTTTGCCGGAAAAGAAATCACGAGCAGCTCGTTGGCGAAAGGCAGGGCATTGCTCGACGGATTGAGCGGAGAAAGCCCGCTGCATCTTCGCCTGGCGAGGGAACTCGAAGACCTTCAGAAGCTTCGGAAGCTCCGCGTAAAGACGTAAAGTGAGTCGCCTGTACCGGGCGTCGATTACGAAGCCTTGGGCCGGCTCCGGTTCTGCTTCTCTGCCATCTTTTGTTCCTGCTTGCTGGACTTTTGCTTCTGGCTCTTGTCCTTATTCTTTTTGCCGCCTTTATCTCCCATCGTTTCGTCCTTTCGTCGTACGAATCCTGCCGATCAGTGGGCCTGAACAATCAGCCCCCCGGTAATCTAACTCTCGTCCGACCGCGTGTCCATCGTCGGCGATCGGAGCGAAGCGAAGCTATTGCTTTGAACGGCAACCCTATTTTTTCGGCTCGCGGAACGGCGGTGACTTGGTCAAAGTGAATTGCACGACTTCTTCCCCGGTGACCTTACTGATGTCGTGATGCAGACTCACAACTTGGACGCCAGTCACCTCTTGGATCAAGGGTTCCATGACCGGCGGCACTCGGGATCGCCATCGTGGGCTTTCTGAGTCTGCCTGGCGGTCGCCCCGCCACGGCGGATCATGGACGATCGGACGTGCGTGAGCATAGGTCCAACGATTGCTCACGACCAGGCAACAAAGCGCGGCGCGGTCCGCGTGGTCGACAGGAGAATCACGGCACGCTTGCCGTCGGTGAAGTATGGATCGCCGGTGAGGTTTCGACGCGGCGCTGTGCTGTCGCAGGGGCCAGCGCCGTCGACGTAGGCGGTGGCGTCAACGCGTCCGGCTTGGAGCAAGTCTTCGATGACGTAGTCGCGTGATTCGTCTACGTCGGGGTCGATTCGGTGCGTCGTCAGGTTCCACGTCCTCATGGTAAAACGCACGCCGATGTCGCGACTGACCTGCCCGACCCACACGCTCTTGCCTTGCAACCGCAGTGGCGTCAGCCAGAGCCGCAGATGGAGACGCTCATTGATCGACTGCCGGCTGCGCTGCAGGGCAAAATCCTGGCGGCGGCCGAAAAGATACAGCGCGCTGACCGGTGAGTAGCGGTACTGCGAACCGAGTAGAAATGAGCGGACGGTTTTCCAGCACGTGTCGAGAGTGATGATCTCGCTCTCATCCCAGCGGGCGGCGAACGCTCCGATCAGCGTTTCAAACTCGCCCACGATGACCAGATTGACCGGATCGCCTGAGCGCGACGCCTTGGCGTTGGTGGTGGCAGCCGGCATTTGGCCCAGGCGCTTGGCAAGCGTGGGCACGTCACATTCCGTGATCGGGCCGGGAATTTGTAAGGCGTCGAAGTCTCTGCGCAGATAGTCGACGGCGATCCCCGGAACGGGTATCGAGAAGGAAAACTCGGTGGACGAATCCATCGTTCCGTGAGACTCCACCTGGCCGGTCGCACGATTCAGCAAATCGCTGGTAGAATGCAGCGAGACGTGGACCACCTTGGTGCCCGCGTCGAACGAGGTAAACACGAATCCTTCGGTGACTCCGCCCGGTTGGATCGGGCGAAGATGGAAGCACTGCGAGCGGAAGAGCTCGTCCATACGCCGGTTAGCGCGGTAGGCCGTGATCAGTTTGAATGGGATCAGGAACAGGAAAGGCAGAAGCAGCAACAGAAACGGCAGAATCAGCCAGCCGATCAGGCCAAAAGCGGAAAGCCGCTTGACGATAGAAAAATGATTCGCAGCAGCGGCTTCCAAGGGCGTGTAGTAATTCGGATCAATTCGAACGAGTTGCAGGCGGAGCAACGTATCGGAGCGATTTAAGATGCGCAGGTGGACTGGCTGGATGCCGCGCCGGGCGAGCGGAACCCCAAACAGTTGTGCACTTTCAGCGGCGTCGAGAACGGCGACGGAAACCTGTGCTTTCGCGTTCTCCTGCGTTTGAGCGCGCGATGCGAACGTGCGGAGCGTTGGATCCGGCGTGTAGGGAGTCGCAATTAGGCGCCACAGGGTGGCTCGTATCGCAAAGATCACGCACGAATTCTCGTCACTTGTCGTCGAATCGTCCAGAGCCCTCTTTCAGAATCAATTCGACGACGATCGATCAGCTTGAATTCGCCTTGTCATCCTTCTCGTGCCCCAGTCGTCCCTGGCACCATCGGCGCGTTTCGGACGGACGATCTGAAGCGCTGCCAGACGGACCAGCCGATCGATGCGCGCAACACCGCTATCCAGGGAGTGCCACGCCAATGTGACCTTCCGTCAATGGGCGCCGTTGGTCGTGTGCGTGTGGACTGCCCGCAGTTGTGAACGCCATCTGACACCGTTGCGTTGTTTGCTGCGGATGTTCGAGCTTCTATCGTTCAGTACCGTGCGCCGAGGTAACAAGAGAGTCGCCGCGACTTACCGTCCAAACGCTTCCGTCACGTGTTGCTGGCAGCGATAGCGACCGCCGGATCGCGCGAGTTGCCGTGGTGCCGGTCGAAGTGGCAGGGCCTTCCATGAGGCGGAACTCGACACGACGAGCGATCAGCACGCGTCGATTTCCAAGCGGCGCCGGACTGCCCTTGCTGAAATCCTAATTCTTTCGTACTAACCGCAAACCGGCCGGCGAATGAACGACGCCGTTGATCTCGCGGCACCGGGGCGTCAGAGAACTGGAATTTGGACGCGATCGTCGAAGGAATGCGGAATGCGCGACAAGCATCATTGCGTTAGCCGGCAGCAGGCATTTACGGTTCTCGAACTGCTCGTGGCGACGGCCATCATCGGCGTGCTCGTTGGGCTGCTTTTCCCAGCACTTATGGCTGCGCGAGAGTCGGCGCGATGCCTGCAGTGCAAAAACAATCTGCGGGAAATCGGCGTGGCCATCCAACAACATCATGAAGTAGCGAAGAGATTGCCCGCGGCCTGGACCGCCGCGCCCGACAAGATTTCCGGCTATGGATGGGTCGTGGTTCTGTTGCCCTACCTTGAGGAATCGAATTTAGGCAGGAGCATCAATAGCAAGCTGCCGGTATCGGCCAGCCAAAACGATTTGGCGCGTAACACGGATCTGCCAATCATGCGCTGCCCGTCCGACATCTCGGACCCAATGTTTGATCTTCTCGTCGAACTACCCGGCGCTCACGGCGTGAGCGCAGGGGCAGGATCCACCGCCAACGAGGATACTCCGCTGGTTCGACTCCCGGCTGCGAATTACGTGGGCGTCTTTGGCACGCTCGAAGCAGACGAGACGTTTCCCGCGCCAGCGGGCGATGGATCGATCGTCTCGAATCGGACGGTCCGTTACGCGGATCTTCAGCGCGGACAGAGCCATACGATTATTATCGGCGAGCGCACAACGGCCATGGTGCCCTCGACGTGGTACGGCGTCAACTTCCGGGGCGAGGACGCCGCCTGTCGACTGGTCGGATCGGCGATCACGTCGCCAAATTGCGAAACTTGCGACGAATGTGAATTTGGAAGTCGACATTCGGGCGGATCAAATTTTGTTTGGGCCGATGGCCATGTCAACTTGGTGCTCAACGATATCGATCCGACCGAGTATCAGCGGTTGTCCAAGCGGCGGACGAACTAGTCACCAACCCCGTAAGGCGGCTTTCCCCATGCGTAATTTGACTCTCACCGCATGCGAAGCAGAAGTCATGAACGTCGTTTGGTCACAGGGAGTTGTGACGGTTCAAGACGTGGTGGACGCGATTCCGCGGCGACTCGCATATACGACTGTCATGACCACGATGAAAATTCTCGAGGATAAGGGCTATATCGCGCGAGGAGCGAAACGAGGCCGGGCATACGTTTACCGGGCGCTCGTGTCCTGTGAGTCGGCGTCGCGCAACACGGTCAGCGAAATGGCGAACCGGTTTTTTGACGGGTCGGTGAAATCGATGGTGCTGAGTCTGATCAAGACACATCAGATTTCCACCGAGGACCTGGCCGAGCTACGCGACACGATTGATTCGTTGGAGCAAGCCAAATGACCGCTACGCAGTGGTTGGAAGTACTGGCGTCGTATTCGTTGCAGGTGCTGATCGTGATCGCCGTCTGCAAGCTGCTGGAATGCGCGGTTGCCCGCACGTCCGATCGTTGCGCGGTATGGAACGTTTGTTTTTTTAGCGTCCTGATGCTGGGCTGCGCGGCTTTACTGTTGCCCCGCCTGCACCTAGTCCAACCCTGGTCGCGACTCGAACCGGGTACACTGCTGACCATCAGCGCAGTGCAAGCCGTCATCGGACGGTTTTTGCTCGCCGTCTGGTGTATCGGTGCGTCTGTGTCGCTGATTCGCTGGATGACACGCGGGCACTTCCTGCGACGAACACTGCGTCGCTGCGAGCGATTACCAGCCCGCGAGGTGCGGCGACTACTCGGTTTGACAAATATGGGGGCCAAGGGTCGAAATCTGCCGGCCGTGTTAGTCAGCGACGAGGCGGATGGCCCGTTCTGCTGGCAATTGCATCAACCGACCGTCGTCCTCCCCCGCTACCTGCTCGAAGGGAGCCGCGACGACTTGCGTCACGTTTTGCTGCACGAGCTGGAACACCTGAAAACGAATCATCCATTTCAACTCTTTTTACAGCACCTGGCACAAGTTGCCTGTTGGTTCCATCCCGCGGTTTGGAATGCCGGTTCGTGGGCCTCGCTGATGCGAGAATTTACGTGCGACGAAGCGGCAGCCGGTCACGGTGCTGATAGCGCCGCGTACCTGCGGACGCTATTGCATATTGCCGAGCGCTGTGAACAGAAGAGGAACCCGTCGGCGATCGGCTTTGGCAGGACGCCCAGCGAAATCGTGTTGCGCGCCCGTCGTCTCGTCAATCTTGCAAACGGTGGGCAACGAAACGAACTTCGTGGCTGGCTCGGAAGAAAAGCGGCGACGTGTATTTTGATTGGCGTGACGTGCCTTCTATTTCTGATGTGGATTCCCATCGATCCATTGGCATCGTCCCGGTCAATGTGGTCACCGTGGCCCAGATGGACGGCGAAATCGCTCCACTGCTTCGGATGCAATCTTCGCGACTATGAACAATACGATCGCCGCATCCAGATATATGAAATCCTACGTGAGACAACCAATCACAGGATTGCATCGCCGGGCTCGCTGGCTCAAGAAGTAGCTGGAAAATGACGTGATTTCTCTATTTGCGTTGAACTACTAAATCTTTCGTGGCTGCCGATCCGACATTTGTCGAGTAGCAACCCATGAGGAAGCCCCAATGCACCACGACCACCCGCCGGCGACCGCTCCGGGCGATTCTTGGCGGCCCGCTCAAAAACGCCTGCACGTTTTGCCGGGCACCTTTTTCGAGGCGGCCGTGACCGGATCGCGTCTTCGACTGCGGCTGACGAGATTGATGGCGATTTGCATCATGGCAGTCCTTTGTTTCGGGACCTCATATTGGACGGCTAGGCATCCCGTTGTAGAAAGGGCGCTCTTCATCGTTGGGATCGCCATGGCCGGTTTTGGCGCCTCGGGCCGCGCCTGGGCCACTTCGTACATCTCGGGTCGGAAACTGAAACAATTGGTGACAACTGGCCCGTACTCATTCTGCAGGAATCCACTGTACTTTTTCAGCATGATCCTCGGCATCGGATTCGGATTCTGCACGAAGACCTTTACGGTGCCTTTGGTCATCACGATTGTCCTCGCCATCCTCTATTACTTTCAAATCGGGCGCGAGGAACAGCGCTTGCGTCACCAATTCGGAGATCCGTTCGAGTCGTACCTGGCAACGATTCCCCGCTTCTTCCCCTCGTTCCGCAACTACACCGAACCGGAAGAAATCAGCACTTCGCCGCGGTTGTTGAAGAGAGGTCTGTTCGGAATTGCCTTCCTGCTTATCTTGATTGGCGCTCTTGAGCTCCTGCAAGGGCTACATCAATCCGGATTCCTGCCCACTCTATTCCACATCTATTGATTCTCCCGGCCAGGCGATTGTCTCCGACGTCCGATCGTCCGATAGGATTGGGCTGAGCGCGGTGCATCCTCAAACCGTCTCATTGACACGACCAATTCAAGCAATTGTGCATGCCACCGCGTTTGGCAAAAAGTCGCGTCGCACCGCTAACTCCAGGCAGCCCTCGGCTCTGCCATCGCAAGACCGCAAGTGCGAGCATTCCACCGAGGCACAACGCGATACTCGAAGGCTCGGGCACTGGAGTATGCGCCAGGTCGGCACTGCCGGCGTACGACGTACCGAAGCGCGAGTACCACACGTCGTAATCGGCCGCGTCGATGATCCCGTTGCCGTTGCCGTCGGCGCGGAGATCGGTCGTCGAGTCTTTCCTATCGCGCCATAGAACGAAGTCGGCGGCGTCGACGACACCATCGCCGTTGTAGTCGCCAGGCGCAATGACCAGGGAATAGAGTGGGTCGCCTTTTTGGAGCGACAATTGATAGGTTTGACCGTTGATCGTCAACTCGTAGTCGCCCCAGAAACCGGTGAAGTCGATCGTGCCATTCGGCCCGACGGCAACGTCGTCGAGCTGGGTGGTCCATCCCTCGTCAGGATTCACGCCAAAGTCCTCGATGCCCAGCGTGTCGCGCCACATTCGACCAGCGTCGGTAATCGTCCATGTATTCCAATCTGCATCATTCGTGCTGGTTACATTATTGACGCGATAAAGCTCATTGCTCTTGGGGTACAGGTTAGAATCCCCGTTCTCCGAATGAAAACCCCACATGAAGAATCCGGTCGAATTCGCGTTGCCAAACACAATCCGCATCATCTCGCCGAGGATCTGGGCGGCGTCCGCGTCGCTGGCCGGGTTGTGGACGCCAAACTCGGTGAGCGAAAACGGCAAACCCTGAACCGCGAAATTCTGGATCGCCTCCATCGCACGTCGCGGATTGTGCTGCGACAGGCTGCTGGGGTAATACTGTCCGCCAATGCCCTGAATGCTGTCGCCGTAGCCCGCCGCAATGCCGGCGCTACGGATGGCCTCAATGTGCTGCGCGTAGTACGTGCCAAAATCCGTGCCGCTTAGGACGGAATAGTCATTGACGAACACTTTTGCCGAGCCGCCGGACGCCGCGATCGTGTCGCGGACTTCGCGGTAAATGTCAGCCACCCCGCTTGCCCCGTATGCGTGCCAGTAATTGTGGGGCAATGCGGAGGGATCGGCGCCCGTGTGATAACTCTCGTTGTACACGTCGATCTCGGAGTACTTACGCGCTCGATCGCCCGCCGCGCCGGTGCCGACGTAGTAGTCGATCCGATTGCTGATGGCCGTGCGCAAACTGGCTCGCGATGCGGCAACCTGTGCATCATCGGCGGTTCCAGGATCGTCGTACGATAGATCGAGCAAACCGTCTTCCGAATTGTTAAGCACCCAACTTGGCTGTTGACCATTGTTTCCGTTATCGCCCCAAATGAGGTTGTGCATGCGAACGTTCATTGGGTGGGCCGGGTTCTGCGCATAATTCAGAATCTTATCGACGCCTCCCATCGCGCCCGCGCCATCGCTGCTCGACCATTTGCCCACGTTTTCGGGCACCAGCGCGTTGAAGTTCTGATTGAGCCTCGCCTGGAAATTGGTTTGCTGCAGAGTGCCGTTGTTATCCAGGTAATTGCCGACGCCCGAGGAGCCGAAGCCGTGAATCGCCGTGCCGAAGTTGAACGCATGCCGCTTGAGCCGGACGTCCACCGTCGAGCTGGGCGCGATGCCCGATAGGCCGACCTTGACATGCCCTCGGCGAAAATTGTCGATGTAGGTGTCCGACGCCGCCAGCGCGTTGCTGTTATTGCTCGTGTTCATCACCGTAGCCCCGCTCACGGTGAGATTCTGGATCGTGAGTGCCCGCGACGACGCTTCCATGTCGTTCGTGAATTCCGCGCGGATCAAGTACCGGCCAGCCGGTACATTTTTAAACGTATGCCCGTACGAGCTGACGCCACTCGTGACGTCAAATCCAACGTTCGTGTCGGCCAGCACCAAATTCATGTGCGGGTCAATGCCACCCGAGGCCGTGCCCGCGGCGTTCACGCTGATCGTCACGTTGCCCGTCGCCGTTACGTCGATGTACGTGCCGACGTATCCGTCGCGGTCCAGCGTCCAATCGCCGACGCCGGTGCCCAACGACTTGAGGGCGAGACTGCTACCGGCGATCGGCTGAGCGGCCGCGAGCTGCGATGCAATCAGCAGAATCAGCCCGGCCAGGCAGACTGATAAAATGCAGCGCTTCATCCGCCCATCCTCTGAGACCGCTAATCGAGAGATCGACCGTCCCGCGTCATCTCCTCACCGTTGAAGAACGCGCCGATGGCACGACTCTATTGCGTTTAGTCTAATCGCCTCCGGCAAAACGGGCGATCTTTTATAGCACAAAAGAATGTCACTTTTGCGATTGGACGGCGACACGCTGGGAGCGCATCTACCCGTTTCAGGCACTGGCTGCGAGAATGTAAGTATGGGATTGCATCAGCCAGCGAGCGACGATAGTCCGCAAGCGGCGCCCGAGCCGAAGCCTGGGCTGGGCGACTTGGCGGGTGAGTTTTTTGTGTCGCTGGGCATTTCCGAAGATCGCTACAAGGCGGCCAAGGCGGTGATATATCTTGATCCAACGTGCGGCTGTGCCGATCGCCGGAAGTGGCTCAACGAACTGGGAGAACAACTTGGCGTCGACGGCATCATCGTGAAGATGGCTCGCTGGATCGATCGGGGCCAACCGTAGGCGCCCTTCACTCAGCTTAGTCTGCCCTATCGCGATCTCGATTCTCCGGCGGAATCGAGGATTAACGGTAGGGTAATCTCAATGTAGTCGACAGCGGCGCGTTCGCCGGCGTTAGCAGTGGCTTCGATGCGGATTTCGTCGCCGGATTTTAGCTGAACATTGGAGATTGTGCGGCGGATCGAGGTGTGGGCGTCGGGGAGATTGGATGGTGTGGGGATGTGGTTATTGGCTTGCCACTCCCCGATCAGCTTGTCAGAAATAAATATCTTGTATTTTGAGATGCCATCTTCCTCGTCGAAGTATTGGATGTGGAGATTCGCCGTGATGGGCTCGCCTTTGTAGGTGAAGCGGATCGCGCCCGTGTTGGTGCCTTCGAGAAGTTGGGCCGCTTTGCTGTTCGAGGCGGCTTCCCAGGGGGTGATGCCGGTGACGACGTAGCCGTCGAGTGTCGCGTCTTCGGCTTCGAGGCGGTTGGGGTGGTGGCCGACTCGGCCTTTTTCGTCGTCGATGCGGGAACGGCGGTGGAACCAGTTGCAGATGGCGTCGCGCCAGACTTGGGCGTGGCCCGCCTGGTAGTCGAGGCGAGCGAGGACTTCCTGGAAACGCTGGTCGTCGATGTGACCGGCGAGTTTCTTCCACTCTTCGACGAGGTAGGCGGCGGCCGCGGCGCCGGCGTAGTGCTCGTCGTAGAAATGCTGGATCACCGTTTTGCCGTTGTGCAATTTTTGGGTGTATGGGACGTGGTGGAAGAAGAGCAGCAGATCGTCGGGGCAGGTATCGAGCGATTCGAACTGGGTGGCGACCGGCGGGCGGTATTGGGCGGTGAAGCTGGTGCCGGTGGCGACGGTGCGGTCCATGCCGACGCCCGTTTCGTTGGCGCGGTGCCATTGGCCCCAGCCGTTGTATTCGCTCGACTCAGGGGCCGGTCCGAAGTGGACGTGGATGATGTCGGTGAGCGTGCCGATGCCGAGCGGGCCGGTGTAACTTTCGTAGATCGGCCAGGAGCGCAATAGCATGTCGACGATCGTGTCGACGACGAGCGGGTCGTCGCCAAAGGTTTGGCGGGTCCATTCTTCGGCGATCTCGCGACTGGAGAGGTCAGGGTTCCAGGCGAGGCGGCCGAAGCCGTAGAGGTTGGCGAGGGCCAAGTGGTGGGCGAGCCAATTGGCGTCGCGGCCGACGTTTGAGACGCCGACGAATCCGCCGAGCGGGCGCTTGAACGTGCGGCCGGCGACGAGCTGTTTCACGGGCGTGCCGGGGCCGCGGGCCTGCATTTCGAAGTCGAGAACTTCTTTCCACATTGGCACGACGTAGCACAGGTGCCGCTGCTGGCCGAGGTATTCTTGCGTGATTTGCAGCTCGATCGCCTGGTTGGTTTTTTCCAGGCCGGCGAAGAGGGGCGAGGGCGGCTCGCGGACTTGGAAGTCGATTGGGCCGTGCTTGATCTGGATGATGACGTTGTCCTCGAACAGGCCGTCGAGGCGATGGAAATTATTGTAGGCGGCGACGGCGCGGTCGTTTTTGAGGTCGTGCCAGTCCATGCGGTGGTCGTAGACGAAGCCGCGGTAGAAGAGGACGCCGCCGTGCGGCTTGAGGGCGCGGGCGATGGCGTTGGCGGCGTCGGCATGGGTGCGGCCGTAGTTGGACGGGCCGAGCCGGCCTTCGCTGTCGGCCTTCAGCACGAACCCGGCTAGATCCGGAATCGCGCCGTAGACTTCGTCGACTTTGCTCTTCCAAAAGGCGACGGCGGCCGGGTCGAGCGGATCGAACGTCTGGATCCCGCCGATTTCGCGCGGGCTGGCGAAGTTGAGCGAGATCAGCATTCGCACGCCCCAGCGGCGGAACTCGGCGGCGATGCGAGCCACTTCGGGCAAGAGTTCGGGCGTGATCACGCGGACGTCGGCGTTGACGTTGTTGATCGAGCAGCCATTGATGCCGACCGAGGCCATCAGGCGGGCGTAGTCGCGGACGCGCGTGAGGTCTTTCGCAACGTGGCCGATTTCCCAGAAGATCGACTCTCCGGCGTAGCCGCGTTCGATCGTGCCGTCGAGGTTGTCCCAGTGGTTGAGAAAGCGGATCGGGGCGCAGGGCTCGTCGCGGAGGTCGAGGTTGGTGATCGGTTGATGGAGGGCGATGCGGCGCAGCACGGCGAACGTGCCGTAGAGGACGCCGCGGTCGTTGGCGGCAGTGATGACGAGGTGTTTGTGGCCGTTGTGGTTGAGCGATTTGATGATGAAGCCGTCGTCGATGGGCGGCGGCGTGTCGGCGAGTGCGGGGATGGATTCGCGAAGGGCGTCGAGTGTGCCGAGGACGATTGCTTCGGCGTCGGGCAAAGATGATTCGGGACGCAGCGGTTTTCCGAGCATGCCCTGGATGCCGCGGGTGAGTTCCTGTTGTGCCGATTGTAGGACTTCGGCGTCGCCGAGCTGGACTACTATATTAGGCAGCTGGGCGTACTCTCGGCGGACGGCCGGGTCGTCGATGGGGGCGTAGCGGAGCCAGGCGTCGTAGCCGGTTTCGGCTGGGGCGCGTGGGGACGCGATGAGCAGGAGAACGAACACAGTTGGAATCGATTCTCGCATCATCATTCGATCTCGTTCTACAGTACCGGAATACCACGCCCTTCGCCGGGGGCTCAGGGACGTGCCACCCGGTGGTCATTCGTTCTCGATCACTTGCAGGGCGGCTTTCATGTAGCCGAGGGCGTAGGCCATGCCGGCGTGCCAGGGAGCGGCGCAGGTCATTTGGGGCGTGTGGTCGGGGATGATCACGCCGTTGAAATTGTTGCGCTTCAGAATGCGGAGCACGCGGAGCATATCGATGTCGCCGTCGTCGATGAACGTCTCGCGGTAGTGGGGCGCCTTGCCGGTGATATTGCGGAAATGGACGTAGGCCAGCTTGCCCTGGCGGCTGTAGTGGTCGGTGGCTTCGTAGACGCTCCCTTCGGTCATCTCGGCGAGCGTGCCGATACAGAATTCGAGCGCACTGGCGGGACTGGGGTGGAGGTCGAGCAGACGTTGGTAGAGTTGCGGTTGGTAGACGAGACGCGGTTGGCGACGCATCGTGGGCATCGGCGGGTCGTCGGGATGGGCGGCGAGCGTGACGCCGGCCTCTTCCGCGATCGGGAGCGCGGCGTCGAGAAATTCGCCGAGGCGTTGCCACAACTGCTCAGGCGTCGCCGGTGATACGGCGCCCGGCGGGGCGGATGGATCGACGACCATGTTCCAGGCTGTTCCGCGGGGCATGGGCGTGTCGAGCGGGCCGTCCATGCCGACCGACATCGCCCCGCCGCGGGCGAAGGGTCCCGCGACGCGGCCGCAGACGCCGGCGATGCTGAAGTTGTAGCCCAGAACCGGAATACCGGCCTGGCCGACACGGCGGATGATCGTCTTGACGTTTTCGAGCTGCTCGCGTTTCTTTGGGCCGTCGAGGAGCACGTCGTGCCAGTGGGCCGGGTCGAAGTTTTCGATCGCGGCCAGCTCGAGATCGACGTTGTTGATCTCGCGGCGGAGGGCGGCCAACTCGTCGACGGTCCACAACTTGTCGGGGTCCCCCGCCCTGCCCCAGCCGGCGTCGGTGCCGGTTGGCTGGTTGTCGGACGGATTGTGGGCACCATCGCGAAAGTAATCGACCAGATGGGCAACGATGTGTGTAGCACCGGCTTGCCGTGCGAATTGAAAGTTTTCGCGCGTCAAATCGTGGCGATAGAGACCGAGTCCGAGCTTCATGGATCTGCAACCGCGGTTGGGCGCGGATAAATACGGATGGAATTCAAGCTTGAGCTATCCGACGTTTCGGACTTCTCCGCAATCATAGAAAGAAAACCGAGAGTAGTCGCAATCGCGACATATTTCTTCGTGAAGGGTGAATCGCAACGCGGTTGAGGTTATTATACTCAATGCTTTGCGGCGATTGGACTCTTCACTTATTGCCGGCGCGGCGGCAGCGCGGAGCGTGTTCATGCAGGCGTCCACGGAGAAGCTCTCGGTCGGTGAAAAAATCGGTTACAGCCTGGGCGACGCCGCCGCAAACCTCGTCTTCATGACGATGATTCTGTTCCAGGCGAACTTCTACACGGACGTGATGGGCATCGCCGCGGGCACCGCGGCCATCATATTGCTGGTCGCCCGCCTGTGGGACGCGTTCTTTGATCCGATCATGGGCGCTATGGCAGACCGGACGCGCACGCGGTGGGGCCGGTTTCGACCGTGGGTGCTGTGGACGGCCGTGCCCTGGGGAATTGCCACGTATCTGGCGTACCGGACGCCGGTTGGTTGGAGCTATGAGTCGATCGTGGCGTACGCCTTCTTAACGAACATGCTGATCATGACGCTGTACTCGGCAAACAACATGCCGTATTCGGCGCTCGGTGGCGTGATGACCGGCGATGCCTATGAACGCACCAGCTTGAATGCGTATCGCTTTGTGGCGGTGAACCTGGCCCAGTTGGTGGTGGCCGGCTTCACGTTGCCGCTGGTTGCGAAGTTTGCGACAGCGTACGGCGAAGGAACGGCCGCTCGTGCTACGGGTTGGCAAATTACGATGGGCATTTGGGCCGTGCTGTGCGTAGTATTCTTCCTGATCACGTTTGCGACCACCCGCGAACGGATCGAGCCGGCAGTCCAGCACAAGTCGAGCCTGAGGCAGGATATCGCCGACTTGTCGTCCAACCGCCCCTGGCTCGTGATGTTTGTGATGACGCTCGTGCATTTCACGATCCTCGCGCTCCGCGGGGGGGCGTTTTACAACTATTATCATTACTTCGCCGACAAAGTGGCCATGTATGACTGGCTCGCGCGGCTGAACCTGACAGCGCCGCCCATCGCGGACGGCGCGGCCGCTCCCGGCGGGATCCTGGAGTTTCTCGGGTGGGTCGTCCACGCGGACCGGTCGAACTTGGCCAATTCCAATGTGGCCGACGTCGCCCAAAGCGTGATCAACGTGCTGGAGAAAGTCGTCTTCATCGTGATGATCCTGCTATCGCCGATGCTGTCGGCGGCATTTGGCAAGAAGGCGATCGCCGTGGTGGGGTTCGCGCTGATGACAGTAGTGTCCGCGTTGTTCTATTTCGTCGCGCCCGATCAGATCGGCTGGATGGTTGCCTTGACGGTCGCCGGCGCTATCACTTATGGCCCCACGATTCCGCTGCTGTGGGCAATGTTTGCCGACGTCGCCGATTTCGGGGAATGGACGACCGGGCGGCGGACCACGGGCATCATCTTTGCGACGATCGGATTCGCGCTCAAGGCCGGTCTGAGCCTCGGCGCCTTTGTGCTGTTGATGCTGTTGGCAAGGTACGGTTACACGCCGAACCAGGAGCAGGGACCGGACGCGCTGTACGGCATTCGCATGTGTTCCTCGATTTACCCGGCGCTATTGTTTGCAGTTTGCACGGTGCTGCTGATGGCCTATTCGATCAATAAGTATCTGACAATCCAGATTGCGGACGAACTTGCGGTGCGGCGGCAATCGATGGCTGGTGGGAGCTAAACCGCAAGCGGAGTTCCCGCCTTTCGGAAGGAATTCAACTATGTTCAAAAGCATGAACCTTTGTATTTGTTCGGTCGTCGCCATTTCGTGGTCGATTGGGTCGGCACGCTTGACGGCCGCGGAGCCGAATTTGAAGGACGTGTTTGCCGACGATTTCAAGGTCGGCGCGGCGCTCAGCACGGCGCAAGTGTTGGGCGAGGAGCCGGAGTCGATGGCGCTGGTCGAGCGGCAGTTCAATGCGATCACGCCGGAGAACCTGTTGAAGTGGGCTGAGGTGCATCCTGAGCCCGATCAGTACAATTTTGAACCGGCGGATAAGTATGTTGAGTTCGGTGAGAAGAATGGGATGTTCATCGTCGGGCACACGCTGGTGTGGCACAATCAGACGCCGCGTTGGGCGTTTGAAGGCGTCGATGGCAAGCAGCTCGACCGCGAGATGGCGCTCGCCCGGATCAAGGAGCACATCGACACGGTGGTTGGCCGGTACAAGGGCCGCGTCAAGGGCTGGGACGTGGTCAACGAGGCGATCGACGACAACGGCAAGTTGCGCAGTGGACCGGTGGGTGCGCCCGGGCAGCGAGGCGAGCCGTGGCACGCGGCGATCGGCGACGACTACATCCAGAAGGCGTTCGAGTATGCCCACGCGGCTGACCCAGACGCCGAGTTGTACTACAACGACTTCAACGAGTGGCATCCGGCGAAGATCGAGGCGATCTCGCAGCTTGTGAGGTCGCTGCAGGCCGCCGGAATCCGCATCGACGGCCTCGGCCTGCAGGGCCATTGGGGGATGGACTACCCGAAGCTCGAGGAGATCGATCACATGCTCTCCGAGTACGGCAAGCTGCGCGTGAAGCTGATGATCACGGAGCTGGACATCAACGTGCTGCCGGACCCGAACCGAAATCGTGGCGCGGATATCACGCGCCGCGAGGAACGGCGCAAAGAATTGGATCCCTATCCGAATGGGCTGCCGGAGGAGATGCAGCAGAAATTGGCGGACCGGTACGCGGAGATCTTCGCAGTGTTCCACAAGCACCGCGACAAGATCGACCGCGTGACATTCTGGGGCGTGCACGACGGGCAATCGTGGCTCAACTATTGGCCGATGCAGCGGACCAACTACCCGCTCTTGTTTGACCGCGAGCTGCGGCCGAAGCCGGCGTTCGAAGCGGTGATCAAGACGGCCGCGCAACCCTGATGTCGCAACGCAGGAAGATCTCACGCAAAGGCGCCAAGGCGCAAAGGACGAACCAGTAAGAATGGCACCGCTAATGTACGCTAATAGGCGCTAAAAATTCTTCTTTCATTAGCGTCAATTAGCGAACATTAGCGGTGCTTGTTTGGCAGATTTCTTTGCGCCTTGGCGCCTTTGCGTGAGATCTTATTCGACACGTAAGTAATGGGTTAGTGGTGTGAATTTATGAGTGTGTCAACGGAACAACTTCCGTATCGAAATGCGTCGCTGCCGGTGAAGGAGCGCGTGGCCGATTTGCTTGGCCGGATGACGCTGGAGGAGAAGGCGGCGCAGATGGTGTGCGTGTGGCAGAAGAAGGCCACGTTGCTGCTGGACGAACGCGGGAGTTTTGATTGGGAGAAGGCGCGGACGAATTTTGGGCAGGGAAATGGGCTTGGACAGATTGGACGACCGAGCGACGCGGGCGGGGGGAAGAATGCGCGGGAAATGGCCGAGCTCACCAATGCGATCCAGAGGTTCTTTGTCGAGGAGAGCCGGCTGGGCATCCCGGTGATTTTCCATGAGGAGTGTCTGCACGGGCATGCGGCCGTGGACGCGACGAGTTTTCCGCAGCCGATTGGGTTGGGGGCGACGTTCGATCCCGATCTGGTGCGGCGGCTGTTTGGGATGACGGCCGAGGAGGCGCGGTGCCGGGGCACGCACCAGGCGCTGACTCCGGTGGTGGATGTGGCGCGTGATCCGCGTTGGGGCCGGGTCGAGGAGACGTACGGCGAAGATCCATACTTGGTCTCGCGTCTGGGCATCGCCGCAGTGCAGGGATTTCAGGGCGATAGCTCGTTTCGCGACAAGAAGCACGTGATCGCCACGCTCAAGCATTTTGCCGCGCATGGGCAGCCGGAAGCAGGCAACAATTGTGCGCCGGTGAGCATCTCGGAGCGGCATTTACGCGAGACGTTTCTGTACTCGTTTCGCGAGGCGCTCCAGCACGGCGGGGCGATGAGCGTGATGGCGTCGTACAACGAAATCGACGGCGTGCCGTCCCACGCAAATCGATGGTTGCTGCGCGACGTGTTGCGCCGCGAATGGGGGTTCGACGGCTTCGTGGTTTCGGATTACTACGCGATTCGCGAGCTGGCGGCGCGGCCGGAGCTGTATGGACATCATGTGGCCAAGGATGGTAAGGAAGCGGCGGTCCTAGCGGTGCGGGCCGGCGTGAACATCGAGCTGCCGGAGCCGGATTGTTACAGCCATCTCGTGGAGCTCGTGCGCGAGGGGGCGCTGGCGGAAGTGGAGCTGGACGAATTGGTCGCGGCGCTGCTCACCTACAAATTCAAGCTCGGGCTGTTCGAAGATCCGTACGTTGATCCGGACGCGGCGGAGCGAATCGTCGGCAGCGAGGCGAATCGGGCAGTGGCGCTGGAGGCGGCGCGGAAGACGATCACGCTCTTGAAGAACGACGGATCGATCGCGCCGTTGGATGTGGGCAAGATCAAGACGCTTGCCGTAATCGGCCCGAATGCTGATCGACAACTGTTGGGCGGTTACAGCGGCCGGCCGAAGCACTCGACGACATTGCTGGAAGGGATTCGGGCGCGGGTCGGTGACCGAGTTGAGATTCTGTACCACGAGGGCTGCAAGATCACGGTCGGCGGATCGTGGCAGCAGGATGAAGTGGTGTTGAGCGATCCGGCGGAAGATCGGCGTGGGATCGCGGCCGCCGCGGAGCTGGCCAAGCGGGCGGACGTGGTCGTGCTGGCCATTGGTGGCAACGAGCAGACGTCGCGCGAGGCGTGGATGGGGAATCACCTGGGCGATCGGGCCGACCTCGACATGGTCGGTCAGCAGGACGAGCTGGTCGACGCGATCGCGGCCACCGGCAAGCCGATCGTGGCGCTCGTGTTCAACGGCCGGCCGCTCGCGGTGCGGAATCTGGCGGTGAAGGCGGCGGCGATTTTTGAGTGCTGGTATCTGGGACAGGAGACCGGGCATGCGGTGGCGGAGGTGCTGTTTGGCGACGTGAATCCGAGCGGCAAGCTGCCGATCACGATCCCGCGCTCGGTGGGGTACGTGCCGGCGTTCTACAATTACCGCCCGTCGGCACGCCGCGGCTACTTGTTCGGCGACGTGTCGCCGCTGTATCCGTTCGGCTTCGGGCTGAGCTACACGACGTTTCAGTTCGGGCCGCCGCGGCTGGAGAAGCAATCGATTGGCCCGGATGAATGCACGCGGGTGCTGGTGGATGTGACGAACACGGGGCAGCAGGCCGGCGAGGAGGTCGTGCAAATGTACGTCCGTGACCTGGTTAGCTCGGTGACGCGGCCGGTGAAGGAGCTCAAGGGATTTCAACGGATTTCTTTGCAGTCGGGTGAGACGCGAACGGTGGCGCTGGAGATCACGCCCGATCGGCTGGCGCTGTGGAATATCGACAAGGAGCTGGTCGTCGAGCCGGGCGACTTTGCGATTATGGTCGGGCCGAACTCGGTGGAGCTGCAAAGTGTCACGCTGACGGTACGGTAGGTTGTCCGCTCAAAGTAATTGCAGCGCTAGTAGGCGAGGAAGATCGCGCCATCTTCGATCGTCAGGTCGACGCCAGCCGCTTGAGCGGCCTCTTGCAAAGCCGCGTCGAGCATCTGAACCGGATCCTTGCCGACTTCCAGTCGCCGCATCAGCCCTTCGCCCTTCTTGTCGCCGACGTTGAGCATGATTTTCAAGCCGCGGCGCTTGCATTTGATCCGCGTGCCGTCTTCTAGTTTGAGGTTCATCGGCTTCACGAACGCGTCCACGTAATGGACGCCGATACCCGACTTATCCGCCATGAACTCGGGCAGCTTCTCCTTCGCGGTTTGGCACACGTCGCACAACTTGACTTTCATACAAACTCTGGGCATCAGGTGGCGATGGGTGGCTGGGGTCGAGCGTCAGCGAGCCCCCAGTTCCGAAACACTCTGGGGGCTCGGCGGAGCCTCGACCCCAGGCACCCGACGCGCCGTCGACGCGAGTTGCAGGTATTTGTCAATGGCCTGGCGGAAGGCGCGGATATGGTCAGGCGTGCTGCCACAGCAGGCGCCGATGATGTTGGCGCCGGCTTCCAAAAGCGGCGCGACGCCCACGACCATTTCCTCGGGCGTTTCATCATAATCGACTTGCATGTTGATCAATTTGGGTTGCCCGGCATTGGGCTGGGCCATCACGGGCAGGTCGGTCACCCGCTTGTAGCGCTCAACGGCCTGGCGGGCCCGTTCCATGTCCATGTTCGTGCCGCAGTTGAGGGCCACGACATCGGCGCCGTTCTCCTGCATGAATTGGGCGGCCGTCTCGGGATCGACACCCATCATCGTACGAAACGTGGAGCCGTCGAGCGTCACGTCGTAGGCCATCGAGCCGATGATGCAGGCGGCGCCGGCCTCCTTGGCCGACTGGATCGCGAGGCCCAATTCCTCGAGCGAAGTTTGCGTCTCGACGACGATCGCGTCGGCGCCGGCTGCGACCAGCGCCCGTGCCTGCTCTCGAAAGGCGTCGCGGACTGCGGCCTCGGTGAACTCGCCGTAGGGTTCCATCAAGCCGCCGAAGGGACCGATATCACCCAGGACGTAGCCCACGCGGCCGGCGAATGCTTCACGGGCGATGGCGACCGCGGCCTGATTGATCTCGACAACTCGTTCGGCACTGCCGTGCCGTTGGAGCATGATTCGCGAGCCGCCAAACGTGTTCGTGATCAGGCAATCCGAGCCGGCTTCGACGTAGCGGCGCTGGATCGCCAGCACACGATCGGCATGAGTGAGATTCCACGCTTCGCCGCAGCCGCCCTGTTCGAGCCCGGCCAACATCAACTGCGTGCCCATCGCGCCGTCGCCCACGAGCGGTCGCTCCGCAATCGCTTGCAGCAAGTTTTTCTTCATGGCACTCCTGCCAGTTCGTTGGTCGATTGTGGCTGGCGCTTATCCTGCTCGACAAGTGCGTAGTGAATCGTCTCCAGGACGAGACGCCACTTGTGCATGCGGTCGCCCAGTTGGCAATAACATCCGGCGCCCGTGGCGGGACTTTCCCACGTCAGCACACTATTGAGCGGCTGGCCGAGGAGCGGCTTTTCACCCTTGATCGCCGTCATGAGCGCTTCCGAGTTGTCGATGTACTCGCACATCGACATGTAGCCTTCGTCGCCGGAAGCCGGGACACATTTTAGCGACTGAATTGGGTAGCCCAAATCGGCGGGGCCGAGTCGGACGTGGTAGTCAAAGAGCAGCCGACGTCCCAGATTGGTACAGGTGGTTCCCTCGTAGCGAAAGAGCACGTCGATGGTGCCGTTACCGCGACGTGCCAGCGTGAGCCGTTCATTGGTCCAACGTGCCAATGCTTTAACGTGCACGGCGTACTTGGCTTCTCGATTGAGTGGAATGAGGGCGGGTTGTGGGCCTATCGTGGTGGACATCGACGGAGATGAGATCGCGATGCCAGAGAACTGCGGGGCGCGTCGGTACGGTGCGCGTCGGAACTGACATGGCAGGAAAGAGCAGCCTTCGCACGGGTTGAGTTCGCCGTGTCGACGGACATGAGCCGTCCGGCGCGTGACGCCGAACACGGCTAGCAGCGATTTCTTCGGCCGCAGCATGCCGGTCGGCAACACGTCGAGCTGGCCCGGCAGCACGCTGCGGCCATCCGAGCGAATCAGTTGGAGCAGGTGCGGCTGCTGCGAAACATCCCAATCCAAATAACCAGGGCTCATGTGCGGCAGCACGGCCATCTGCTGCGGCTCGGCCCAAGCACATAGCCGGGCACCGCACATCGTCACCAAATGCTCGACGACGGCCGAGCCGTAGACTTCGAGGAAGAAGTATTCATCGGGCTTCTCCTGGCGCCACATTTCTTGGGCTTCGCGCTCGAGCTCCGGGCCCGCGCTCACGGCGACGAGAACGACACTCTCCGCCTCCGCTTGATGGAGGGCGGCCTGCAAACTGCGGCCGACAAACGACGCGCCATCGATGTGCACGGAGCCGTTTGTGATTTCCACGCACTCGGCCTGGCGAGCATAAACCCACGGTTTGCCGTTGGCCACGTACCATGCGCGGGCCCGATCTGCCAGTTCGAGAGCGCGATCGGACAACGGATGATCGCGCGGATAGCCGAGCAGCCGCTGGTATTCCGCGGGCTGGACGTTAGCGTCCGGCAATGTGTCGACCAACTCGTTCATCCCACCGCCTCGTGTAGTGACTCAAGCGGTTTGAACTGGCAACCCTCGACAAAGAAATCGAAAAATCGCGGATGGGTTTCCAGCCGGCAATGCTCGACGCGCTTGACGATCTGCTCCAGTTCGTCACGCCGCGTGCTGGAAAGCAAGGCGATCGAGGCGCCTTCGATCGCCGCGTTGCCGATGGAGATAAACTTCGAGTCCGAGATATTCGGGATCAGGCCGATGCGTTTGGCAGCGGCGACGTCGAGGTGACCGCCGAAGCCGCCCGCCAGGTAGAACACGTCGACGTCGTCGAACTGGACGCCATAGCGACTGAAAACGGTCAACAGGCCGGCAACGTTGGCCCCCTTGGCCTGGGCCAACTCGTTGATATCGCTTTCCAGGAAATAGATGCCTCGCTCGGCGTCGAGTGTGATCCGCGGCAAATCGTCGTCGAATCGGCCCAACTCGTTCATTTGGCCGGTCCGCAATAGCTCGCTCGTTAGCCCCACGAGGCCGGAGCCGCAGATGCCTTCCGCTGGCACGTCGCCGATGACGCCCAGCGAGAAACGACCGTCGTCGTCGATCGTTACGTCTTCAATCGCACCGTCGAGGCCGGGCATGCCGCAACGGATCGCACCGCCTTCGAATGCGGGTCCGGCCGGGCAAGATGCCGCCAGGATGCGGTGGCGGTTGCCAACAATTAGTTCGGTGTTCGTGCCGATGTCCATGATCGCCACGAGCCGGTCTTCGTTCGCCAGGTCGGCCGCGAGCATGCAGGCGGCAGCATCGGCGCCGACATGGCCACTGATGATCGGCCCGCCAAAGACGCGCGCCCGCGGATGCACGGGCAGCAGCGATCGCCGGCCGGACTGAGCGAGGCTGGTCGTGGCTCGCTTCCCTTCAGCCATTTCGATCTCGGTGATCGAGCGGTACGGACTCTGGCCGATCGTGTATACGTTTTGATGGAAAAAGATGTCGCGCATCGCGGCGTTGCCGACCACGACAACCTCGTAGATCGTCGCCGGATCGACGGGGAATTCCTCGATCACGCGCGTGAGATAGCCGGCGACAGTGCGGGCCAGCAGTTTGCCGTGATGGTGTGTGTCGTAATGGATGCGGGACATCACGTCGGAGCCGCCGAAGCGCTGCGGATTTTCGAGCGTGGCGTCGGCCACCAACTCGCCGGTCTCCAGATTGAACAGCCGCAACACGATGGTCGTCGTCCCCAAGTCCATAGCGATGCCGTGAATGGGAGCGGATGAGCGATTGACTTCCGCGCCGTCAATCAGGATCGCGTCGCCACGACGGGTGACGGCCGGGTCGAGCCGCGGTTTATCCCGGCCGTTCGGCATCGCGTAGGCCTGGCGTTCGATCCGCATCTGGGCGCGACGCATGGTGTGGCAACGAATTGGCTTGGTGCCGGCCGCATCGGCGACTCGGCAACGGCAGGAAAGGCGGAAGTTGTCTCGCAGATGCTCTTCTTCCGCAGTGGGTGGTGTGAGCAGTTCCATGCCCTCGACCACTTCGACCATGCATTCCTTGCACTTGCCTAGCTTCTGGCAGGACGTGGGCACCTGGACACCGAGCCGCTCGGCATGTTCGAACAGCGACATGCCGGCCGTCGCGCCGGTAGTCTGTCCGTTGATGATCAATGTCACGTCCATCGGCGGTGTGTTTACCAGTCGGCCCGGGCCTCGAGTTCGGCTTTCACCGCCTCGGCCACGCTCTGGGCCGAGCCGTCGCGTTCCTCTTCGTCGCTCCACTTCCATTGGGCCAGATAATTGTCGGAGTCTTGCAGGCCGCGTGCCGTTGCCAGGGCGTCGATGCGATCCTGAAAACTGCGGCCGAGCGGCAGGCTGACGTCGTCCTGGTCGTCCTCAGCGCGAATCTGCGAAGGTATTTCCTGCCAGTAAAGAATCTTGTAGGTCGCCACGTTCGCTATTCCCTTCTCGCCAGGCGCAGAAACAGGTCGACGGCATTCGACGCGTCCGAACCGTAACCGTCGGCACCAATTTCGTCGGCAAACATCTGGCTGATCGGCGCGCCGCCGACCGCCATCTTGATGTGGTTTAAGCCGGCCTTCTCAAATCCGTCGATCACGGTCTTCATGTAAGTCATCGTGGTGGTGAGCAGTGCGCTCATGCCGATAATGTCCGGGTGGCACTTTTCGGCGGCGGCCATGAATTTCTCGACGCTCTGGTCGACGCCGATGTCGTGCACTTCGAAGCCGGCCCCCTCGGCCATCATGCACACCAGGTTTTTGCCAATGTCGTGCAGGTCACCGCGAACGGTGCCCATGAGGAGCACCCCCGCCGGCTTTGCATTCGAGTCCTTGGCACTAAGTAGCGGCTTGAGCACCGCCATCCCGGCCTTCATCGCCCGCGCGGCGATGAGGACCTCTGGCACGTACAAGACATTGTGCTTGAAATCCTCGCCGACGACGCTCATCCCCGCGATCAATCCTTCGTTGAGCACTTCCTGCACCGGTCGCCCCTCGGCCAAGGCGTCTTTTGTCATCTGCTCGACTTCCTTGGCCGCGCCCTCATAGAGGTGTTGGTTCATCCGGGCATAGTCAACCATGCAGTGCTCCCGCGCGGGCCGACTCGGCTTGCCGGCCGGCGTTGAATTCCTCGAGCGCCTCCTGCATGGCGACAATATTTTCTCGCGGCATACCAGGGCTTACGCCGCCGCCGACGGAGAGAATGATTCCCTCGTCGCCCGCGCCTTCCAGCACTTCGAGCGTTGCGTCCTTGACCTCCTCAGGCGTGCCGCGGACGGCGATTTCCAATGGATTGACGTTGCCCATCAGGCACATCCGGTGACCCACGCGCTGCTTCACTTCGCGGATGTCCTTTTGTTTGCCCCAGTTGAGGACGTGGAAACCAGCGTCCGGCAAGTAATCGAGGCAGGCATCTACCTCGGCGTCGTTGTGGTAAATCTTGATCCAGTCGTCGGGGAAAGCGTCGCAAATCCGCTTCAGATAGGGATGGGCGAACTCCTGGTAGTGCTCTTCATTGATGAAGCCGACGATGTCGTCGAGGATGAAAATGCTTTCCACCGTGTCACCCAATACCTTGTGCTGCGCGCGAAGCCAATCGATGATCACTCGCGTGCAGAGATCAATCAATTTGTGGGCGCCCTCCGGGTTCTCGACCAGGTCGATCATGAACGGCGTCGTGCCGCGGACGAAGCCGGCCGTACACAACGGGCCGCGCGAGGTGATCATCGGCAAGATGTACCCGTGCTCGATGATGCGCTCGCGGTGCATGCCGTAGCGATGCAGCGTGAGGGCCGCGAAAGCGTCGGCTTCGACTTCGTACTCCGGAAACTGGTCGATGTCTTCCAGGTGATAGAGCGTGTGGTATTCGCTAGGTGTGTTGTCCTGCCAGAACTTGATCTTCGCGCCGAGCACCGAAGGTTCCGCGGCCATCCCATATTCCATCCACCAGGACGGCACGAAAATGATGTCAGGAAACTCCCGCATGATGCGCAGGTTCGATTGGAACCACAGCTCGGGATCGAGGTAATAATCCAAGTGCTTGATCCCGAGATAGCCGGGAATCCAGGGGCTATCGATGATCAGCGCAAACGGGATTTTCTCCATCCGCTCGAGGCGGGCGGCCCGTTTGAATGTTTCCCATTGTTCCGGCAGCATGCAAATACCTTTTCCAATGAACGTGTCGTCTTACTGCGCTCGGGCAGCGATCGCCGGCAGCCGCTGGCTGTCGGGCCGGCCGACGAAGTCGGGCGTCACCGGCGCGGCAAGATAGGAATTGCCGTCGCGCTCATCACGCACAAAACCGTGCGACAAATTCTCCAAGCGACTGTATCGATCCGCGCAGCAACAACCTCCAGGTCCAGCGCAACCTTCGCCGCCTTTCATGTTTCCCCACCTTACTGTGTAATCAATCCGAGGCGCGTGTCAATTTCGCTTCTTATTTACGAAACTTATTTGCTTGATCCGGATATTTCTTCTGCCGCGTTCGCGAAACGCGCGGCATACAAAGGAAAATTAGAGTTGGAACGCTCATCGCCGAGGCACTATTTGACGCCACTCGCGCGAAACATTGTGCGCCAATTCGATTGGTGGCTGTTGAGACAACGTGTCGGCGCGTACACTGTCGATCGACCGTCGAACGAAGTAACTCAGCGGCGCACGGGACATCCCAAAGATCGCATTGCTGATCGAATCTGCGCGGAGCTTTGGGCGCGAGTTTCTGGGCGGCACCGCGCGCTGCGCGCGGCTTCAAGGGCCGTGGAGCGTCCACATCACTCCCGGTGACTTTGAGCAAATCGTCTACAAGATGAAGCAATGGGGACGCAGTAAAATCATCGCCCGCATTCCCGACGAACGCTTCGCGAAGGCCATCCACGGAACGCAGTCGTCGCCCGTTTCGGCGTGCGGACTAAGATCAGTCTCGACTCCACGGCCATCGACGGGGCCGAATCGCAAGCTCACCGCTGGCTTTGCCCTGCCATTCGTCGCGCCTTCGTGCGATCCGTGCGCTGCCGCGCCACAAGAGTCAGACCGCAGGACCAAAACAGCAGAAATGCTACCGAGCAAGGCTCAGGCACCTGCACCAGCGAACTGCCAGAGCCACTGAGATTGGGGATCGTCTTGCCGAAATTTTTCTTCCAGGCGTCGTAGTCGGCCTGCGTGACCATCCCGTCGCCGGTGCCGTCGGCCCCGTCCCAAGCCGTCACAGCCTGGCCCATCGTATCACGCCATACGACATAGTCGGCGGTATCGACGACGCCGTCCTCGTTGTAGTCGCCGGCCGGCACACCCAGGATAATTTCAGCCCAGTCGAACCGCGCGGTGCCGCTCGTGCAGGCCATGCTACCGGGCGAATAGCAGCCAGCCCACACTCCGACTTCCACTAGCCCGGAGGCCAGCGCGGCATTCGTGACCAATTCGCGCGATGTCCAATTGGTGCCGTCGCTCGAACTGAACACCTCAAACTGTCCCTCGCCCAAATGGACCAACCGCAGGTAAGCGAGACTCGCGCTGCTTAAGCCTCCGTCGTTGGTCTCCGTTTCGGCGCCTTCGATGACATTGGCAGTCTGCACGCGATTGTCGGTCGCACTGATGCGGAAGGAGTGGGCCGTGAGAAAATTGTCATTCGAGGCATCGTCGTCGAGTGGACCATCGGCCCGGACCAGAATTCCGGCCGACGACCATTGTCCCGCGGTCTGCTGCGTAATCCTGACGCGGACTTCCATCAGATTTTCCGCGTTGACTTCCTTAAATAGGAAGGGCCCGTTATCGGTGTTGCCGCCACCCCAGCCAACTGACGCGAGGCCGATGGTCAAGTTCCCGGCGTTGGTTGTGTTGGAGTTGAACGGGTCGGTGGCATTAAAGGCCTCGTTATGGACTTCGGTCCAAATTCCGCCCGCCGGCACCGTGCCAGTTTTATAATCGTGGGTTCCGGTGAATTCGTCGAGGAGCGTCAGTGTCGGTTCGCGCGGCGGCGGCGGGGGGGGTGGCGGATCAGGCCCGCAGCCGGGCTGGCCCACTTCGCAAAACTTGTACAAACTCCCGTCAAGCTCTGTGTAGTAAAGATTGCCGGCTGCGTCCTCGCCAAACCCGGTCGGCCCGTTCAGCGCGCTCTGTCCCCCGGTCGTATTCCGGCCTAACGCCGCGGAGAGATTGGTCAGCGAGCCCGGCACGACTCCGCCCAGGCCACCGTTGGCGTTGCGATCGATGTTCATCGACCAGATTTGATGGCTCGACCAATCGCCGAAGATGTATTTCCCCTGCAGCTCCGCGATCGGCCCGCGATAGACGTAGCCGCCGGTGACGGAGCGGCCGTCAAACTCCGGGGCGCCAGCGCTCCCGTAGCCGCCACCGTACTCGTAGTCGTACACAGGCGGCGTAAAAGCTGGATCGGGATTTTGAGGGTCGCACGTGACGCCGGGATCCTGCGACGAGGGGCAGGTCGTCCCTTCCATGATCCGCCAGCCGTAATTGCGCCCACCCGGACTGTCGGCCCGCTCGAAGTCGACTTCTTCTTGCCCCGTGTTGCCGCCAATTTGCGACGCACCCACGTCGCCAATGAAAAAGTCGCCTGTCGACCGGTCGAAGCTGCCGCCCCAAGGACTCCTCAGGCCGATGCTCCACACTTCCGGCGCCCAAGTGCTGTATTGCGGCAGGCCGGTCTGTTTTGGATTGTTGCTGGGAATCGCATAGTTGCCAAACTCCCCTGCGCCGGTGCCGTTGACGTTGATCCGCAGAATGCCGGAGCGCAGATCGGTCGGATCTTGCCCCGTGCGATGAAAGTCGCGTCCGGCCCCTTCCACGTTGCCGGTGTCGCCGCTGCTGATCCACAGCGTGTTTGGATCCCCGGGCTGGAACCCGATCCACCCGCCGCTGTGGTCGGTGCCATAATTCTCGTCAATGTTTCCACCCTGATTCCATCGCAGCAGGTTTGTCGGGGCGCTCAACGTCGGCGTTGCGGACAGAGGATTCGTGAGATTATACCGCCGAATGTAGATGCGGTGATGCAGATCGGGGTCCACTTGGCCGACATCCAAGTCGTCGGCCACATGGACATACATATTGCCGCTGGTGGCAAAATCGGGCGCGAAGGTGAAGCCCAGCAAGCCCCAATAGCCGCCGCCGGCGTCGAAGTCCGCAGCAGGAATCGTGAGAAACGTGCTCTGCGTGTTGGTCGTCAGATCGTAACGATAGATGTTGCCGTCCGCCCGTGATATGAAGATATCGTTGGGCCGACCGGGCGCGTTCTGGATCGACGTGAACATCTGGTTGTTAAAATCGCCGCCAGGCAGGTCCACCAGAAGATCCTGGCTGATCGCACCGAGACACGACGCAGCCCAGCCCAGACACAACAGCGCGCCGACAGCGCACACGCAGTAAGAACGGTTCAGCCGATCAGGCGCAAAGAACCGCGCACACCGGCCATTCGAGGCTCGAGGCATCGCTCCTCCTCTCAAATGCTCCACGACACCGCACTCACGCGGAGCCCGGCGACCGATGTCCCGCTAACTCGCCGCCAAGCGGTCGCCACCGTAAACGATATGACGATTATAATTCCAACTGCCAATTACGGCATGATTTCGCGCCGCCTGATCTCGAAATCATGCGAAAAATCTCGCTAATCCGCGACGATATATTAGCCGAATCCCAGGAATCGCGGCCATTAGCAATAGGGCGATCGAAGTGGGCTCGGGAATGGTCGCGGCGCCGGTCGCGCTGCCGGAACCCGAGCCGGAAGTGTTTCCGAACCGCGCCTTCCAGAACGTGTAATCGGCATCCTGAATGGTGCCGTTGCCGTCGCCGTCGGCCCCGGTGCCGTTGGGCACGCTCGTGCCGAGCGTGTTGCGCCATACGACGTAGTCCGCCGTGTCGACAACACCATTACCGTTGTAGTCGCCGGGAACGCCGCCAATCCCCATAAAGTTCGTCAATGTCACGCTGCCACCGGCACCATAGACGTAGTTGACCTTAAACGTGCCAACGCCGAGCATTGTCAGAACGTTATTCGGCGCCGCGGTAGTATTGATAAACCTCGTGTTGTTAGCCAGGTTATTAGTCGCAAAGAGTATCTGGAACGAATCCGCAGCGGATGGTACAAATCCGTTGATCAACGACACGTTCAACGTCCCGTTGCCCAGTACGGCCAGCGCCCCACCCACGACCAACTTGTCGAACGCGTTGGCCGCCGTGCCGCCGATTTCGATATTCAAGGCGGCGGCGGCGTTCTGCACGTAGTTGCCATCGACCGTGAGAGTGCCGGCACTCGTGCCCGGCGCCACAGTGCCGCCGGAGTTGTTATTAAGCGTGCCGTTGATCCTGCCAGAGCCGCCGACCACGCCAGTGCTATTGACGTTTACGGCGCCGAGGGCTGCCAGGTCGATGTTGTTGTTGAAGTTGACTTTTCCACCACCAGTCACGGTCAGCGACCGTGAGGCCGCGACAAAATCGACTTGGTTGTTGAAATCGAGCCGTGTCCCCGCCGCAGCCGTCAAGGTCGTGTTGGCGTTGAGCGTCACGTCGACCTGGATTTCGTGCGAACCCTGAAGCACGCACATCGACGGGTTGCCAAGATTGCATGGCGTGGTGGCGGCCGGCAGGTCGGCTTCCATCGTGATTCCGCCTGGACCGGCAATCGCGTACTTGTTCACGCTGTCGAACGCCAGCGACTTAACCTTCCGCACGGTGTTGTTGAAGACCGTTGTCGGCCCGGTCACGTTGGCCGTCGTTCCTAAGGTGACATTCACCGTGTTCACATCGATTTGCTGTCCTGGCGAATCGGTGGACCAGTTATTGACATTGCCCCAGTCGCCACTTCCCTGCGAACCGGCGTTGCCACTCCAAGCTGCTTGCGTCAGCAACGGGTTCGGCTCGACGGTGATTTCAAAAAAGTCGTACTCCACGTTCCCCCCCCCACCGGTGAACATCATGAACGACGGGCCAACTTCGAGCGTTTCGCCGGCCGTAGCCAGCTCGGTATTGATGATCTGATTCCGCTGCGTAAAGGCGATACCATCGATCGATGTGAAGGCAGTGAACTGCGCGCCAACTTTTTGCATTTGAATCCATAGCGGCAAGCCATTGGTGGCGGGTTGCATCGGTCCTTCGGTCTCAACAGTGTTGACAATATTCTGGGTGAGCATCGATGCGTTGCCCGGATTCGCTGTGTCGGTTCGGAACGAGCCCATCGTGACAAAGCTTTCGTCGGGATCAAGTCCTACAGGGTCCCCCAGACCGATTCCCACAGGGTTACCGGCTAGCCGCGCGATAATGGGCGCGTACGACCACTGGCCGGCAGTCTGGGCGTCGATCTTCATGGTGGCTGTGAATTTCGCGTCGGCCGGCACGTTCCGGAACAGGAACGGAGCGTTGTTCTTGTTTCCTTCCCAACCTACTCCAAGCGTGGCATTCGGGTTGAGATGAAGATTCAAATCCTCGATAAAAAGTTTTCCAGTCTTATCGGCGCCGAAGCCGTCACTGCCATCAGAGATGAACCTGGCTGGAGGTGAAGAGGGCGGCACTCCATCGCCGAACGTCGGATTGTGGATTCCGTTCCAAATGCCGCCGGCTGGCACGGTGCCCGTGGTGTAATCCCACGTGTCCTCGTCGTTGGCTTCGGCATCGTCGCCGAAGTCATCGCGAAACGTGCCGAATTGCGCCTGGACCGGCGATGCTCCGATCAGGTATAGCGCAAATAAAAAAGCAGTCCAGGTGCAACACTTTGACATGATTCCCCTTTTCGGTAACGGCGGTCCACCGCGGTCAAATGGTCGACCACGGCGACGGCGCATCGCGCAACCAGCCAATATCACCCCGCCAACTAGCACAAGCGTCGACGGCTCGGGCACGGCCCCTACCACGAGTGACACCGCCCCATTCCCCACCGCCAGATGGAACAAGCCTGCATCGGCGCCGGCGAGCGAGAGTCCCAGGTCGCTCACGCTGTCGGCCGTAAGGACCGTAAACACCGAGCCGGGAGTCGCCGCGAAACCGTCGGCCAGCGACACGTCCAACACGCCGCCCAGTTGAGCCGCTCCGGATATCTGGATCGGGGCGCCGCCCACCCGGACCGCCAAGGAGCCATCGGAAGTTTGCGTGTAATCACCTTGAACGCCTGCCAACCCGGCCAACGTTCCGTCGTTTACTACAGCACCGGCGCCCGGCCCACTGCCCGCGAATGTGCCATTGTTGAAGAGGATGGTTCCAGCGCCGCCGATCGTGAAAGTTTTCCCGTTGAGGAACACGCCGGCATTAACGTTTAGCGTCGTTCCGGCAGCAGCCGTCATCATTACGTTGTCGTTGAAGATTAAATCGGTCTGGATTTCATGGCTACCGGCCAATACATCGATGAACGCATCGCCAGTATCAGCATCCAGCGTGATGGTGCCTGCGCCTCCGACGGCGTACGTCTGCACTGCGTTGTTGAATTCGATTTTCTTGACGGTCACGTTGGTGTTGGTGTAAGCCGTCCCGGGGCCAGCCGCCAGCGCGGCGCCAAAACTGAGCGTGACATCGTTGCCGTTCGGGCCAATGAGCGAGCCCCAACTTGTGCCCGCGTTGATGTTGCCGGACCCATTGACCGCCCATGTGCAAGCGATGCACTCGCCGGCCCTGGGATTCGAAACCGTGTTGGTGCCGCCCAAGGCCGCGTTTTCCACGCCGCTCCAAATTCCGGCCACCGGCACGCCGGTCGTAAAGTCGTGCGTATAGGTGAAGTCGTCGCGGAAGGTCTGGCTGGTGGTCTGGATCTCGATCCACTCGAAAGCGACTCTGGCATTGGTGATGCCGCCGACTCCCGGCGACGCGCCGGCCGCCACGCCTACCTGGAGAGCACCCACCAAATTCGCGTTCGTCTGCGACCCGTCGTTGTGCACCGTCCAGGTAATATTGGCATCGTTGGGTCCGCTGCCGCGGTATGCCTGGAACTGCCCCGGCCCGAGGCGGTCGAGACGCATGTATTGCAACGCGTCGGCATTGAACCCGGCATCGTTCAGCTCCGCTTCCACGCCAAGGGTCACCGCATTGGATTGATGCTGGAGATTGTTTGCACCACCTGCCCGGAAGCTCCAGGATGTTTGCCAGTTTTCCTGACCAGCCGCGGCATCGATCGCGTTGGGCGCACGAACGATAACACCGGCTTGCGACCAATTGCCCACAGACTGCGCGGTGATCTTTGCCCGCACCGAAACAAGGTCTGTGTCGTTGACATTGCGGAACAGCAGCGGCCCGCTGTCGTTAGCGTTCTCCCAACCGACAGCGTCCATCCCCATCAGCAAGCGTCCAAAGCAATTGCCGCCCGAAAGCGCCGTCAGCGCCAGCGATACCGCGAAAACAGTCCTAAGTGACATTCTAGGTTTCCCTCCGCTATCAAAAATCTGCGGCGCGCGGTCTCGCACAATACTCCCAGCCGCTGCTGCCGCCTAGACGGTGATTTTGCCGGGAAAGCGCCCGGCTCACACTGGCTTGCTCGAAAATGCAAAACGTGACATTGAGTACAGAATATAATCTGTCGGGGTGGCCCTAGTCAAGAACTTTCCGTCAAAAAACCTCTCACCTCGCCAGTCAATTTGGCCGACCACGGCCCCAGTCCAGCCCTAGCCAGCCCGCGGCCCGAAAATGGTATTCGGGCGACGGCCTGTCGCCTGGTCTCGATCCATACGGGGAAAAACCGCGAAAAACGGCCCGAAAAAAAGATCTGATAATTTTGTTCACAAAACCCTTGCATTTTTTTGTGCACAGAGTAAATTGTGACTTTAGTCGTGGGCGGCGTCCTTGCGCCGGCTCACGTCACCTACATTTCCCTGTAAGACAAGTCTGCTCATCTTGGGAGGGTCTCATGAATCGACAGCGAAGGGAACTATCGGCAACCCAACGCGTACTGGGTTGTATCGCCATCGGCACTTGTGCTTTTCTAGCGATGGCCGCTCCGGCTGGAGCCGTTGTCATCTCAGACAACTTTAATGCGAATCACGATTACACGGCCGGCGATACAACCGGCACCATCTGGACAGGAATGGAAAACATTCCGCTACTTGTGAACCAGACGGTGCACGATGCCAATACGACGAACGCCGGCACTCTGACCGTGGGAGACAACGGTACGTATGTTTCACCAGGTTCACCTCCACTTCCACCTGGTATGGGCTGGGAAGGCAACCGCTCGACCGCCCCATTCCTGAACCTCGAAGTTCCCGCGGGCAAGGACTTCACGGCGACGGTCAAGATCGTGGCACAGACCGCCGGTAATTGGTCGGCGGCTGGGCTCTTGGCACGCGCACCGTCTGCCACACCGCCCGGAGTTGCAGCAGACCACGCTGACGAGAACTTCGTCACGATGGCGGTCTTCCGCACCGACGCAGCGAATGTCAACGAAGCCAACACCCTCATGAAGCGGGTCCTGGTGGGGGCTCAGCAGGAGCAAAACTTCCCGATCAACCCGACCGGTGGAGCTACGGGGAACAACGAGCCGAACCCGCTCGTGGTAAAACTAGAGAAGGTTGGCGGCGGACAAACCTACCGCGGATGGGTGTCGCAGGACGGTGGTGCGACCTATCAGTTCCAAAGCAGGGTCGCAATAGCAGCGGGCAACCCGCTCAGGGATCCACTCCTCGTTCAGCAGGTCGGCTTGCACTTCCAGATGTATGGCGGCTCGTACGACCATGATATGGACCCCATGACGCCCAACATACCGCGACCGGGTGAAGCTCAGTTCGACGACTTTACGATTGACACCTACGATCCGTTGCCGGCACCTGGCGTGCCAATCATCGGCAGTTCTCAGACGAGTTTTACGGTGCCACGCGGTACCGTGATCGCGCAGCTCATTTCCGATTCCAGTGGTCAATCGGGGCCGCATGCGTGGGTCCGAACGCCGAATCTGCCAGGAGCCGATGCGATGATTCAGGGCGCCCAAGGCGGCGGGTCGGCACTGCTGACACTTCCGGCGACAAACCAATCGTATTTCCGTTGGGATACCTTAGCGCCAAACGGTACGTACACGGTGGATATCACCGCGACGAATGACTGGGGACAAGTGTCGGATCAAGATCCGAACACGACGGGAAATCAAGGATTGAGACTGACTATCACGATCATTCCTGAGCCGGCCACGCTAACACTGGCCGGACTGGTGATGATTGGATTGGTCGGCTGGATTCGTCGCCGCCGGTAGGCGACGAAGCGTTCGTGAAAACCGCAACAATTTCAAAGGGCCCTGGGAACTTCCCAGGGCCCTTTTGCTATGCGCTTCGGAGTCGCGCCTCCGCTTCCTGTCACCAGAACCACCAATCGCACGCTCGCCACGGCCAGTTTTCCCGGACGAAGCACTTGCAGCGGTTGGAATCTTGACCTTAACTGGAATTATCCGACGCATTCTGGGCACTCAACGGGCGGCAATGCAGGGGCGGTTATCGATGTCATTGGCACGACCTCTATTTCCACGATGCATGCCGATGATCGCATCAGCCATTGCAAAGTCGCTGTGCCTCCAGCTCGTGACCATGAGTTGTTGCTGCCAGTTTGCGGCGGCGGCCGAAGCAAATCAAACCGCCAAAGCCCGGCCGCGAGGCGCCGCTGTCGCCACTGGCAAGATCACTTCCACGCCTTTGGCGCCACGACAAGCCGCCGCGGGAGATCACCTCTTTGAACTGCTCGATCCCAAGAAAGTTGGGATCGACTTTTACCATAAGTGGAACGATCTATTGGGTCAGAATCGCAACACGGCGACGGGAAGCGGCGTGGCGATGGGCGACTACGATGGCGACGGATTGGTCGACGTCTTCCTGCCGCGGACGACCGACGGTGGACGGTTGTATCGCAACCTGGGCAATTTTCGGTTCGAGGACGCCACCGACAAATCTCTCATTGGCCCCGGTCAGGGCCGCTGGACGCTCGGTGCGTCGTTTGCCGACATCGACAACGACGGCGATCTCGATCTCTACGTCTGCGGCTACCGCTGCCCCAACCACCTGTACATCAATCGCGGCGACGGCACCTTTGAAGAGAAGAGCAAACAGTTCGGCCTCGATTACTTCGGCTCCAGCATCATCATGTCGTTCGCGGATTACGATTTGGACGGCGACCTGGACGGCTACCTGGTCACGAATCACCATCCGCCGCCTGCCGACATCGAGTATCGCCTCGAGTACGATCAGCGCGGCGTGCCGCGCGTGCCGGAAGAATATCGAGAGTTCCACGACACGATCCGGATGCCCGAAGGCGACTACGGCGTCATCGAAGTCGGCCAATACGATCATTTTTATCGCAACAACGGCGACGGTACGTTCACCGATGTCAGCGGGCCGGCCGGAATTCACGGCAACGACAAAGGGCTGGCCGCGACCTGGTGGGACTACAATAACGATGGCTACCCCGACGTTTACATCGCCAACGACTTCTTTGCGCCCGACTATCTCTATCGAAATAACGGCGACGGCACCTTCACCGACGTGGCCGCCGAGGTGCTTCCGCATACGCCGTGGTTTTCAATGGGGTGCGACGTCGGCGACATCAACAACGACGGACTGTTCGATTTCATCGGCACCGATATGTCGGAACGCACTCACTACCGCTCTATGGTGGCCATGAACGACATGTACGCGGACGGTTGGTACTTGGAGCGCCCGATTCCGCGTCAGTACATGCGCAATACTGTGTTCCTGAACACGGGCGTGGAGCGTTGTCTCGAAATTGCATTTCTCACCGGCTTGGAGAGCACGGGCTGGACCTGGTCGCCGAGATTTGTCGACTTGGATCAAGACGGCCGAGTCGACCTTCACGTCACGAACGGCATGAGCCGCGATTGGAGCAATAGCGATCACAAACTCGCCGCACAGAAAGTCGGGGCGATCAATTCCGCGACGTTCACCAAGTATTGGGACCAGCAGGCGCCGCTCTTACAGCCAAACATCGCCTTCCGCAACGCGGCCAACCTGAAGTTCGAAGACGTAAGTCGTGCCTGGGGGTTGGACTACGAGGGCATTAGTTTCGGCACTGCGTTCGGCGACCTGGACGGTGATGGCGATCTGGATCTCGTCATCAACAATCTGGACGACATGGTCAGCGTCTACCGCAACAATGGTACGTCCGGCCACGCCATCAAGATTCGGCTCCAGGGCATCGTCAGCAATCGGTGGGGGATTGGCGCCACGGTCAGTATCCGGGCAGGCCGCCAGCCGCAAGCAAGTTATTTGACGATCTCTCGCGGCTTTATGTCGTCGAGTGATCCAACGATTCATTTCGGACTGGGAGACGCCACGACCGCCGACGAGCTTGTTGTCGACTGGCCGAGCGGTCACCGTCAGTCGTTCAAAAACCTGGCGGCCGACCGTTCCTACACGATCACGGAGCCCGACGGCGCACCGCCCAAGCGAAAATCGCCGGACCTGCCAACGACCCGGCCGATGTTTGCGCGGACCGACGCACTCGGAAAGCTGACCCGCTACGAAGAGCCATTCGATGATTTTTCCCGACAACCACTCCTCGCGTTCCGACTCTCGCAGCTTGGACCGGGGCTCGCCGTCGGCGACGTCAATGGAGATGGGCACGAAGACGTATTTCTGGGCGGCGCGAAGGGAAATTGGGGCACACTGGTGGCAAATGAGGGCGCAGGGAAATGGGCCGATGTATCGAGCCTGTTTCCGCCGTGGAACGACAATAGTGGTAGCGAGGACGAAGGAGTATTGCTATTCGATGCCGACGCCGACAACGACCTCGATCTGTTCTTGGTGAGCGGAAGCGTCGAGTGCGAGCCGGGAGATCCGGCACTTCGCGATCGGCTGTTTCTCAATGACGGAAGCGGGACGTTTGTTACCGCCCCGGACGGCCAATTGCCGGACCTTCGCGACAGCGGCAGCGTCGCCGCCGCCGCCGATTACGACCACGACGGCGATCTCGACCTGTTCGTCGGCGGCCGATCTATCCCTGGGCGGTTCCCGGAAACGCCGGACAACCGGTTGCTCAATAATCAGGCCGGCACATTTCGAGATGTGACCGTCGAGCACGCGCCGGAGCTCCAGAAGACCGGCCTGGTGACTAGCGCGCTATGGTCCGACGTAAATGCCGACGGCTGGCTGGATTTGCTTGTCACCCACGATTGGGGGCCGATCAAACTGTTCGTCAACCAACAGGGAAAGCTGCGCAATGCTACCAACTCGGCCGGACTGGCCGAGGCGCTCGGCTGGTGGAATGGCATCGCCGGACGCGACTTGGACGGCGATGGCGACATCGACTACGTCGCCACCAATCTCGGACGCAACAACGGCTACCGAGTAACAGCCGATCGTCCTGCCAAGCTGTTTTACGGCGATTTCGCCGGCGACGGCCGGCGCATCGCGATCGAGGCCCAGTACGACGAGCAAGGCCGGCTTGTTTCCAGACTTAACAAGCCTCAAGTCGAGAAGGCGCTGCCTTTCGTTGAGGCGGCGTATCCCACCTACCGTGAGTTCGCCTCGGCGACGCTGGCGGAAATAGTCGGCGAGAAGCAACTGCATGACGCCCTCGAACTCACCGCGAACGCGGCCGACAGCGTTGTGCTACGGAATGACGGACAAGCGCATTTCACCATCGAACCGTTGCCTGTATTGTCCCAGGTCGCGCCGGGTTTTGGCGTCGTGATGACCGACTTCAATGCCGACGGTTTGACCGACGCCTATCTGGTGCAGAACTCTTATTCCTCACGCCGTGAAATCGGCCAATTGAATGGGGGAATCAGCGTGCTCCTCCTGGGAAAAGAGAATGGACAATTGGCGGTAGCCCCGTTTGTCCAAAGCGGGCTCGTCGTACCGGGCGACGCCAAGAGCGTGGTGACGAGCGACCTCAACGGCGACAACTGGCCCGACGTCGTGGTGGGCGTCAACGACGCGGAAGTGTTGGCATTTGAGAACCAACGCGTCGAAGGGCGTCGCATGGCCATGGTGCGGCTCGTCGGCCGGTCGGGAAATCACACGGCCGTCGGCGCGCGGGTCACCGTCAACCGAAGCGACGGTCAGAAGCAAACCGCCGAAGTGCACGCTGGCGGCGGCTACCTGTCGCAACAATCCCCGTCATTGTGGTTCGGCCTCGGTGCCAATGCCCGCATCTCGTCGATCGACGTCCGTTGGCCCGACGGCCAGACGAGCCGGCATACGCCGAAGCCGGACGAACTCAGGATCGTGATTCGCCAATCGGGGGCGAAATCGAAATAGCGGGGCCGACCGGGGGGCGGTTTCGGGCGATCTTCAGGGCCTAAGCGAGTGGACGGCGAACCCGTCAAAAGCGCTTTGATTTTGTGCACTAAGGATTGCATTCAGTGCACGATTCTGGTATGCTTCAACCTGGCGATGGCCTGCGTTGGCTGACTCGGTCTTCGGGTCAGTCGCGGGGCTGTAGTTTACCCGGCGGCAACCGGACCACTATTCGACATAGCCGGTCGGCAAAGATTTGGGAGGTCAAGGTGCGGCCAGCAAAGCGGTGCCTGTTGAGTCGGTTAGGGCGATATCGCGCCGCGAGCGTTGTCCTCTTGGCAGCTTTTTCGGCCGTCGGCTGCACGTCGAGCGAACCGTCGCCGCCCCCGCCGAATGACGGTAACAATATGCGGGGGATTATCAGCTACTACAGCACGGCGACAAGTCAGCTCGGTAGACCTCCGCAGAATATGAACGAGCTGAAAGCTGTGTTGGCGGGGGCCGTCGCCGACCCGTCGCCGTTTTTTCGCTCTACCCGAGACGGTCAGGAGTACGTCGTTGTCTGGGGTCTGCGATTGGGAACATTGCCGCTGAACACAATCGTCGCTTACGAGCGGACGGGCGTCAACGGAAAGCGAATGGTGATGCAACTCAATGGAATACCAATAGAAGTCACTCAAGAGGAATTTGCGAAGTTGAAGTTTCCCAAGGGGCATAAGGTAGATGGCGTGTAATCGACG
>JBIOWO010000244.1:0-20763 GCA_044868555.1 Lacipirellulaceae bacterium | reverse complement strand
GGCACGCCCCAGCCGACTGCTCTGTCACCAATGACAAAAAACTCATCCTCCGGCGGACGAAGCGTGAACCATCGAAGGCGCGGAAACCAGCGTTCTTGAAAATATGCCGCTTGAATGTGCGCCATCTCCAGGAAGTTGTTTCGGTCAGTCGGGTCTGGAATCCATCCGTCGTCCAAGAGTGCCGTCGCTTCTTGCCCGTTGCTGACTCTAAACTCGCCAGTTACTGTATTAAGCAAGTGTACATCACGATCTGAGTTGAACGGCTTTTCGAGAAAGCTCGGCGGCACCTCAGCCATGGGGCCGCCAAGCAAGCTCTTAAATCGAATTGACCAGTCCAAGTCCATTTGTTGCATCGGCAGGCAGCGCGCGGCAGCCCATGCTAAGTACCGCATTAGCTGCGGAGGAAGTTCCCTCGCTCCATGCCCTAGCTTTTTGATGGCGGTCGCAGCAGGTCCTTCCACTTCATTTGCCAGAAAGCTCTCAATCGTCGACTCGCGGTCAGCGAGGCCGCCGGGGCCGTCGAACATGAGCGGCGCGGTGCCAAAATTCTTGGGGGAGCGACGTTTGACTGTGCCAGTTTCGACCAAGCCAAGCCAAACCCACGGGTCGCGCGTGGAAAGAGAATCAGGGTCGCAAAACTCGCGCAAATGAAACTTCGATACGTAGTGATGCTGGGCGGACATTTCGAACCCTGTCATACTTGAGGCCGAACTTGTTATTCGACACAAAAAATGTGTGTAAGACCGTGTTATCCATAAAAAGATTGGATAAGATATCTTGACAACTCCAGCCAATAAGTACACATACGTTCACATCCACCAACATACGACCCCCAACTGGCAGCGACATGCACCAAGCTTATCGCCTTCCGATCGTTACGGCAACGATGGTGCCGGCACGGCCGCCCCATGGAGTGCTGCGAACTGGATAACAAATCCCCACTATCGACGAGAATCAGATTAGCGAAGATCAGCGAAGATTAGCGTTCCCAAAGCCTTACTTTGCGTCCTCCGCGTCCTCCTGTTCAATTGCTTCCGAATCCGGCGCCGGCCAAAAATCGTTGCTGAATTTGTCGCGCCGATTTGTTAAGCTCAAACTCACGCTGGATTCTTCGGCTCCCGTTCTTTGGCAAATCGTCTCATTGTTTGTCACCCACCGATGCGTGGACTCCGCTCGCGGTGCGCGCCGAGCGCATCGACATAGCACCCATGGAGGACGAAGCACGCGTGCGCGATTTTGTCCCGTCCCAAGGGGATTCTGTCCCACCGCCGGGGCGAAATCCCGACGATATCGCCCCACCGCCGCCCACGAACCTGCGGCCGGCCAACGACTTGCAATCCCGAGGTGAGGCGAAATCACTCCGATATCGCCTCACCAGAAAAAAGAAAAAAATTCGCTGAGGCGAAAACCAATACGCCCTCAGGCGCCGCGCACCGTCGCCTCTTGCAGGGGATTGCACCGCTAGAATCAAGCCACCGTGCGCGCGGAGCTCGGTCTTAGGCGGCGCGTCGATAGGGGCCGGCGCTCGGCCGCTGCGGCAGGCGCAGCCGCGCGAGCGGGCCTTCGTCCTCGTCGACCGCATCGCGAATGTGCTCGATGTAGCGGAGGATCGAGTGGTCCGCGAAGAAATCGAGGTTGCCCTCGCGCAAGCCGCGGAAGAAACCACGCCAGCGATCCTTCACGCGCTGCCACGGCGTCAACCGGCGGATTTGGCCGTACGCGTTCAAATAGATCTCCTGCCCCTTGTGCCGGAAGCCAAGGAAGGCCGGCGGCAACCGCGGCACCGAGTCGTTGTTGTTCACCCAGCGGTAGGCCTCGAAGTCGACGTAATTGACGTACCGCCGGTTGCCGACCCGTGGCGCCCCAAACGTAAACAGGGCCCGCGGGTTCGAGCGAATATGCGAGAGCACGCAGCGACCGGCGCAAATCGCCGCCATCGCACCGCCCAGCGAATGGCCGCTGAACCACAGCGTGCGCGTGTTGTTGATTAGGGCCTGCTCCAGTCGCGGCCAGAGGTCGTCGACTTCTCGCTTGAAGCCACGATGCACGCGGCCGACCGTTTCGGCAATCGCGGTGCCAAAGTCGAGGTCGGCCTTCAGGTCGTTGGGATCGTTGGGCTCGGTGCCGCGACAGGTGACGACTGCGTCATCATCGTTGCCGAAGATGTATGCCTGGGCCCCGTCGCGGTCGTAGAAGCGGATTTCGGGAAAGCCGATGCGATGGGCCAGGATGCCGGCCTCCGCACGGGACAGGTACGAAAGGTTCGACAGTTCCGCAAACAGCAGCGACCGCCGCAAAAAGCTCAGCGATTCGATCGGGCCGGCAAGCGACGACGAGACCGTCGTCGTGCACATCGAGGCCAGCTCGCGAGCAATCACCGAGACGGCTGCGCACATGGAGATGCTGTCCGAGGTGAGAAGTGAAAACAAGTGCCGGGTGCCATGCTCTCGCCGCGAAGCGGCGTGAGCATGATCCCAATCGTTCAGCACATGCTTACGCGGCTGCGCCGCGAAAGCATGCCACCCGTCGCGCGTCGAGTGCGCAACGCGCAAGAAACACGGCAAATATCGGCATTTTCGCCGCGGCATCTTGGGCGGAAGCGCGGAAATGCACGCACCGCACGATCATTCGGCGTTGGCATTCGCCAGCAGGCCCGCAAAGAATTGGCGGGCCGACTCCTGCTCTGCTAGCAGCGCGGCTCGGTCGGCGTTGCCGATGTCCTTCAGCTTGCCAATACGCTCCGTGGCCGCGTCGATCCACTCCAGAAAGAACTGGACGCTGCGGCGACTGACGCGTGGCCCCTCACCCGTCTCAACGTAATACGGGCCGCTGGAAGCGAACTGGTAGTTGCGGCGGTTGTTGGTCACCGCGCGGACCAAGAACCAACCGCTATCATCGAATGCCACCGGCGGCAACCGGCCTTTCTTTCCCTTCCAGTCCGCCAGTCGGGCTTCGGCCTCGACCTGGCCATTCTTGATGATTTGCAGGTACTCGACCGGCACGCGCGTGGCCAGCTCGAGCCCGATTTCCAGCGTGAGCGTTTCACCTTGCCCGAGCGAAAAGACATGCCCCGGCCGCTCGCCTTGCACGCTCGGCCGCAACAGCGGGCCGTTGGTGACGAACACGCGCCCCGCTTCCAGCCCCTCCCACCACCGCTCGTAGCTGAAATCGTCGCCGCAGTAGACGTAGACGCGATTGTTGCCGAGCGGGCTGCCGTTGCTGCCCGAGCCGCTGCCGGCGACGGGCGGGATGCGAAGTCCGCAGTTCAGCACGTGATAATAGATCGCCTCCGACCAGCGGCCGTTGCCGCTGGCTCCGGGGAACAGCGACCGGTCGCGCGGTCGGCCATCTTCTTCCTTGTTATCCACGTCGTTCCGCAGCGAGTGATGATGAATCAACTGGATCGCGTCGAGCTCGCCGCTGGCAAGCCACACGGGCAGGTCCCAGGCGAACGGAGTGCGGGCGATGACATGTCCGCCCGCCTTACGGGTGTCGCGGATGACACTCAGCGACGACGGCGAGTACGGCGTCGCTTCGCTCAGGTCCACCGGCGGCTGGGCATCGATCAGCAGCAGACCGCCGCCAGCGCGCTGGTCGAGCACGGCGTTCGATTCGATCACGTGTTGTGCGTCCGATTGTGCAGCGGGCACAACATCGTCGGCCGACTTGCGCGCGGGAACTCGCCGGGCCGCTGAAGCGGCCCTCGCAGGCGGAACGGCGTTCGTCACTACGTTGAGTCCCTCGGCACGCATCGCCAGGGGCAGTTCGGCCGGCGGACGCGCGACATCCAGGTCCCCGGACCACCAGCCCTCCTCGGCCAGATTGGCGAACCGCGGCATCTCAACCCGCTTCGTATCGTCGGCATGCCGCTCGATCTCAAATGGCTGGCTGGTGACGGTGCGATACTCCGGCGAGGCCTCGATCTCCATCGTGTACTGCCCGACACGCAGCGGAAGCGTCAATCGGCCATCGACGTAAAAGTGATCGCCGAGCTCCGACGTGCCGGGTAGCCGCAACTGGATCGACCGGGCCCGCGTGCTCTTGAGATGCACGCGGGCGGCGATCGGTTGTCCCGTTTCGGCGTCGACGATCTCCAACTCCAACTGGCCGTCGGCGCGTTGGGCCGCTTGTGTAATGGACGACCGCATCGCGAGCAGGATCAACAGATACCTGGCAACTTGGGGAAATCGCATGGTTGACTCCACCTACCAGTCTAGCATGTGAGTACTGAGTACTCAGTACGGCGTAGTGTAGTGCCGATTTTGCTTGGCGACAGTTTGCTTTAGAATGGTTTGTCGTAATTCGCGTCTCGACGAAATTGAAGCTGACCTCTCTCAAATGGCTAAAGACTACTACGCAACGCTGGGTGTGTCGCGCGACGCGTCGCCGGACGATGTTCAGAAGGCGTATCGCAAGCTGGCGCGGAAGTATCACCCGGACATGAACCCGGACGATGCCACGGCGAAGAAGAAATTTCAGGAGGTGCAGTCCGCGTTCGAGGTGCTCAGCGACGCGGAGAAGCGCAAGCTGTACGATCAATACGGCAGCAATTATGAGTCGCTGGGTGCGGGCGGACCGGGCGGGCCGGGCGGCGGACCGCGGCAATGGCGGTACACGAGCTCGAGCGGGCCGCAGACGTATCCGTTCGATCTTAACGACTTGTTTGGCGAAGGCGGACCTCCGGACGAAGCGGAAGGTGGCGGTGGCTTCGCCGATTTGTTCCGTCACTTGGGCCGGGGCCGTGGTGGGAAGCGGCCGGCGCGGGCAGAGCGCGGCAACGACCTGCGGGCCGAGCTGACGGTGCCGTTCGGCACCGCCGTGCTCGGCGGCCAGGCGGCGCTCACGGTGCAGCGGCACGACGGAAACGTCGAAACGATCAAGGTCAAGATTCCGGCCGGCATCGAGGAGGGCAAGAAAATCCGCGTCCGCGGACAGGGTGAGCCGGGCGTCGGTGATGCACCGGCCGGCGACATCCTGATAACGATCCGCGTCAGTCCGCATCCGTATTTTCGCCGCAGCGGGAATCGGCTCGACGTGCGGGTGCCGGTGACGCTGGCCGAGGCGGCACTGGGCGCCAAGGTCGATGTGCCGACGCCGCACGGCACGATCACGCTTTCCGTGCCGCCGAACACGTCGAGCGGCACGCGATTGCGGATCAAGGGCCACGGCGTGCGGCCCGCCGATCAACCGGCCGGCGATCTGTTTGCCGAAATCGAGATCGAGTTGCCGGCCGGCCTGACGGCCGAAGAGCGGCAACAACTGGCCGACATCTCGGCCCGTTACCCCCAGTCGCCCCGTGCGGAGTTGCGATGGTAGCCAGTGCATTCCATGAAAGTCTGGTTATGGAATTGCTCTCGGCGGCCCAGCCGGCAGAGCCGGTGTTGGAGCGGCTCGATCCGCCCAAGCGGACGTTTGTGATCATGGCGATCATCTTCATCGCGATCATCGGCCTGTTGCTGGTGACGTGCACGATGTTGGGGGCGCGGTGGGTCCGCGGAATCGCGCGACAACAGCCCCGTCCGCCGCGACTGGAGAATGGCGCCCTGGCGGTCGCCGAGAATCGCAACCTGCGCGCGTCGCTCGACGGCCTGCTGCCAAACGTCGATCCCAACGAGACGATTCACGCGGATCGGGAAAAAGGCGAAACGAAGATCGACCCGTAACACTGGCTGGGTGGCATGCCTTCGCCGCGCAGCGGCGTAGGCATGTTCTTGCCGTAGCGAAACATGCTCACGCCGCTGCGCGGCGAGAGCATGTCACCCGACGACGATTGAGTCCAACGCCCCATGACCTCCCATCGTTTCTCCAAGTCGATGCGCCTGCTGCGGGCCAGCGAATTCGAGCGCGTGTTTGCGGCGCGGGCATCGGCGGGCGACGATTTACAGATCGTATACGGCGCGGCGAATGAACTGGGCCGTCCGCGGCTCGGACTGACCGTGTCGCGCAAGGTGGGCCGAGCCGTCGCGCGCAATCGCTGGAAGCGCGTAGTGCGCGAGGCGTTCCGCCTGGTCCAGCACCAGTTGCCCGGCCTCGACCTGGTGTGCATCCCGCGCAGCCAGGCGACACCCGACCTGAAGCGGCTGATGAAGTCGTTGCCGGCCTTGGCGATCCGGATCGACCAGCAGTTGCGGCGGAACCGCGAACCCGTTCCGAGGAAGCTCTCATGACACGGCTGGCGATTGCCATCTGGCATCTGCCCAGAACGCTGTTGATCGCGGCGGCACGGGTCTATCAATGGACGCTCAGTCCGCTCATCGGCCGTCATTGCCGCTTTGAGCCGACGTGCAGTGCATATTTCATTCTGGCGGTACAGAAATATGGGGCGCTTCGCGGCACGTGGCGGGGTCTGCAGAGGATTGGGCGGTGCCACCCGTTTCACCCAGGCGGATACGATCCGCCATGATTCGAAGGGATGACGCTGTCATTGCTGGCGCGTCTGCCAACCGCGGCAAAGCGCAACTCGTCCAGTTGGCCCACCTTGACCCTGGCGGGATCACCCGATACTCTCCCCCCGCCAAAGCAGTCATTTCGTCCCCGGACACCCGCTCATTGTCGGAGCGGATGCGCATGTCGCGAGTGCGCCGGAAGCGGAGACGAGCGGCGCTGGGCATGGCTTCGTAGCCGGATGGGTCTTCTTCGAGGAGCGCAGAGCATGATGCGTCACGCCCCACACGACATGTGCCGTCGCGTGACGCCATGGGTGTGCGCGGCGGCGATGCTATGGTGTGGTTGCAGCGGTCCCATCTTGCGACCGCAGAGTCCGGAAGCGAGCCTCGATCTGCCGCCAATGCCGGACGTGAAATACGTCTCGGCCCACACTCATCCGTTTGGAATGAATTACGTCAAGGTGGAGGCAGTGTCGTTGGTGACCGGGCTGGCGGGGACAGGCTCCGATCCGCCGCCGACGCCACAGCGGGCGCAGCTGCTGGCGGAAATGAACCGTCGTGAGGTGACCAATCCGAATGAAGTGCTCGCATCGCCAAACACGTCGCTGGTGCTGGTGCGGGCATTTCTGCGGCCCGGCATCCAGGAGGGCGATCGATTCGACGTCGAAGTTCGCACGCCGACCCAAAGCGAAACCACGAGCATCCGCAACGGCTGGCTGCTTTCGTCGCGGCTGACCGAATTGGCCGTGCTTGGCGAGCAAATTCACGAAGGGAAGGTGATGGGCGTCGCCGCAGGGCCGGTCCTGGTCGATCCGTCGGCGGATCCGGAAAAGGACACGGCCCTGGCAACGCGTGGCCGCGTATTGGGTGGCGGCGTGGCGCTCAAGTCGCGGCCGCTCGGTCTGGTTATCAACAATCAGTACAAATCGGTGCGCATCAGCCAGCAAATCTCCGTAGCGATCAACCGCCGGTTCTACACAATTATCAGTGGCCGGAAGCAAGGTGTTGCCAACCCGAAGACCGACGAATTCATCGACCTGGCGATTCATCCGCGCTACAAGGACAACGTGGCCCGTTACATGCAGCTCATTTCCAACCTGGCCATCGACGAAACGCCCGGCCAGCGTCAGGACCGGCTGCAGTTCCTGGAACACCAGTTGAGCGATCCGCTGACGGCGGCGGCCGCGGCGATGCGCCTGGAGGCGATCGGCGACGACCAGGCCAAGGAAATTCTGCGTCACGGCGTGGCGTCGACGGATCTCGAGGCCCGCTTCTACGCGGCCGAGGCCTTGGCCTACCTGGACGAAACGGCGGCGGTGCAGCCGCTGGCCGAAGTGGCACGGCACGAGTCGGCGTTTCGCGTCAACGCGCTGGCCGCCCTGAGCGCGATGGACGACGTGATGGCCTACGACGTGCTCCGCTCGCTGCTGGAAGTCCGCAGTGCCGAAACGCGTTACGGCGCATTCCGGGCCCTGTGGGCCATGAACGATCACGATCCGTTCGTCAGTGGTGAGAAGTTGGGCGATCAGTTTCACTACCATGTGCTGGACGTGCCGGGACCGAAAATGGTCCACGTCACGCGGAGCCACGTGCCCGAGGTGGTACTATTCGGCAAGGACCAGGAGTTCAAGTTGCCGATGGTGCTGGACGCGGGCCGCAACATCATGGTCAACGGCCTGAGCGGCGGGAAGATTACGGTCAGCAAGTTCACGGCCGGGACGGATCCCCAGCAGCGGGTGACTTCCGCGCGGGTCGACGAGGTGGTTCGGGCGATCGTCGAGTTGGGCGGCACGTATCCGGACGTGGTGCAGGCGCTGCAGCAGGCCAAGAACGACGGCGCGCTCATCGGCCGGTTCGAAGTGGATGCCCTGCCCCAGTCGGGCCGCGCTTACGATCGCCACGCGACCGACTTTTCCACGGAGGAAGCGGAGTCGACCGAGCCCGGTGAGCCCGCGGGCAACGAAGAAGCACCGCTCGAAGTGGCCACGCCGCTGCCGGACCTATTTACTCAACAGCGGTGACGAAGTTTCAGGGGCAGATGCCCAGTCATTTCGGATTTCGGATTGCGGATTGCGGATTGGAAGAAGGTTTGTAACCCGCAATCCGCAATCCCCAATCCGAAATCGTCTCTCATGCTCAAGGCCCTCGAACTTTCCGGCTTCAAGAGCTTTGCGGATCGCACTCGATTCGAGTTCCCGCCCGGCATCTCGATCGTCGTCGGGCCGAATGGGTCGGGCAAATCCAACATTGTCGACGCGATCAAGTGGGTGCTCGGCTCGCAAAGCGCCAAATCGCTGCGCGGCAAGGAGATGACCGACGTCATCTTCAACGGCTGCGCCACGCGTGGCCCCCTGGGAACGAGCGAGGCCACGCTCACGTTCAACAACGAGCACGGCCAACTAAACGTCAAGTCGCTGCGCCTGCCAATCGACGCCAAGGAAGTGCACGTCACGCGGCGCGTGTATCGCAGCGGCGAGGGCGAGTATCTGATCAATCGTCAGCCGTGCCGGCTGCGGGATATCCGCGAGCTCCTGGCGGGCACGGGCATTACGACCGAGGCCTATTGCATCATCGAGCAGGGCAAGGTGGATGGGCTCCTGCAGGCGTCGCCGCGCGACCGGCGCGTGGTCTTCGAAGAAGCTGCCGGCATCAGCCAGTTCAAGGCGAAGAAGGTGGCGTCGCTGCGGCGGCTGGAGCGCGTCGAGCAGAACCTGCTGCGGCTCTCGGACATCGTCGACGAGGTGGAAAGCCGGGTGCGGAGCGTGCGGTCGCAGGCGGGCAAGGCCCGCCGCTACCGCGAATGCGCCGAGCGTTTGCAGCACCTGCGGATCGAAATCGGTCTTGTCGATTGGCGCGCCTTGACCCAGCAAATCGCGGCCCGCGACGAGCAAACGGCCAATTTGATGCGGCGGCAGGAGGGGAATACCGCGCTGTTGGAGCAATCCGAGGCGCAGGCGCGGGAACTGGAAAGCCAGGTGGAGGCGTCAGTCCACAGGCTGCGCGAAGTAGAGGCCGCGGCCGCGGCAACTCGCGAGCAAATTGCCGCCGGACAAGCTACCATCGACCACCAGCGCGCTCGCCGGACCGATTTGCAGCAAGACGTGGCTCGCATCCGCCAGCAACTCGCTGCGATGAGCGCGCAAGCCCGGAACTCGGCCGAACCGATGCGCGACCCGGCGGCCGATCTGCAGGCCGCGGAAGCGGAATTTGCCGCGACAAGCGCCGCGTGGCGCGACCTCGTGGATCGGCAGCGACAGACGCAGAGCCAGGTAGATGAGTCTCGTGTGGGCGCGAAACACCTCGGTGCACGGCACGCTGAAGTGCTGCAATCCATCGCATTCCTGAGAGATCAACTCACGCTGCTCGAATCGCAGCTTGCGTCGGCACGTACTTCGAGCGACAACCTGCGTGCGCAGCTTGGCGAGGTAAATCGCCAGCGCGCGACACAGGCGTCGGAGCAGGCCAATCGCGACCGGACAGAAAATGAATTGACGGCCAAGGCCCAGGCATGTCAGGCATCGCTGGCCGCCGCCGAGCGTCAATTGGAGCACGTCCGCCGCGAGCTGGTCCGCGCCGACAAGCAGCACCGTCAATTGGACGGCCGTTTGACGCGCACCCGCGAACGGATTGCCGTGCTCTCCGAACTGGAGCTGCGACTGGAGGGACTGGACGGCGGCGTGCAGCAAGTGCTCCGGCTGGCCCGCGATGCACCGCACGGACCGTTCAGCGACGTTTGCGGCGTGGTGGCCGACTTGTTTCACGTCGACGTCGATACGGCACCCCTGGTGGAAATAGCACTCGGCGAGCGGGCGCAATTCATCGTGCTGCCAACGGCGGAGCGGCTCATCGAACACTTGCACCGCGAGCCGCTGAAAATCGCCGGGCGGATCGGCTTCCTGCGGCTCGACCACCGCCCGTCGGCCACCGCGCTCGATAGCGTCGACTTGTCGTCGGAGCCGGGCGTCATGGGACGGGCCGACCGGTTCGTCGAAACGGCGCCGGAGTTCGCGCCCCTCGCGCGGCGGCTGCTGGGACGCACCTGGTTGGTGGACCGTATGTCGACCGCGCTGCGGCTGTCGCAATCCAGCGGACGTGGGCTCGAGTTTGTCACCAGCGACGGTGAGTTGCTGGCGGCGGATGGCACCTTAGTCGTGGGCCCGCGGCGGGCCGTGACCGGAATGCTTTCGCGGCGGAGCGAGCTGCGGGCGTGCCATCAGCAAGTGGCCGAATTGGAGAAGCAGCTTGCCCACTACGAGTCGCTGCACGAGCGGCTGGATCAGGATCGACTGCGGCAGGAAGCGACGGTAGCGTCCAACGTTGCGGCGCATGCCGAACTGTTGGCCCAACTGTCCGAGCACCGCCAGCAATCGGCGATTACGCGGGGCCAATCGGAACGAGTGGCGCACGATGAACAACGCCTCGGCGACGAGCTGGGTCACGCAGAGCAGCAGGTCGCCGCGCTCGCCGCGGCTTTCAACGCCAACCGTCTGCAACAAGCCGCGGCCGCCGAGGCCGAGAACGAACTACTGGTCGAGATCGACGTCGGCCGACGCGAACTGGCAGATTACGAACAGCGACTTGCGGCGTTGCAAGGCGAGGCGACGGATAAGCAGGTCGCTGCCGCGAAGTGCGAGCAGCGCGTCGAGATGTTGCGCCATCAGGTGGCGCAGGCGGAACGCAGTCGTCAGGAACGCAAACGGGCGATGGCGGAAACACGCCATCGGCTGGCAGCCAGGCGGGCCAAATTGGCAGAGCTCGACGACGCCATGCTGCAGGGGAGGCAGGCCCTGGCCGAGCTATTTCTGCAAAAGGAGCAGCACCTGGCGGAGCTGGCGAAGTTCGCCACCGAGGACGATGTGCTTCGCCGCCAGCGCGCCTTGCTCCACGATCAGATCAACTCTCAGCGCAAGCAACTGGCGGCACTCCAATCGCAACAGCACAAGTTGGAAGTCGCTACGAGCCGACTGCACCACGAACGTCAGACGCTGCGCGAGCGGATGCAGGAAGACTACGGAATTGACTTAGCGGAAGCAGCTGAAAGCACAACAAATGACGAAATACGAATGACGAATGACGATTCTCCTTCGTCATTCGTCATTCGTCATTCGTCATTTCCTCCCCTTCCATTCGACCGCGACGCCGTCGAGCGCGAGATTGCGGAGCTGCGCGACCAGATCAACAGCATGGGCGCCGTCAACCTGGAAGCGCTGGACGAGCTCGAATCGCTCGAAGCTCGTTTCGGGAAATTGTCGCAGCAGTACCAGGATTTGGTTGAGGCCAAGGCGTCGCTGGAGCGGATCATCCAGCGCATCAACGCCGATAGCCGGCAGCTTTTTCTGACGACGCTGGAAACGATCCGCGGCCACTTTCAAGATCTGTTCCGCCGGCTGTTTGGCGGCGGCGAGGCCGACATTATCGTCGACGAAGCGGAGGACGTCTTGGAAGGCGGTATCGAAATCGTCGCCCGTCCGCCTGGCAAAGACGCCTGCATCATTTCGCTGCTTTCGGGCGGCGAAAAGACACTGATGTGCGTGGCGCTATTGCTAGCGGTGTTCCGCAGCAAGCCCAGCCCGTTCTGCGTGCTGGACGAAGTGGACGCGGCCCTCGACGAGTCGAACATCGGCCGCTTCATCGGTGTGTTGCGAGAGTTCCTCTCGTTTACGCAATTTGTCGTCGTTACGCATTCCAAAAAGACGATGTCTGGCGCCGACACGCTGTACGGCGTAACGATGGAGGAATCGGGTGTGTCGAAGCGGGTGTCGGTCCGGTTTGAGGACGTCAGCGAAGACGGCCAGATTCTGCCCGGCGCACTCGTCGCAAGCCGCCAGCAAAGCAGCGATGCAGCGGCAGCAGCGGACGAAGCCGCGCCCCGCCGTCGCGCCGCGTAAGCTTGCTGCCACCTGCTGAGGCGACCTTCACCTATAGGTTCGGAGCCCCTGTAAGCGCTGTTTTGCGCTTGACCGATACGCCGGGCATCGGTGGTGCAATCCGTTCTGCCGGCAAGACTATCGAAAGTTTCTAAAGTTCGTTGGCCGGTCTTATCGAAACTACTTATCGGATGGGCCTTCTCTGGCTCGGATCACACTACGGTGTGAGGCGAGCCGTTGAGATGGTTCGCAGGGGGGAGCCTGCCTAGTTCGTCCCACCACTAGAGATTGCGCCCGGATTGGGTCATGAGCGGCCCGCCGGAGGCAAGCCTCTTCCTGCACGTCCACACCCTGAATTGGCGCGCATCGTGTAGCGTCTGCCGGTGGGTGGTTCGGTTTGAGTCGTTCGATCCGAAGATGCGGGGTCCGATTGCTCCGCTTCCAGAAAATCGAACGGTTTTGACCGATGTCCGCCTGCAATGCTAGCCGATGCGAACAGTAACCACGGAACGGATCAGAAGGACCTGACCCTACGCATCCTGGTGACAAAGGATCGCCCCGACCCAGACATTTGTGGATGGTTTGCCCAGAGGTAGCGCGAGGGAATTAGCGCCCACAAATGCGGGGCAAGCGGCCGAGACGAACGTTCGCTCCACGGCCGATGACTCAGCGGACACTTAGCAAGTCAATTGGAGAGCCCGATGAAGGTCTTTACTACTGGTCAGGTCGCGAAGATCTGCAAAGTGGCCCCGCGCACGGTCAGCAAGTGGTTCGACTCCGGTCGGCTCAAGGGATACCGGATTCCGGGTTCCCAAGACCGACGCATCCCGCGCGAGTATCTGATCAAGTTCCTCAAGGAGCATGGTATGCCCCTTGGCGATCTGGAAGACGAGGCGATGGCCAAGGTGCTGATCGTCGCCCAGGACCAGGTCTTGATCGAGAACCTGAAGCGCGAGCTGCCCGCCGAGAGATCGTTCCGCACGTCGACCGCCGCGAGTGGCTTCGAAGCAGGTATTCAGGCCGAAAGTTTCCACCCCGATTGTATCATTGTCGATTTCTCGATTGGTCAGGTCGAGGCGCTGCAGATTTGCCAGAATCTGCGTCGCAATGCCGAGTTCGGCGAGACGATTTTGATCGCCCTGCTGCCGGACGACAGCTCGACCGCCAATTTTGACCGCTCCAGCATCAACGAGACGTTCAAGAAACCGTTTGACGCGGCCCTCCTGGCCGAGCGGTTGCGGACGTTGATCGGCGCGAAGAAAGAGTTGGTATAAACAAGCAAAGAGCGGAGAGCGAAGTGCAGAGAGTGCGATTTGATGACTCTGTGCTCTAAGCTCCTGCCTCCGTGCTTTTAAGATAGGGTCGGTCGAACGATTCGACCGCGTGGCGGCGGAGAAATCCCGTCCCTCCGTCAGCCACGACCCGTTCACGCGGCCCGGTTGTTCCTGCGAGCAACCGGGCCTTGCTTTTGCGCTCACTGCGAAACGGTTAGCGACCGTCTCGGCGGTCGACGTCGTGTTTGACGCTTTGCAACCGGCCGTCCTACAATGGCGGCAGGGAGCACCATTGAAATGTCTCGCGTGGATGAGGTCCTGCGCGCTGCCGAATCGCTCGAGCCGGATGAGCGGTTGCGGCTGATCGCCCAGCTCTGGGAGTCGCTGCCTCCCGAACACTGGGCCGCCCCCACGGCGTTCCAAATGGCCGAGTTGCGGCGCCGTTTCGGCGGGCCCCAAGGGGATCGCGTTCACGAGTCGGCTTGGGAAGCGCTCCGCCGCGTGCTCAAGCCCGAATCTGAAGGTGAACAGCCCAAGCTGTATGCCGCCACACGCCGGTTCGATCTGGCCACCATCTTCGTCGCGATGGCGGTGTACTCCGTTCTGTTGGCCGGGATGAGCATCTTGCAGTTCATTCCATCGGTGAAGATCTACTTAGGAATTTTTGTCGTCGTCGTCGCCATCGGTCAGGCACTTTTGGAGCCTAACGTCGATGCACGCCGCGCTTCGATATTCGTAGGCGCGGGGTTCCACACCCTTTGCTCCCTGATCTTTTGGATCTTAGCTGGCGGCCCCCCAGTTCTCTCGTTTATTCTTATCGTGTTGATCAATGGCCTGATCGGCGGGGCGGCGATGGGGTACATGGCCGGCGTGCTGGTCGGCGGCGTGTACCTGATCGCCGACGTGCTCCGCGGCAAGTTCGGACTCGCACCTGGCGACAATCCAGCCACGAGCGCGATCGAAAACGCTCCGCCTACCCCAACACACCCCCTCGAAAACGTCGTTTCGCCCGGCTCATGACCAGCGTTCAACGGTTGTTGCCTGTCGACGCCTGGAATCGACGAATTCTGGCCGCGTTTCGTCTTCTGTGGGCCGTTAGTTGCATTCGCGTGCCTTACCCACAGTATTTCTGGTTGCAGCACGTGCCGACCGTCGTCGGGATCGCCGCACTGCTGCTCGTCGACCGGCGACTCCATATTGGCCGTTTGAGTTACACCTTGATCCTGGCGTTCCTGGCGCTGCATTTGCTCGGCGCCCGATATCTGTACTCCAACGTGCCGTACGACTATTGGTCGGAGCGCCTGTTGGGTTTCAGCATTACCGATCGATTCGGCTTTACGCGGAACCACTACGATCGACTCGTGCATTTCTGCTTCGGGCTGCTGCTGGTCATTCCGGCGTGCCGATTTTCACGACGGGTAATTCAGCTGAATGCGTTCTGGAGCGTCCTATTCGCGATCGGAGCGATTTTGTCGGCCGGTGCCCTCTACGAGATTCTTGAATGGCTAGCGGCCGTCGTGATGGCGCCCGATTGGGCCGAATCGTACAACGGCCAACAGGGCGACGTGTGGGACGCCCAGAGGGACATGGCCCTGGCAGCGTGCGGAGCCCTGGTCGGCCTCGCATTGGTCGCGGCAAGGTGGTTCCCTAGTTCCGGCCGTGTTAAAGTGGAATCGAGGCCCACATGAGCGACCTTTGCCATTTCGACGACTCCGGCGCCAGCCGCATGGTGGACGTCGGTGATAAGCCGGTAACGCGGCGGCTGGCCCGCGCGAGTGGCTGCGTGCGAATGGCGGCCGACACGCTGGCCTTGATCCGCGACAAACAGGCCGCCAAAGGCGACGTGCTGGAGGTGGCTCGCCTCGCCGGCATTATGGGGGCCAAGCGCACATCCGAGCTGATTCCGCTCTGCCACCCATTGCCGATAGATGCCGTGACAATTGACTTCGACTTCGTTGACAAGCAAGCGCTACGCATTGAAGCCATCGTGCAGGTCGAAGCTAAGACCGGCATCGAGATGGAAGCTCTCACCGCGGTGTCGGTGGCCGCCCTCACCGTCTACGACATGTGCAAAGGCGTCGACCGCGGGATGTCGATCGGGCCGATCCAACTGGAAGAAAAATCCGGCGGCCGAAGTGGGCATTGGCGGCGAGCCGCAGTATGAATGGGGATGTAGGATGGGGCGAGCTTCGCGAGACCCACCATTTCCATCATAATCTGGTGGGTCTCGTGTGACTCGACTCACCCTACTTGCTAGGCCCGGCCCATCGCCACAATCTCTTCCGCCACGGCGTCCGCATCGACCTCGCCCGCCACATCCAAAAACCGACACTCGCTCAAGCTGCGGAACCACGTGCCCTGCCTCTTGGCAAAGCGGCGGGTGCGGGCTTTGATCCGCTCGATCATCTCGGTGCGGTCGAACTCGCCGGCGACGTACGCCAGCGCCTCGCGATAGCCCACGGCCTGCCGCGCCGTGCGGCCCAATTCGCGGCCGTCGGCCGTTAGGTGCCGCACTTCGGCGACAAGTCCCGCATCGATCATCGCCTCCACCCGGCCTTCGATCCGCCGGTGCAATTCTTCGCGACTTCGGCGGAGGACGAAGACGCGGCACTTGTTCGCCGCCCGGCCTTCCTCGAACTGCATCTGTTGATGGCTGATCGGTTCGCCAGTCGCCCGGTACACTTCCAATGCGCGGATCAGCCGACGCGTGTCGTGGGGATGAATATGGCCGGCCGCAACGGGATCGATTTGCATCAGCCGCTCGTGGAGCGCATGTTGACCGGCGACGCTCAGCTCCTCTTCGATCTCGCGGCGGGCGCGCCAGTCGGCCGGCGGGCCGTCGAACAGGCCGCGGAGCAGGGCTTTCAGAAACAGCGGCGTGCCGCCGACAAACAGCACTACCCGGCCACGGGCCCGCAAGCTGTTAACGGCCTCTTCAGCCGCCGCCACGTATTGGGCGACGCTGTACTCCTCTGCCGGGTCGACGATGTCCACGAGGTGATGCGGCACGGCGACCCGCTCGGCCGGCGATGGCTTCGCCGTGCCGATATCCATCCCGCGGTAGATGGCCATCGAATCGAGCGAGATGATCTCCGCCCCCAGCCGCTGGGCAAGCGCCAAACCCACGCCCGTCTTGCCCACGGCCGTGGCTCCCGTCAAGAACCAGCAATCATCAAAGGTGCCAGACATCGACAAGGGTCTCGATCATCAAGGTCACGCGGCGCCCTTCGCTTGCGGCTTCGCGCCGCGCAACCTAAACTCTATTTGGTCAATAAACATTGTTGTCCCCGCATCCTCCGTTGGGAAGGCGAACGCCCTGTGACTCCGGCACCGCAACCGCTCGACAAATTGGAACGCACGATCGCCGATCGGGCGGCCAATCCGAACGAAAAATCGTACACCAGCCAGTTGTTGGCTGGCGGCGTGGAAAAGATCGGCACCAAGATCGTCGAGGAAGCGGCCGAAGTGGTAGAGGCGGCCGGCGAGTCCGGCCCCGCCGGCCGAGAGCATTTCATTCGCGAGGTGGGCGACCTGGTGTATCACTTGATGGTGCTGATGCGGCGGCAAAACTGCACGCTGGCCGACCTGGAGACCGAACTTTCCCGCCGCTTCGGCGTCTCTGGTTTGGAAGAGAAAGCGGCAAGAAAGAACAAGAGTTGAGGGTTGAGAGTTCAGGGTTGAGTGACACAAGGCTGCTTTCAAACACCCCACCCTCAACTCTCAACTCTCAACGCTCAACCACCCATGTCCGAAAATCTCCGCATTGGCATTCCGAGCAAGGGCCGGCTGTCCGAAGGGGCGGCCGAGCTGTTGAACGAAGCCGGCCTGAAGTTCCGCCGCCAGGAACGGAGCCTGTTCGCGCGGGTCCGCGACATGCCCATCGAAATCACGCTCCTGCGGACCGATGATATCCCGATCCTGTGCAGCGAGGGCGCGATCGATCTGGGCATCACCGGCGGCGACCTCATCGAGGAGTCGGGCGTCGAAGTGCTCACGCGGCTGCGACTGGGAATGGGCCACTGGCGGCTGGCCATCTGCGTGCCCGAGGACAGCAATCTGCGTGAGCCGGCCGACCTCGACGGGCGCCGCATCGCCACCAGCTTTCCGAACGTGACCAATTCCTATCTGCAAAGGCACGGCGTGACGGGCCATGTCGTCGAACTGACCGGTTCGGTCGAGGTGATGATCTCGCTCGACGTGGCCGACGCGATTGTCGACCTTGTGGAAACCGGCAGCACGCTGGCCGCCAATCGACTCAGCATCCTCGACGAGCTGGGACGCTACGAAGCGGTCTTGGTGCAGAACCCGGCGACGCGGCACAAGCAGCTGGCCGACCGCGTCGTCCGCCGGCTGGAGGGCGTGGTCATCGCCCGCAGCTATTCGCTGCTGGAGTACAACGTGCCCGAGGCAAAACTCGCCGAGGCCGAAAAAATCACGCCCGGGTTTGAATCGCCCACCATCAGCAAGCTGGAAGAAGCCGGCTGGTTCAGCGTCCGCGCAATGGTCAAACGGGGCGAAGTGATCGAGATCATGGAGCGGCTGGAAGCACTCGGCGCCACCGCCATCCTGGAGACCGAGATCACGAATTGCCGTTTGTAGTCGTTTCGCTAGCACGACCGCCCCGCGGCGGATCGCACGTTGGCGCAAGCACACTGAACCGCTAAACTTTGCCGATTTTCTACTCACTCATCGGCCTCTCCTCTGCCGCCGCATCGTGTTGCATCCTCGCACCATCATTGGCTGCCTGCCATCGGGCTGCGCTCGCGTCGCATGCCTTGTCAGCGTAGTTGCGCTGCTGCTGAGTGGTTGCCGTAGTGTCGAAAAGGTCGTGAAGCCTTCAAATTTTCGCGATTGGGAACCGGAGCAGTCCCTGCTGCCCGCGGCCGAGTTTCAGGGCAACCAGGTGACGATCCGCAATGTCCGCAATTGTCAGTATTTCGCGAACGACATGTACCTGGTCGACTACTACGACAAGACGTTCGACCTGAATGCGGTCCGCGGCGTCGACCTGATCGTCGCGCCGTTTGCCGAGATGCCGGCGTTCGCCCACACGTTCATCAGCTTTGAGCTGGCCGGCCCGGACGGCAAATTGGACTACCTGGCCGTCAGCGTCGAAGTCCGCAAGGAGAAGGACGAAAAATACAACACGCTCAAAGGCAGTGCCCGGCAGTACGAGCTGATGTACGTGGTGGCCGACGAGCGGGACGTAATCCAGCAGCGGACAAATTTCCGCGGCGAGGACGTGTATCTGTACCACACGGTCGCTACGCCCGAATCGGCCCGGCTGCTGCTGGCCGACGTGCTGACGCGCGTCAACAAGCTGGCGAAAGAGCCGGAATTCTACGACACGCTCACGAACAACTGCACGTCGAACATCGTCCGCCACATCAACCGCATCAAGCCAAACCGCATCGTCGCGGATGTGCGCGTGCTGCTGCCCGGCTACGCCGACGAGCTGGCCTACGACGAAGGCCTGCTGGTACGCCACGGCACATTCCTGCAAACGAAGCAGGCGGCGTACATCAATCCGCAGGCTCAGCGCTACGCAGGGCGGGAGGATTTCTCGGAGATGATCCGGCGGCGGTGATGCTATTTGCGCGGCAAGATGCCGCGGCTATATAGCCCGGCCATCCTGGCCGGTCCTTATTCCCCAATAATCTTCACCAGCACGCGTTTCTTGCGGCGACCGTCGAATTCGCCGTAGAAGATCTGCTCCCAGGGGCCGAAGTCGAACTTGCCGTTGGTCACGGCAACGACTACCTCGCGGCCCATGATCTGCCGCTTGTGATGGGCATCGGCGTTGTCCTCGCCCGTGCGGTTGTGGTGGTAACGATCGGGCGACGGATCGAACGGCGCCAGCTCTTCGAGCCATTTCTTGTAGTCGCGATGTAGTCCCGGTTCGTCGTCGTTAATGAACACGCTGGCCGTGATGTGCATCGCATTGACCAGGCACAGCCCTTCGCGGATGCCACTCTCGCGGAGGCACTTCTCCACCTGCGGCGTGATATTCACGAAGTCCATCCGCTCGGGAATGTCGAACCACAATTCTTGGCGGAACGATTTCATGATGGCCGTTCACTCTCGCGAACTCGATTTTTCCGCCGTGGGGAAATCGTCCGGCACGGGGATGGTCACCTTGCCGGTGGCCGCCCATTCGGTGCCGCGCTGCAGCGTGGTGATGAAGCCGACGCAGTTTATCGAGTAGTCGGCGTGGCCGAGCGTGGTGTGGAACACGCGGCCTTTGCCATATTCGAGCACCATCAGCATCGGCTCGTGCCGGCGCGTGCCCTTGTATTCCGGGGCCGAGTAGGCGGTGGCCAGGATGGTCATGTCCTCGGCCGGACCGCGGAGGCTGTCGTAGAGCTCGTCCTTGGTGTGCATCCACAGGTCAGGCAGGCCGTCGGTGACCGGGTGCTTCGGGCCGCGCTTGCGAACTTGGAATTCGTGCTGCGGCCCGTGGTGGCCGGCGGCGCCGGGCGCGTTTTCGATGACGGTCAAGCCGGCGTCGTTGAGATACACGTAAGGCCCGGACTTGTCCGTCCGCCCGAACCAGCCGCCGAGTCCACAGATGCGATTGTACGCCGGCCAACCGGCAAACGCGTTGTTGGCGGCGTGAACCGTCACGAATCCACCGCCGCCCGCCACGTACTTCTCGAAATCGGCGTCTGTCTCCTTCGGCCAGCGGTCGCCGTTGTAGTTGCTCACGACGACGTCGTAGTCGGCGAATCGCGGCCGGAAGCTGCTCATGTCCTTCCCAGCGGGCGGCGACGTGGCCACGTCGACCGTAAACCGGCCGCTCGACTCAAGCGCGCGGCGCAAGAGCGGGGTCGTCGATTTCCAGTCGTGATTGTTCTGGCCGTCGAGGATCAGGGCGCGGAGCTTGCTGCCGGCGTCAGCCGGGGATTGGCCCAGTGAGACCGATGAAGCGAGGCATAACAGCGACAGTAGAACGAGACGGGTGGTCAGCGAATGGCAGCTCATGGGAAATTGTCCGGCGAGTAGAAGGTGGAGCACCGCCACCAATTGGCGGTGGGACGCGCGGACCTGGCGCGCCCAGCCCACGACATTGTAACGCAGGGTGTGCCGGTGCGGAATTACGCGGATTCCCTCGACGCGATCGCGTCAATTCGCCCCGATCGCGACCAGGGCCGGTGGCTCGGCATCGGTGGTCGAGAGGCGGACCCGCACCGGCCGGAGCTTGACGGCCGAGGTCTGGTAGCTGCGCAGCTTTTCGAT
>JBIOWO010000243.1:0-11562 GCA_044868555.1 Lacipirellulaceae bacterium | reverse complement strand
GGCAAGCACGACTTCAAGTCGCTCGAAAAGATCATGCTCCAAAAAGGCGACATCACGCCCAACCGCAGTGGGCGGCAGGAGCTGATTGAGAATTTGATCAATACGTACCTCTAGGCGGGTATCCAAGCCGCCGACGCGGCGGCGCGTCCCGCCATCATTCGCCAGTTCGGGCCAATGTCAAAAACTTGCAATTTTTGAAAGCTTTCGGCGAAAGACTCGTATTGTTTGCAGATCTCGCAAGTATAATGCACGTCTCCTCGTTTAGCGTCGTTGCTTTTGGGCCTCCTACTAATCATGCGCAACATCTCGATCCACGTCGATTGTCGATGGTTTGCGCTGTTGATGCTCTTTGCGCATCCGCTTGCCATCGGTCGGGCGGACGGCCTGAGAGTTCTGATGGCAGGCGGCGATCCGGCTCCCTACGCCGGTGCCGGCACGCCGGCGATGAACTTGACGGAAAGCAGCTTCAACGCCCAAGGGCAAATTGCTGCGGTCGTCATGTTGCCGCCCTCCGGCTCGTCATCCTGGGAATCGCTCGTCGTCGCGAGCCGCCCCGATGGATCGTTCCGCGTCGTCGCAAGAGAAAACATTCCACTGCCCGGCCCGCCAGCCGGGGATAACTATATCTCTCCGTCCGTCCCGCCGTTCATTAACAGCCAAGGACAAGTTGCGTTCGGAGCAACGATTTATCCCAACGGATATCCCCCGTCGCAAACCGACAGTTTTTATGAAACGCTTTGGTCCGAAGCGGGCGGACTCCACGTCGTCGATTCGCGGCTCAACGAATCGGATCATCGCCGCTATATCAATTTGCGAGGATTGGCCGATAACGGCAATGTGCTCTATGGCCGCGGCGGATACACGACTGGCAGCAGCATCCATTTCAGCGATGACCCCGAACTGCTCATCGAAGAAAACGGCGCGAGTCAACACCTCTTTAAGCGCAATAATGGTGCGCCAGTCGGCGGTTGCCCGCCCGGACAGCTTTGTTCAATCCAACAGGATTTTCTTTTCGGAAGCGGACTCAATGCCGACGGTACCGCAGTCTATGGCATGCAGGTGAAAGGCTTCGGCATCACGACGCTGAACAACGACGTCATCTTGCGTCGGACGCCCGCCGGTACTACAACGCTAATCCGCGATGGCGATCCGGCCTGGGGGTTGCCCGCCGGTTATCGCTTCTCGCACGTGATCGCTCCCGATTCGTTATCGAACGGAGAGCTCGTGTTCGAATCATATCTCGACACGCCATCGGGCACCGAGCTGCAATATTCGATCTTCTCCAATACCGGTGGCGTACAAAGGCTGGTCGCGCGTCAAGGTGCTCCCGCGCCTGGATTCGGTGGCAGCAGGACGTTTACGTCCTTCGCCAGCTTCTATGCGACCGAGACAGGTCGAGCGGTCATTGTCGCTGATCTTTCGGGAACCGGTTACAAGCGCGGAGTGTTCCGCGAGGCAGGCATGCAGTTGTCGTTGGTCGTCGAATCCGACCAGCCGGCGCCGGGAATTGACGGTGCTCTGCTCCCCGCGTACGACGGCGTAAGCTTACATGACTCGCCTGTGACGGGAGCAACGATTTTGCGTGCCGACTGGTATAATCCCGGAATCTCTTTAAACGGAATCGGCCTGTGGCGGATCGATCAAGGCGCTTGGCAGTTGCTATTGTCAACGGGCCAGTCACTTGAAATTTCGCCCGGTGATGTGCGCACGATCAACTGGTTGAATCCGAAAAAGTTCACCACAAGTGGCATGTTGCCCATCGATGTGATGTTCACGAACGGTACCAGGGCTTTGCTTTCGTGGACCGACACTCCTCAGCGAATTGCCGGCGATGCCAATGGTGACGGCAAGGTCGATGCGGCTGATTATGTCATGTGGCGCAAGAGCCTCGGTCAGGCGGTGCTCGGCGGCTATGGCGCCGATTTTGACGGTGACCGCAAAATCACGTCCGCCGACTATCAACTTTGGCGATCGAACTACGGCCGCTCAACAGCCGGCACCATCCTGAATTCAATACCGGAACCCGCAACTGCTGCATCGATTGTCATTTTGCTCATTGCATTGGCAGTCGCGCGACATGGTTCGTGGCGATGCCACGCTGCCAGTTGAGCGCCTTGAATTGTTTACACCGCGGATCCCCTGAATCCATGGGATAGCAATATCACACCCGTTCCCGCGATCACTACGCGAGTTGGGACAGCGGCCTGGGCGCAGAGATCGACGCAGGCAAGCACGACTTCAAGTCGCTCGAAAAGATCATGCTCCAAAAAGGCGACATCACGCCCAACCGCAGCGGGCGGCAGGAGCTGATTGAGAATTTGATCAATACATATTTGTAGTCGCGACACTGGTGGGTCTCCCAAACTCGACCCACCCCACTATTTCACGATTTAGGCCGCGGTGTGCAGCCGTCCTGAGCTGAGAAGATGCCGATAGATGGCCATCGTGGACTCGGCCATTTTTTCCGGTGTGAATGAGTCGGCGACGCGCTGCCGCGCGGACGAAGCCAATTGCGCGACGAGATGCCGATTGGCATGCAGTGTGCGAACGGCCTGGGCCAGCGCGGCGGCGTTTTCGGATGGCACGACAAGACCATCCTGCTGGTGGCGGACCACTTCTTTCATGCCGCCGGCATCCGTAACGACCGGGCAAACGCCTTGGTGCATTGCCTCCAACAGCGCCTGGCAGAGCGCTTCGGCCCGCGAGGGCATCACGAACACATCGGCGCCGCCGATCAGCTCGGCTGCGTCGGCGCGGTGGCCGACGAGTCGCACACGGTCGCAAATCCGCTGGTCGGACGCCAAGTGCTCGATCGAGTCGTCCAACACCTCGCCGAATAGGATCCAATACGTGTCGCTGAGTTCCGCGCATTCGATCGCCGCCCGCAACAGCAGATCGATTCGCTTCACCGGTCGCATGGCGGCCATCGTGCCCACGACGAACGCACCCGCCGGAACGTCGAATTGCTCCAGCGCTGCCCGGCCCGGCCGCCGCACCGGCACGTTGAGCATCGAGTTGTACGTGGTCCAGCAGCGATCCGCGTCGATCCCGGAGCGGATGAGTGCCTTGCGAACCGCGTCGGATTCGCAGGCGTGGGCGGCGACGAGCGGGTGCCGGTAACTGAGCCAGTCGCCCGCATCAAGCCGACTCAGCGGCGACACGATCCCGCGAAACGACACGATGTGCGGGCGCCGGCGGAGGCCTTGGGCCGCGAGCACCACGTGCGAGAGCGCCCGGCCATAGAAGGCGTGGACAATATCGGGTCGCTCCGCGCGGAGGATTTTGCGAAGTTGCCAGGCGGCGCGGAGATTCACCTTGGTGCCGCCGTCGTAATACCGCGGCGTCACGCGTGTCGGCAGCGGCACGTGGGCGAAGTCGTGGCGGCGCGGCCAGACGAGCACGACCTGGATGTCCGGGCGCGCGGCCAGCGCGTCGACCAGTGTCGGTTTCGCATTAACGAGCAGCACTTTCATCCAACAACCGCCTTCACTTCCAAAATCTTTGGCGGACTGGTCAGTTCCGTAAACGGTCGCGGAGCGCGATCACATTGCAGCCGCTGAACCACCGCCGCAAGAACGCGATCTACCGTCAGCTCGCGCATGCAGCGATGATGACCGAGCGGGCACGTGCGGGCCATGCACGGCTGGCAATCGAGCGACAGCGACAGGCACGTCTCGCGATCGTAGTGCGTGTCGGTCATTCGCGGATCGGTTGGGCCGAATAGGGTCACCACTGGTATGCCGAAGGCGATGCCAACGAATCGTGGGCCGCTGTCGGTGGTCACCAGCAGACGCGAGCGGCGGATGCAGGCTTTGGTCAAACCGATCGGCAATTCGTCCACCTGGGCCAGGGTGACCACGCGCGGGTCGGCGGCCTGATCGACGATTTCGCGGGCGACCTGCCGTTCGTTCGGACCGCAGTTCACCAGCACGCTCAGATCGTGGGCGGCGACGATTCGCCGGGCCAGTGCGGCAAAGTATTCGGTCGGCCAGTGTTTTGCGACGCCATACGCACCGCCCGGATTCAAAACAACGACCGACCCGTCCGCCGGCAAACCAAGTTGCCGCCAGACCACGTCGGCCATATTCTCATCGGCCGGCGTCGTGGCGAGCTCCAGCCGCGGCGACTCAGGCGAGCAACCGGCCGCTTCCGCCAATCGCAAATAGGAATCGATCGTCGGCAGCGGCCCGCTGTTTTCGATATTGCGATTCGGGTTCGAAAGACGCTTGGTCAGCAACAACGAGCGCATCTCGCCGGCATAGCCGATTCGTTCGTGCGTACCGCTCCGCCAGGCCATCCACGCCGTGCGGAATGAATTCGTCAGCAGCACGATGCGATCAAGATTTGCCGCACGCAGCGTCCGCGAGGCGTCGCGGCTCGTCCAATCCGGACGGCCGGGCCGCTTTGTGTACACGATGGTATCGTCGAGCCATTTGGTGCCGGCCAGCACGTCGGCCACGTAAGGCCGCATGACGCCGACCAGGGTGCCGTCAGGGCCTACCAGTTCTCGCAGCGCGCGGAGGGCCGGCGTGGCCATGACCACGTCACCGACCCAATTTGGCAGGAACACGCCAAGACGCATGCGGACGAAGAGCGGGGAGTGGGGGCAAGGAGCGGGGAGCTGCAAGTGGGCGGATGCTAACAGGTTGGCGTGTTTGCAGCAAAGGCGAAACGCTGGGCAGCTAGCAAAACGTCGCTAAATCAAACCTAGCCGCGATACAGCGGGTCGCAGGCCCTCCTCGGCAATTCCCTGGCGTGCGGCACTCAGAGCCTCCGGAATTTTTTTGAGCCCCGCTTGACAAGCGTACAAACGTACGTACATTCACGTACAAATGTACTGATGATCGAGGGTCGGTATGGCCAAACGAGCGGCGATTTCACGAGGCGAGTTAGACGTGGCGCGGGCCGTATGGGTGCTCGGCGAGGCCACCGTCGGTCAGGTATTCGAGGCGCTGGCCGAGCGGAAGGAGATCGATTACTCGACCGTCCAGACCTATCTGCGTCGCTTGGAAGCGAAAGGCTATCTGAAGACCCGCCGGCAGGGGCGGCACAAAATTTATCGGGCGCGGGTCGGCGCCGGGCAGGTTGTACGGGAAACGGTGGACGACTTGCTGGAGCGGCTCTTTGGCGGCGAGCCGCTCGCGTTGTGGCAGCATCTCATCCAAGAGCGGGGCATCACCGCCGACGAAACGCGCGAGCTCCGGCGGATGCTCACCGCGTGGGAGGCAGAAAATGATCGTCCCTGATTTTGGCAATCTGTCGACGCTGGTGGGGCTGCACATCTGGCAGATCGGACTGCTTGGTCTGGCGGTGGGCGCCGTCAATCTATTCGTCGGCCGGCGCTGGCCCCATTTGGCGTATGCGCTGTGGCTGGTGGTGCTCGTGAAGTGCTTCGTGCCTCCGATCGGGAACTGGCCCGTGAATGTGCTGGGTTGGTTGACGCCGGTCGTGTTGACGGATCCTGCGTCCGGCGTGGGGCGGGTCGAGTCCGCGAGACCCACGGCGGAGACAATGCAACACGAACAATTGGTGGGTCTCATTCCTCGACCCACAATACGATCGACGACCGCACCGCTGCCAACTTCGTCGACAAAAACGAACGTCACCTGGTCATCGGCATCTACATTGGCCCCGCTCGCCTGGTTGATTGGCAGCGTCTTGTTATGCGGAATCGCGATCGGCCGCGGCAGCGGAGTTGGTCGCCGATTACGGCGGTCGTCGCGGCCGATGCCACCCGACGAGCAAACGCTCGTCGACCGGGTCGCCGCGCGGCTTGGGTTGCGCGGGGACGCGCGGGTGCTGGTCACTTCGCTCGACGCTGGGCCCGTCGTGGTCGGCCTGTGGCGCCCGACCGTTTTCGTCCCCGAAATGCTGCTCGATCGCATGCAGCCGCGGCAGTTGGAGGCGATGCTGGCCCACGAATTGGCCCATGTGCGACGGCGCGATACGTGGGTGGCCGCCCTGCAGTTCGCCGCCCAAACAATCTGGTGGTTCCACCCGGTCGTGTGGTGGATGAATCGCGAGCTGGTGCGGCAGCGGGAACGGTGCTGCGATGAGGAAGCGGTGGCAAATCTCGACGGCCGGCGATCGGATTACGCCCGCTGTCTGGTCGACGTGCTGGAAGCCCGCCAGCGGCTCGAACCGCTGTGGGGCTATCCGGCCGTGCGGCCTGTGGAATTAACTCGACGTAGATTGGAGGAAATTATGAAACGCTCAAACATGACCCACACACGTGCGCCACGTTGGTGCTGGTTGACCGCAGCGATGCTGGCTCTGCTGATGCTGCCAGGTGCCATGCCGACGGCCGCGGCCCAAACTGACGACAAAACCGAAAAGCCCAACACGACCCAATCCGCGCTGCCGGCCAAAGAATCGACAGCGACTGTCGCCAGCGACGCCGCCACGATCCTAAAATACGGCGACGGCAAGGCAGATGGCAAACAAAGTTACGGCGGCGACGGTCATCTCATCCGGTTCGAGCTGCCCAAGGGCGTCACGAAGATTCGCGGCCTCCGCATCCACGGCTCACGCTACGGCGTTGCACAAGCACCAAACGAGAATTTCGAAATTACGTTCCTAAATGAGGATCGATCTGAAACATTGGACTCAGTGGAAGCCCCCTACAGGCTGTTCAAGCGCGGCAAAGAAAACTGGGTCCGTGTGCTGTTCGAAAAGGAAATCGAGCTGCCGCCCGTGTTCTGGATCGCCCTCAACTTCAACGCCCATCAAACAAAGGGTGTGTACGTGAGCTACGACACGAGCACCGAGGGCAAGTATTCGCGGTCCGGCCTGCCGGGCGACGAAGAGGAGCCGAAGGAAACCAAGTTCAAAGGCGACTGGATGGTGCAGGTCATGCTCGCCAAACCGGAGCGCGCCGCTGCTCCACGCTAATCCGCCAGCTCTTTACCGCAACGCGGTTAGATACCTCAGCCCAGGGTTGGTCGCGCCAGCGGCCTACCCTGGGTGGTCGTTCGACGTAGATTGGTTGCGCTGAAAGCGCTGCACAACGACGACAGTGGCCGCGTTGCCGGCCGGGACCAAGTGCTGCCAGCCGCGCCGAATTTTGGACCACTCAGTTGCGACCGGCGGAAAAGGTGCACGCCCGGGATTTTTTCCTGGAAATTGGGCCACGGCTTGTGCTAAGGTAACTCGCGATCGTTTCGTTCCATCGCCGTAGCTGAATTCGCAAGAATTCTGCCCACTGCCGCAGCTGAATTCGCAAGAATTTTGCCCATTGCCGTAGCTGAATTTCGCAAGAATTCAGCCACGCATCTGAAGTCTTGCGACTTCAACTACACGAACGCCCAACGACCAACGACCAACGACCAACGACTCATAAATAACGCCTCACTCCAAAGGAATACTGTCCCACCCCCGAGGCGAAATCGAGCGAATATCGCCCCATCGCTACTCTGTAACAATCGGCCGGCCAATGACTTACAATCACACGCTGACGCGAAATCACTCCGATAACGCCTCGCGAAAAAAAGAAAAAAATTCGCTGAGGCGAAATCCATCGTTGCGGGCGCCCGATGTCCGACGCTTGTGTACCTCTCGGCCTGCCACCGGGATCGTTACAATGTCACGGGCGGTTCCACAGTCAATCGGCGCGCGACCGCGTTTCGGCTGATTTCATTAGCCGCACGCTAGCCCCCGGTTTTGAAACTGGTTATAGAACTTTTTAAGACCATCGGTTGTCATCTTCGACAAGGATTATTCACTCACTCAGCCCCGTCCCCGGCACCCATCCCAATGCCAACCATCCTCAACAAATTTAGCCGTCAGATTACCCAGCCCGCCACGCAGGGCTCGTCGCAAGCCATGCTCTACGCCGCCGGGCTCACCGAAGCCGACATGGACAAGCCGCAGGTTGGCATCGCCAGCATGTGGTTCGAAGGCAATCCGTGCAACATGCATTTGCTGGATTTGGCCCGCGAGGTGAAGAAAGGAGTCGTTGGGGCCGGGCTCATCGGTTGGCAGTTCAATACCATCGGCGTCTCCGACGGCATCTCGATGGGCACCGACGGCATGAGCTATTCGCTGCAATCGCGCGACATCATCGCCGACTCGATCGAAACGCTCGCCAGCGCTCAATGGCACGACGCCTGCATCGTCATCCCCGGCTGCGACAAGAACATGCCGGGCTCGCTGATCGCGCTCGGTCGGCTGAACCGGCCGGGGTTCATGATCTACGGCGGGACGATTCGGGCCGGCGAATCTTCGAAAGGTGAAAAGATCGACATCGTCTCCGCGTTCACCTGCTACGGGGCCCAGGTGGCAGGCAAGATGAGCGACGCCGAGCGGCGCGACGTTGTCCGCCATGCCTGCCCCGGGGCCGGTGCGTGCGGCGGCATGTACACGGCCAACACGATGGCCTCGGCCATCGAGGCGATGGGCATGACGCTGCCGTTCAGCTCGTCGCTGCCGGCGACCGATCCGGGCAAACTGGCCGAGTGCCGGCGGGCGGGCGACGTGATCCGCAATTGCCTGGAGCACGACATCAAGCCGCGCGACATCATGACTCGCGAGGCTTTTGAGAACGCGATGGCCGTGGTGATGGCTGTGGGCGGGTCGACCAACGCGGTGCTGCACCTCATCGCGATGGCCCGCGCCGTGAATGTGCCACTGACGATCGACGACTTTCAGCGGACGAGCGACCGCGTGCCGTACCTGGCCGACTTGCGGCCGAGCGGGAAATACGTGCAGGAGGACTTGCACAACGTGGGCGGCACGCCGGCCGTGATGAAGCTGCTCTTGGACGAGGGCCTGCTGGTCGGCAACTGTTTGACGATCACCGGCAAAACCGTCGCCGAGAACCTGGCCAGTCTGCCGGGGCTGAAGGCCGGGCAAACGGTGGTGCACCCGATTTCCGATCCGATCAAGCCGACCGGACACATCCGCATTATGCGCGGCAATTTCTGTCCGGAGGGCGCGGTAGCCAAAATCACCGGCAAAGAAGGGCTAAAGTTCAGCGGCACGGCGAATTGCTTCGATTCCGAGGAGGACATGCTGGCCGCGATGCAAAAGCACGAGATCAAGAAGGGCGACGTGGTCGTGATCCGCTACGAGGGGCCGCAGGGCGGGCCCGGGATGCCGGAGATGCTCTCGCCGACCGGCACGATTGTCGGCGCGGGACTGGAAAAAGACGTGGCACTCATTACGGACGGCCGCTTTTCCGGTGGTTCGGCCGGGTTCATCGTGGGGCACGTCACGCCGGAGGCCCAAGTCGGCGGGCCGATCGCGCTGGTCAAGAACGGCGATCGGATCACGATCGACGCGGAGGCCAACACGATCACGATCGATCTGTCGGCCGACGAATTGTCGCGGCGCCGCAAGGCATGGAAGGCCCCGCCTTATAAGTCCACGCGAGGCACGCTTTACAAATACATCAAGAATGTGAAGAGCGCATCGGAAGGCTGTGTGACGGACGAATAGTCGCCAGCTGCGACCCGTTTCGCGATCGCCGGCGAATTTCCAGCCCGCGGCCATCCATTCTTGCTACGCTAGCGTTGATGGCATGGGCTGTCCCGCGTCGTGCTGCAACAAATGATGCAGGGCGCCGTTTCGAGACGATACTCGAATACACTCAACGAGTGTCCCGCCACAAGCGCCCGGCGACGATAACAAGTCACGCCGGCCGCGACGTAATTTCCCGCCGTTTTCGACCCGCTTTCCGCTGCAGCAGCGGCAGGTGCGGGCCCCCGAGGTGTACCCTTGCCCGCGCGCCCTCAAGTTTCTGTGGTGCTGTCGACGTTTCAACGTCCGTGGCATCTATTTCGATCGCTGCTTTCGCTGGCGCACCAGCGAGGAGTGGAGCGACTGTTTGAGGTCGTGATCGCGGACGACGGCTCACAGGACCACACGCCCGACATGGTGCGAGAGTTTGCCCGCACGGCCAATTTCCCCTTGCGATTCACGACGCACGAACATCGCGGCTTCTGGCTAACGCGATGTCGCAACGAGGGGGCCCGGGCAAGTCGCGGCGAGTATCTGGTCTTTTCCGATGGCGACTGCCTGTTTCCACCCGGTTTTCTCGCCCAGCATTTGCGCCTACGACAGCCGGCAGTGGCCTGCACAGGCGACCGTGTGCGCATGGACGCACGATCGACACAGCGTCTCGACCGGATGACAATCGCCTCCGGCGGGTACCAGGCCTGGATGCCCTGGCCGGAGCGGCGACGATTGTGGACGCGGTGGATAAAGGACTATTTCTATCAGGCAATTGGACATAGGGCGAAGCCGAAGCTCACGGGCTGCAACTTCGGCGTGTGGCGGACCGATTTCGAACGGATCAACGGCTTCGACGAATGCTTCGTGGGCTGGGGGTGCGAGGACGACGACCTGGCCCAACGGCTCCGCGCAAGCGGCGTGAGGATCGTGTCGATCGTGCGGCACGCTCGCTTGTATCACATGTGGCATCCGACCGACATCACGGCGCCGCCAAAATGGCGCGAGGGCCGCAACGTGAGCTACTTCCTGCGACCCAACAAGCCAACGCGCTGCGAGCGTGGCCTGGCGGCGTGAACCGGGGCGGGCGGTTGGGCGCCAGCCACGGCAATCCGGTCGGCGCCCCGATGACCGCGATTGTCACGGAAAAACGACCTCGCAGCCGGCAAATCTCCGCGTGCCAGCAATGCCAGCGCACGGAAAATGCGATTGGGACGGCGGTGCTCAGCCTGTATTCTTCGGTCGGCGCCGAAGCTTGTGGACGGTTGCCAGTTTTTGAGTTTGTTGAGACAGTTTCGCTGCCGAGCTGACGGCGACCAGCGCGGGTTACAGACAGCTACGGAAGGAGCACGCATGGGTGCGGTCAAGAAATTTCTGGCACGGAAAACGCTCCAGGACCGGGAACGACACAACAGCCGATTGTTTGTCGATCTGTGCGAAAATATTCACATCCACTACCGGGAGTACCGACTCATTTTTTCGCTGGACGAGTACCTCGAGTTTGTCGACATCGTGGGAAAATCCACCCAAGACGTGCGCAACTATCTGGCCAACAACCCCGACTACAAAGAGCAGGTTTATCCCACGACGATCATGGTCGCGTGCGGCAAGGATCGCCAGCGCAAGTTCCTGAAGAATTCGCCCTTACCACACGAATCGGCATATCACAACAACAATTTTGCGATTGAACTGCAGGAGGAGTACGTCACCGACGAAATCCACGTCCATTGGCGGGACTTGCGGATCGCACTCAACCGAGAAAACTTCAAGGACGTTGCCGAGGCGTTCATTGAAGCGCATCGAAACTTGACTGAGTTCGAAGTCCAGCAGGCCTACCAGCGGGAACGTCATCCGGACCGCGAAATCGACGACTTTAATAATGAGCAATTGGACGGCGAGCGAGTTCAGGGCACCGAAATGATTGCGTTGGAAAAAATCGCATCCTTCTGGTTCCAGGATTTGAAGGCAGAATGGCGGCACAACAAGGAGTACATCGAAGCACTAAAGGCGCGGTTCGCGAGCAACGAGCCCGTCACGCCGCTGATCGTCAGCCAACCCAACCAGGACGGAATTCATTACATCGTCAACGGCCATCACCGCTATCTGGCAGCGCGG
>JBIOWO010000242.1:0-3269 GCA_044868555.1 Lacipirellulaceae bacterium | reverse complement strand
CGAAGCTTTCTACAACGATCCCGTGAAGAAAGCCTGCGACGAGTATTCCGCGGCAAAGGCCTATTATCTGCGTTCTCTGTCCACCGACGCCGGACTCTCCTGGCAGGCCCGGCGCTGGGCAAGATTTGTCGGTCGGCTCGGTATCGGTTCACTCAGGCATGCGCGGAATTCCTTATCCCGGGAGAGAGCAGAGGTTCGGAATTGAAGTTCAAATTGCCGCCACGAGCGCGCCCCCAAGAGCGCAAAAGACGACAACGAGCCAGGGCGGCGTCTTCCACATGAACAAGAGCAGAAAAGCCGTACTGCCCAGCGCGAAATCCGCCGCGCTCGTGATGCCGGCCGTCCATACGGGATGGTAGAGCGCCGCGAGGAGAAGGCCGACTACGGCTGCATTGACACCGGCCAGGGCCGACTGGGCCCACGGGCGTCTCCGCAACTCGTCCCAGAACGGAAGAGCGCCGATGACCAGCAGAAATGAGGGCAGGAACACGGCCACAAGACATAGCGTTGCGCCTACCCATCCGTTCGGCGCCGGGCCCATGACAGCCCCGAGATAGGCGGCGAACGTGAAGAGCGGACCAGGCACCGCCTGTGCGGCGCCGTAGCCGGCAAGGAATGCGTCGTTCGTGACCCAACCCGGGGGCACTACCGATGCCTGCAGCAGTGGCAGCACGACATGCCCGCCGCCGAACACCAGCGAGCCCGTGCGATAGAAGGCCTCAAAAAGCGTCAGGCTCTGGCTCGGAACTGCAGCGACGAGCAACGGAAGCCCCACCAGCAGCGTGAAGAATAAAATGAGCGACAGCGTGCCTATGGCTCGGCTGACCGGATGCGGCAGCGCCACATGATCGGTCGGCGCCGCGCCGCCAAGCAGCGCGAGTCCCGCCACGCCACCGAGAAGAATGACTCCCACCTGCGCCCACGCGGACGGGATTGCCAGCACGAGCACAGTGGCCGCCACAGCAAGCGTCGCCCGCTCACGGTCGGGTGCCAGCGATCGCATCATGGCGAGCACAGCCTGTGCCACGACCGCAACCGCGGCCACTTTCAGTCCATGCAGCCAGCCGCTGCCGAGGGCGTCCCCAAGCGCTCCGACGCCGTAGGCAAAAAGCACGAGCGCAATCGCCGACGGCAGCGTGAATCCGGCCCATGCGGCGATCGAGCCTGTATAACCCGCGCGCGACAAACCGATGGCAATCCCGACCTGACTGCTGGCCGGTCCGGGCAGAAACTGGCAAAGCGCCACCAGATCAGCGTAGGTCTTTTCTCCAAGCCAGCGGCGACGGACGACGAACTCGTCGTGAAAGTAGCCGAGGTGAGCGATCGGGCCGCCGAAGCTCGTCAATCCCAGCCGGAGAAAGACGAGAAAAACCTCCCATGCGGAACCGCGTTGTACTGTCGTAACGACGGGAGTCGTGGAATCGACCGTCATGTTTGATCCCCACCTTCAACACGTGCGACCGATTCACTGGCCCTCGTGTTACGCATACTTGACGAGCGTCATGAATCCAAAATCCTGATGTTCCTGCATGTGACAGTGCAGTAGCGACAGCCCCGGATCGTCGGCGACGAAATCGACTTCGACGGTCTCGCGGCGGGGAACGTTCACGACGTCCTTCACAATGCCAGAGGTCGGTTTCCCGGCGAATTTCACCAGCTCGAAGCTGTGCCGATGCAGGTGCATGGGATGCATGTCGCCGCTATCATTGCGGAATATCAGGCGGTAGCGCTTGCCCTGCTGCACGATCAACGGATCTGCGTCCGGCCACGACTTGCCGTTGATGGTCCAACGGTTGAAGCCGCCGCGCCCGCCGGGAATCTTCTGAAACAGGAGATCGAAGTGGCCATCCGGCTCGGGAATCGGAGATTCGCGGCCGAACACCAGATAGTTCCACATGGCCATGGGTGGGGTTCGCCATTGCGGCGCGCCGGTCGCGTTGGCGTACTCGACCACGACGCCCATGCCCATCGCTCGCTCGTCCTCCTTGGTCGAACCGAAAACCCAGACGCCCGGACTGTTCATCTCGACCACGGCGTCGATCCGCTCCGCCGGCGCCAGCGTCAGCGTCTCGACGCTTTGCGGCGACGGCACCGGATTGCCGTCGAGCGCCACGACCGTGAAGCGGTGCCCCGGCAAAAGCCACCATCACGTCGTCGGTCGCGCTGGCGTTGAGCAGGCGAAACAACACGCGTTGGCCGGGACGAACCCGGATCGGCTCGCCGTGACCGAGCGCCTTGTCGTTGAAGGACGCCGACTTGTACGCAACCTCGAGCCCATTGTCAGGAGGCGGACCACGCCGGATGTCCTGCATGCTCACGAACGACGGCTCCCAGTGGTGCATCGCGATGAACACTTCCTGGTCATAGCGGCCAGGGTCGTTTCTCGGCTCGATGTAGAGGAAGCCGAACTGCCCGGAGTAGAGGCTCTGCGTGAGGTCTTTTCCGGCCATGGCGTGGCTGTGATACCAGCGGGTGCCCGCCGGCTTGGCCGAAAACGTGTAGGACGCCGTCCGGCCCGGCATCACCATCGGCGTTCCTTCCTCCATCGCGCCGTCGACCTCGGACGGCACGGTGAGGCCGTGCCAATGCACGAGCTCCGGTACTTGCGTATCGTTGGTCACCGCAATCGTCGTCGGCTGGCCGTCGCGCAACCGAAGGATAGGTCCGGGTGCGGTGCCGTTGTAGCCGACCGTACGAACGATCCGATCAGGCGCAAGCTCCAGGGATACCGGGGCAATGCGGATCGAATGATCGGGTTTGGCCGCAATGGTTTGCGCACCGGCCCGCGCGACCGTCTGCAAACCGGTGGGCAGGCTCGCGGCCGCGGCGGCGCCGAGCAGGAATTCGCGGCGGGTATGACCGGCAATCGGACTCATCGTTGAACTCCTCACGACTTCTCCGTCGCCCCCGGTGAAGGCGTATTCGCCACTCTTCAAAACGCTCCACGCGGCGGAACGTTGCGGGATGCATGTGCCAACACGCGGCCCTGTCGAACCGGCGTTATTCCTTTTTCCCTCCGCCGAGATGCTCCTCGACCTGCCGCAGCCATGCCAGCTGATCGTCATTGAGCCGCATCTCGGGACGGGCGTCACGGACCTGCTGCACCGCCTCGTCGAGCGCGATACCACGTGCAATGAGGAGCCCGACCGCCATCGTAGCGGCGCGCCCGAAACCGCCCTTGCAATGGACGTATGTGGCGGCGCTATCGCTCTCGTTGGCGAGCCGGCCCCCGATATTCACGAGTTGCTCGATCGTCGGCGGGCTTTGAT
>JBIOWO010000241.1:0-17537 GCA_044868555.1 Lacipirellulaceae bacterium | reverse complement strand
CGTTTGTACCCAAGTAGTGAGCCGGGTAATTGATCACCCCTTTAATAAAGGGCGTCAATCGTGGTGTGAGATAATTCGGATTCGCTGGATTGGGATTGGTATTAATGACGTTGACCGTTGCCGGTGGTATCCGCCACGTGACGAACATTTCGTCGACAAAGAGGCCGGAGCTTTCGTCGCGACCCGGCGAATAAATCAGCGGCACCAGCCGATATGCGGCCACATCCGAACGGAACAAGTCGTTCGAATCGTGATCGGCGGTCGATGCGGTTATCCAATTCGTAGACGTTGGGCCACCGCTCATGTTCGAGGAGTTCGCATTCAGCTGGATTTCCGAATCGAAACCCGGCGCCCAGCGGAGAAAATTGATCGGGTGCCCCCAGCCATCGAGAAATTCCGGTGCGCCGTCGCCATCCACGTCGCCGATGTTGCTCTCGTGAAACAACGTGCGGGCCTCGCCATCGCCACAGGCGATCGTGATCACCATGTACAGGCACTCGGCGCCCTGGTTGTTCCAGAGGTCCCCGGCCGTGTTCGCGGAGCCCGTGAGCGAATTCGTGCGGCCGACGAGGGCCTTGTAACGCCGCAGATAAACACTCGATAGTTCGGTACGTCCATTCAAGTACAATGGCGCCAATTCCACGTTTTGCGGCACCGCATTCTCGGCCGCGCCGACAGTTGTCAGCAGCACGTCGCTCCAGCGATCCGGAATTTCCATCAACAACATTTCCCGCTTGGCGTACAGCCGCGCCTCCGCAAACGCCGCGCCGCGTTTCGCTCCCGCACTAGCGCCCCCGGCAGGAAATCTCGAGTTGATCAAATCTTCGACCCCCTGAATCGCGCCGGACGATTCGCGCAGCTTCACCCGCCGCGTCTTGTACGTATCGAGGTGCTGCATGAGGAGCGTGTGCAGGCGCGTGACCATGTGCCGGGAATGGGCCTCGCGGGCCGTTTCGCCGGCCACCGACGCCACGCCCAGGATCATGCCGGCCAGAATGGCTATAATCGTGATCGTGATTAAGAGCTCGATGAGAGTAAGACCAGAGTGGCGAGTGGCGAGTGGCGAGTGGCGAGACTCAGAGCGCACCGCCGGCCGGTATCTTGTCGCGTTCGCGTTGTCTAATGCAAATTGCATTTTGTTTTTCTCGTTGCTCGTAGCTCGTCGCTCGCCGCTTCCTACTGCGATGCCGCATCCTCCAACTTCGTCTGGGTCGCAAAGTTGACGACCGTATCTGCGATGTCGCCCGTGAACGGACCGGTGGGGAACAGGACGTAGTCGTCCGGGGTGTTTGTTCCGATATCGTGAACGGACATATCTTCAAACGCATCTACGCCCCAGGCATCGTCGATGCCACAATGAATTACTTGAAACTTTTCTGGATTCACAAATTCAATCCGTGGAACATTGGTCTGCGAAGTGTCACTACGCCGCTTGAGTGCGTGCACATGCAGCCCGTCGCCATTTGGACCAAGGCCCGTCGGCAGCGTGGCAGCGGGCGGATCGAACGTGCCTGCCAGTTCATTCGAACTGACAAAGACACCGGCCGGATGCCGCGACGTATCGAAGTACATATACGGCTCCTGCGACTTTGACGGCGTGTATTGCCAGAAGTTGATCCGGCGGAGTTGCGACTGACCGTTTCGGACGGCAGTGAATTCAATGTACCGACCGCTCGAATCATCGAAGTATTCGTCACCGGCGCGCGGGGCCAATCGTTCGATCGCAAAAGGAAACACCCATGTGCGGCTGGTAATGGGGTCTGCTTTGCGACGGTCAGGAGCGGAGACCCCCGCAACGCTATACGACGGCCCTCCTTCGCCAGAAATCGGATACTTCGGGTCGCTGCTAAAGCCACCTAGCCAGAATACGAGGGCTTCGCCGGCCGTCATTCCACCGGGCAAGCGATTCGGAAAGTTGCCCGCATCGGCGCCGGTCGCGGGAAGTCCGGCCAGCGCCCGCAACAAGTTGTCCGACTCTCTGTGCTTCGGCGCGACCATTTGGAGATATCGCTTCAAGTCGAGGAGCACCTGCGATTCGCTGAGCGGCGTCGCAGCCGGCTCGGCTACCGCCGTATCCGTGTCGTCCGTTTGAGCGTTCGGCGGGTACGCCGTGTGCTTGTTCTTCAACTCCTCGATGCCGTCGCTGATCTGGTTCAGCTCCACTTTGATCCGCGATTGCTGCGCCGTCTTCAGCGCCCCCACCGCCGCCACGACGATCAGCGACGCCAGAATGCCGATGATCGTGATTACGACCAGGAGTTCCACCAACGTAAAGCCCTCCGGCATACCATGCGTCGATCGTGCTCGTCGCGTTGTCGTATCCATAACCGAACTCCTGGTAGTTAGTGGTCAGTTGTTAGTTGTTAGTTGCGTGGACGAGCAAAACAATCTAGTCCACTAACGACTATCCACGAACAACTAACGATTTCCCCTACTTGCTCAACCCTTCAATCAACTTCACCAACGGAATGAACAGCGCGATCACGATGAAGCCGACCGCTCCGCCGAGGAACAAAATCAATAGCGGCTCCATCAGCTTGGTCAGGCCTTCGGTCAGCACCGAGACCTCCTCATCGTACGTGTCGGCCACCTTGTAAAGCATCGTATCGAGCTCGCCCGTTTCCTCGCCGACGTCGACCATGTTCACCACGATGTCGTCGACGATCCGCTGCTTGTATTTCAAGAGATAGATCAACAGGCCGATCGGCCCGCCGAGGAACGCAAACCAGAAGAACGCCGACACCGGGTGGAAGCCGGGGATGGAGTGCTCCTTCATCGGCTTGGCGATCGCCTCGCCCTCGCGGATCGCCTCGGAGACTTTGGTGTACATCCGCTCGAAGATCGCGTTGCCGGCCGTGTCGCGGGTGATGTTCAGGGCCTCGAGAATGGGAACGCCCGAGGCCACCAGCGTGCCCAGAGTGCGCGTCGTGCGGGCCAGGATGTTCTTCTCGATCAGGTTGCCGAACACCGGCACCTTGATGATGAACTGGTCCCAGCCCATGCGGCCGTGCTTGAACTTGCGGATCAGCTTGACCGTCAGCCAGATCGAGATCGGAACGCCCGGGATCAGATACCAATAATCCACGCACCAATTCGAGATCGAAACCAGCAGCAACGTCATCTTCGGCAGCTCGAGATCGAACTCCTCGAAGATCTTTTCGAACTCGGGCACGATCTTGATCATGATGAACGTCAAGATGCACACGGCCACGGTCACCACGACGACCGGGTAGATCATCGCGCCCTTGACCTTGCGTTTGAGCGATTCGGCCCGCTCCATGAAGTCGGCCAGGCGCTGCAGGATGAGCTCCAGTGCGCCGCCCGCCTCGCCGGCCTTGATCATGTTCACGTACAGGCGGTTGAAGCACTTGGGGCTCTTGGCCATGCCCTCGGAGAGCGTGGAGCCGCCTTCGATCTCTTCGCACGTGTCTTCGAGCGAGTATTTGAGCCGCCCCGGCTTGCACTGGCCGGCCAGAATCCGCAGGCTGCGGAGAATCGGCAGACCGGCGTCCTGCAGGATTGATAGCTGACGCGTGAACGTGGTCAGCTCGCGCGACTTCACGCCGCCGAACACGAACCCGCGCCGTTTCTTGCCGGCGCCCGCCGACTCCGCCTTCTTGCGGCTCTTCTTGGCCGTGATCTTGGTGACGAAGTAGCCCATCTGGCGAATCGTCGCCTGGGCTTCTTCTTCGGTCGGCGCTTCGATCACGTCCTTGATCTCAGCACCCGTCGCGTCCATCGCCTCGAATTGAAATGTTGGCATGGAAATTGTCCGTGGTCAGTTGTCAGTTGTCCGTTGTGAGGCGTCCGCTGCAACTGACAACGGACCACTGACAACGGACATTTTCTACCCTTCCACAATCGTCTCCCGCACGACTTCGTCCGGCGTGGTGACGCCCTCGAAGCAAAACTTGATCCCGGCGTTGCGCAGCGGCACCATCCCGTGCTTGTGGGCCAGTGCGCGAAGCTCGTCCGATTGAGCGTTGGCCATGATCCGATCCCGCAGATCGTTGTTCAGGATCATCAGCTCAAATAGTCCGATTCGCCCCTTGTACCCCGTGTTGTTGCACAGCTCGCAGCCGGCCCCGCGATAGAACCGGTGCCCGCGCACCTGCTCCGACGTCAGCTCCAGGTCGTCGAGCACCTCCCGCGGCGGCGTGTATTCCTCGCGGCATTGCGTACACACTTTTCGCACCAGCCGCTGCGCCAGAATCGCCTCCACCGTGGCCGTGATCAAAAACGTCGGCACACCCATGTCCTTCAGCCGCACGATCGTGCTCGGCGCGTCGTTGGTGTGCAGCGTGCTGAACACCAGGTGGCCCGTGAGCGAGGCTTGCACCGCGATCTCCGCCGTCTCCAGATCGCGAATCTCGCCCACCAGAATCTTGTCCGGGTCCTGCCGTAAAATGGATCGCAGGCAATGTGCAAACGTATTGCCGATGTCCGCATCGATCGGCACTTGGATGATCCCGTCCATGTCGTACTCGACCGGGTCCTCGGTCGTGATCAGCTTGTCTTCGACCCGGTTCAACTCATTCAGTGCCGAGTACAGCGTCGTCGTCTTGCCGGAGCCCGTCGGGCCGGTCACCAGGATGATGCCGTTCGGCTTCGAAATCACTTCGCGGAACTTCTTGAGCGTCGGCTCGTCCATGCCCACCGACTGCAAATCCAGCGACGTCACCGAGCGGTCCAGCACCCGCATCACCACGCTCTCGCCGAACATCGTGGGCAACACGCTGATCCGCAAATCGACCGGGTGCCCGCCCACCGTCAACTCGATCCGCCCGTCCTGCGGCAGCCGCCGCTCGGCGATATCGAGATTGGCCATTACCTTGATCCGGGTCGTGATCGCGAACGCCAGGTGACGCGGCGGCGGCACCATCTCGTACAGCACGCCGTCGGCCTTGATCCGAATCTTGAATTCGTCCTCGAACGGCTCGAAGTGCAAGTCGCTGGCGTGCTCCCGGATCGCCATCAACAGCACCATGTTCAGCAGCTTGCGGACGGGCGCGCTATCGGCCAGCGCCGTCACATCATCCAAGTTGATCGGCCCGTCGAGGTTGATCAGGTTCGCCGCCTTGGCCAGCTCCTCGTCCTCTTCCAGGGCGCTGACGATGCTCTCGACGCTGTCGGTGCTCTCGCCGTAGTACCGCTCCAGCGCCGCCATCATCGCCGATTCGGTCGTCACCAGGACCCGAATGTTGAACCCCAAAAACGTTCGCAGCTCGTCCTGCACGTGCAGGTTTTGCGGGTCGCACATCGCCACCGTCAGCGTGTCGCCGTCGAATTCCACGGGGACGATGCGATACATCTGCGCCATCGGCGCCGTGACCATCGACAGCACTTCCTTGCGGATCGTGATCTCGTTGGCCGACGTCGTCTGCAGCGACAACTGCTCGGCCAGCGCCTGGGCCAGTTGCTCCTCCTGAATGAGGCCCATGTCGATGGCCACTTTGCCCAGCAGTTGGCCAGGGTGCTCATGCTGCTCATCCACCAGCAGCTCTTGCTGCTCGTCGGTGATGAACCCCATGTCGACCAGGACTTGTCCGATTCGTCGATGTGCCATAGGTCGTGAGTAGGTGAGTAAGTGAGTAAGTGAATCCAACCGCTTGCGGTTTAGCTCGCGCCGCTACACTTCGACCTCTTGTTCTTCCGGCTGGTCGTCGAACACGCCGCGCTCCGCTTGAGCAAACCGCTTCGCCAGCTCCTCCGCGTTATTGCACTTCCCGAGGCCGGCTTCTTTCTCGATCTTGCCGTCCTTCCACAGGTTGAAAATGTAGTCGTCCAACAGCATCATGCCGTGCTTCGAGCCGGTTTGGATCGAAGACGAGATGCGGAAAATCTTGTTCTCGCGGATCAGGTTAGCGATGGCCGGCGTCACGACCAGCGTCTCGAAGGCCGCCACCCGCCCGCCGCCGATCTTCTGCAGCAGCTGCTGGCACAATATGCCGATCACCGCCGAAGCCAACTGGGTGCGAATCTGCTCCTGCTGATTCGTGGGAAATACGTCGATGATGCGGTTGATCGTGCCGGCCGCGCTCGACGTGTGCAGCGTGCCGAACACAATGTGGCCCGTCTCGGCCGCCGTGATAGCCGCTTCGATCGTCGGCAAGTCGCGCATCTCGCCCACCAGGATCACGTCCGGATCCTGCCGCAAAGCTCGCCGAATCGCCTCCGAGAACGACGTCACATCGACGCCCACTTCGCGCTGATTGATCGTCGATTTCTTGTGCTGGTGCTGAAATTCGATCGGATCCTCGATCGTGATAATGTGGTGATCGAAGTTGTCGTTCAGATAGTCGACCATCGCGGCCAGCGACGTCGTTTTGCCCGAGCCCGTCGGGCCGGTTACGATCACCAGCCCGCGCGGCCGCGCCACCAGGCCCTTGAAGACGGGCGGCACGCCGAGGTCCTCCATCGACCACATCTTGTTCGGAATCTGCCGCAGCACCATCGCCACGTTGCCCCGCTGCCGAAAGATCGATACGCGGAACCGGCACGCGTCGCCGAACGCAAAACCGAAGTCCGCGCTGCCGGTCTCCTGGAACTCCTGTTGGCAACGGTCCGGCGTGATGCTCTTCATCAAGGCCTGCGTATCGGCCGGCTCGAGCACCTTCGTCTTCAGTCGCTGCAGTCGCCCCGAAATCCGCAGTACCGGAGGCTGGCCCACCGTGATGTGAAGATCGCTCGCGCCTTGCTTCACGCACGCCGAGAGCAACTTGTCGATCAGAATCGTTCCCATGAATCTCTCATTCCCTTGCTGAATGCCGAAGGACAATCGGGACTTGGCGGCCAACGAAAACGGCCCGTACTACCGCGGATCCTCCGCGCAGTATTTAGAAGTCCACCACATATGTCCACCGGCTACGAGTACCCTGTGCAAACCGTCCGGTCTGCCGGGAGCCTCGGCCAGGGAAGCCTCTCCTCTCGGACATCCACTCGCCCGTGCACCGCGCCCCGGAACGGATTAGGCAATGGATGTCGCCGCCGACGCCCCCTGCGGCAGGCGCCGAATGGCGAACAGAAAAGGCCATCGGGCACGACACCGGCAGGTTTTCCACCGACAAAATGGCGTGCGGCGGATATTCGATTATTCGCCGCGACACCGCATAACTCAAGAAATTCCGTCCATCGAATGATGCTGACTGACGTGCGTCGCGTCGATCCCGCGCCGCCAATCAACCAGCCGCCGACCGGCTCTGCCGCCCTTTTCGCGTCGCGCACAACCGGACAGAAACAGGTGGCGAGCCGACCGATCTCTGGAATTTCCTAGCCAGATTCTAGTGTAATTGCCCGTCGGCGCGAGCGGACCCAGCCCGGTGTGCTATTCCGTGCGTTTTGCCACCCGGAAGACTTCCTCGATGGTCGTAATGCCCTCCAGCACCTTGCGGATGCCATCGGCGTAAAGCGTTGTCATTCCACCCTTTACAGCTTCCTTCCGCAAATCCTGGGTGGGAACGCCCTGAAACGACAACTCGCGGAGTTTCGCGGTCATCATCATGAGCTCGAAAATGCCCAAACGGCCCCGATAGCCGCTTTGACCACAATGGTTGCAGCCCTTCCCCTTCATGAAACTGGCCGAAGCGACCTGCTCCGGCGTGATGCCAGCGGCCTCCAATTCCTGCGGCCTAGGCGTGTATGGCTGCTTGCACTTTGGACAAACAACGCGGACCAGGCGCTGGGCCATGATGCCAATGACGCTGCCAGCAACCAAATAGGCTGGCACTCCCATGTCCACCATGCGCGTAACGGCACCGGGCGCATCGTTCGTATGTAGCGTACTAAATACCAGGTGTCCAGTCAGAGATGCCTGAATTCCCATCGACGCAGTCTCGTAGTCGCGCATCTCGCCGACCAGGATGATGTTCGGTGCTTGCCGCAGCATCGCCCGGATGATTCGCGCAAAATCCAGCCCGATGCTGTGCTTCACTTCCACCTGATTGATCCCCGGCAGGTAGTACTCAACCGGGTCCTCGGCGGTGATGATCTTGCGGTCTGGGCGATTTAGGTCGTTCAGGGCCGCGTATAGCGTCGTCGTCTTTCCCGAGCCCGTCGGCCCCGTGACCAGGATGATCCCATTGGGGCGCTTGATAAGCGTCTTGAACTTCTTGTAGTCCTTCTCCGAAAGGCCGAGTTGCCGGACGCCAATCCGGATATTGTCCTTGTCCAACAGCCGCATCACGCACGACTGGCCGTGGTTCGTGGGCAGCATGCTGACCCGTAGATCAAGCTCCTTGCCGCCGGCGGTAATCTTGATCCGGCCGTCCTGGCACCGCCGCCGTTCGGCGATATCCATCTTGGCCAGAATTTTGACGCGCGATAGCAGGGCCCCCAGGAGCCGCCGGGGCGGGCTGTCGCGCTCGATCAGCATCCCGTCGATCCGGTATCGAATTCGAACTCGATCCTCAAACGGCTCGATGTGGATATCCGAGGCCCGCAACTGCACGGCCTCGCTGATCATCAGTTGCACCAGCCGTACGATCGGCGCGCTGGTTTCATCGACGTCCTCGCCCCCTTCCTCCCCGCCCTCTTCCGTTTCGGTAAAGTCGATGGCGGTGTCGGTGAACTCCTGCAACATCGAGTCCGCGCTTTCATCACCCATCTGGCCGTAGTTGCGATTGATCGCTTCCAGGATGCTTTCGCGCGTCGCCAAGGCAATGTTGACTTTGCGATTGAGAATGAACTGCAGCTTCTCAAACGTCTCGTAATCGAACGGATCGCTGACCAGCACTTTGAGCGCGCCGTCCTCCTCGGCAAATGGGATGACCGCGTTCTCACGGGCCACCGACTCGGGGACCAATTCGACAATCGACGGCGGAATCGGCGTGTCACGCAGGTCGAGGAAATCGTAGCCGTTCATGTCGGCCATCGCCTGCATGACTTGCTCGCTGCTGGCGTAGCCCTGCTTGACGAGAATCTCGTGGACCTTGCCCCCGTTTTTCTTGGCAATCGCCTGCGCCTCGGTCAGCTGCTCCGCGCCGATGATGCCACGTCCAACAAGATATTTGCCCAGGTCTGCCATGGTCGTTCCGCGTCGATGCTCGCTGTTCCGAAATTCTCCGGGCGCCACGCCGGATCGCCGGGCGGCCCCGGCCGAGTCGCTGCGAATCGCCCTGCCGATCGTCGCCTTGTGCCTCGAACGACGACCGTCGCCAGCCTCCCCGATACGCGCTCGAAAAGCGCTAACCCTAGATACTACTTAGACTAACGCTCACCGCGCCGAGTGTCAACTAAACCCCTTTACTGGCGTCAATCTCCGCCCTTATCGTCCTCGCGCTTGAGGATGGGGCGCTCGGCTTCGACGGTGAATTCCACCGCCGGCCGTGCCACCAGGCGATCCAGTTCCTGAAGTGCGTTGCCGATCGCCACGCGAGATCGCTCCCGCTGTTTGTCGGTCTCCCCACGCTTCGCGGCACGCAGTTGTTGCCACACGGTGACCACCATCCCGATCGGCAGGACAATCAGCACCAACACGGCCATGGACACCCAGAATATCTTTTCGACGGTCATGCGATTTAGTTATTGCAGTTCAATTCGGTGAAACCGTGGCAATCGTTCCGCGTCGGCGGACGGGGGGTGTCCAAACGGTGGTTCTTTCCCACTTCCCTAGTCGGGCAAACGAGTCGTTCCTCCCCAAAAAACGGTCTGTTATTAAAGGGCGCCGCTCGATCGTCGGTCACCAGATCGCGGAACTTGGCCGGTCACAAGGGGTTCGATCTACTGGCCACTGTCGAGTACGATAGAAGAGTCGGGGTCCTGGTCACGGTGGGCCGATCGGTCGCCGCGCCCGCAAGGGACTGAGCGATCGCGGCCGGCCACCTCACTATTCTTACAAGGGAACATGAGATGAAGACATACCTTTCGACCCTGGTTGTTTGTCTGGCCGCCTCGACGGCAACCGCACAACTGTTGCAAACTCCGGACGCCGACAAGCCGGCCGCGGATAAAGACAAACCGGCCGCGGGTGAACGCCCGGCCGGAGCCGGCGGGCCGCCCGATCGCCGCGGACCCGGCGGGCCTGCCGGTGCCGGTGTGCAAGGCGGTGCCGGCGCATTCCGCGGCCCCATGGGACGCATGTCCAACCCGTTGTTCGAAGCGATCGACACCGACAGCGACGGCATGATCACCAAGGTCGAACTGCGCAAGGCAGTTGCCCAACTCAAAAAACTCGACACGGATCAGGACGGTAACATCTCACTCGCCGAGGCATCCTCTCCAGTTGGTCCGGGTGGACCGATGGGCCCCGGCGGACCAGGCGGACAATTCGGCGACCCCAACCAGATGATCAACGCCTTAATGCAGAACGACAAGAACGGCGACGGCAAATTAACAGCCGATGAATTGCCCGGCCCCATGGCCCAGCAGATGATCCAGAACGGCGACAAGGACGGCGACGGCGCGCTCAGCAAAGAAGAGCTCACCCAGGCCATGCAAGCGATGCAGAACCAATTCGGCAACGGGCCAGGCGGCTTTCAAGGCGGCCAGGGCAACTTTCCAGGCGGGCCCGGCGCGTTTCAGGGCGGCGCCACCGGTGCCGGCCAGCGGCAGATGATGGGCCAGTGGTTGCAGTGGGATCGCAATGGCGACGGCATGCTCAGCTCCGGCGAAGTGCCATCGCAGGCGATGGGCATGCTCCGCGGCGGCGATCAGAACGGCGACGGCATGATCGACGCCGGCGAGTTGCGGATCCTCATCGAGCGCAACGGCGAGCGGATGCGCGGCGCATTGGGCCGCAATCAGAACGGCCAAAATAGTGCTGGCCAGGGTGAAAAGACCGACTCCGACGGCAAAAAGCGGCGGCCAGGACGCGACGAGTAGCTCCGAGTCTCACGACCAGCCTCGTTCGGAACACCACGTCGACCATCATTCCCTGTCGGTAGTGGTACAGTCTGCTCAAAAACAGTGTACTCATCTCGCTCCGCGAGATGTCTTTCCTCTCGCGGAGCGAGATGAGTACACTAAGCTGCACCACTACCTCCCTGCCTGCGGTATCGCGACGCGCCTGCCGCGATCGAGTGGCTGTGCAATGCATTTGGTTTCGAGAAGAAGCCGTTTATCCCGGCGAGGGTGGCTCGATCGCGCACTCCCAACTCATGTTTGAGAGCGGAATGATCACGCTCGGCTCGGTCTGGCTTCCGATGTGCGGTCCTTAGTCGCGACGCGGTAGCAACAATGATTTGAGACTTGGTCCGCTGAATTGCCGCACGCGAAAGGACGGTAGGTGTCGGTTCTCAATTCCTGGGCGAATCCCCCGCGCCGAGGCCTCGTTTCTAAGTGATTCATGAGAATCGGCTCGAATTGTCATGTCTTAAAGCATTGGCTCAACACGGCCACCGCGGTGCAAAAGTCAACCGCGCAATCTCCAAATGGCCAGTTTTTTGGGTTTTTTTGTTGTTCGCCGCCAGCCGGTTGGCTAAATTAAATGTTGGTGCCGCCTCGTCGGCGCTCTCATCAACGCAACGTTCTGTCTTTCTTTGGAGGTTCAGCTAATGAGTCGTTCGAGATCAGGTGGTCACCGGCGCGTCTTAGTTGCGCTGGCGGTGTTCTCAATGGTTGGCATGTATTTCTGTAACGTCGCGCAAGCGACTCTTATTGCCTACGAACCGTTCAACTATGCGGCCGGTGGGGCCGTACTTGGTCAAAACGGCGGTGTTGGTTGGACGGGTGCTTGGACTTCGCCGCGTCCCGGCGGCGCCGGCAATACTCCTGCCGGTTCGAATACGATCATGGCGGGCAGCCTTTCGGCTCCGGTTGGCTTGACAACTGTCGGCAACCGCGCGCAGTTCACCGGGTTCGTCGGCTCAACCGGCACGATGGATGGCTTGAATCGCCCGTTCCCAAACATCGCGGGCGCGGACGGCACCACGACCTGGGTCAGCTTCCTCGGCCAGCGTCTGGGAGAAATCCAGGATCCTCCTCTCGTCGGCACGAATCCCTATCCGCGCGGCGCCAACGTGTCGTTTTTCGATTCAGAGGGATTGACCGACGATAGCGGGGTCCCCGACGAACGATTCGGTATCGGAAATTCGTCCAATGCGACGGGCAACGAATGGTCCATCATTCCCGAGGGCAACGGCGGGTTGCGAGAAGGATCTCCCGCTGATCCTTGGTCGACCTTGGGTTGGGGCGTGCTGCGAATCGACCATATCGGCGACGATGAAGTCGCCGATAACGCTTGGCTGTGGATCAGCCCCGATCCACTCGGTGGCGAACCGTCGACGGCGTCCGCCGATGTGACGATCTCCGCCGCTGCACCGCCGGACCCAACAAACGCGCGAGATTTCTCGAACATCGATTTCATTCGTCCGTTTGTCGGAAATCAGACGAATGTGCCCGGTAACTCCGCCTATCGGCCGCTGGCCGTAATGACGATCGACGAAATCCGCATCGGCACCACTTGGGATGATATGCGGAATACGGCGGGCCTCCCTGAACCAACCAGTTGCGTGCTGCTGATCTTCGGCGGTCTGGCAATGTGCGTTCGTCGGAACAAGCGGTAACGCCGCGACGGCTTGCGCTCGATATTCCCGATTCAAACTGGCAAGGAGATCATTCGATCTCCTTGCCAGTTTTCTTGCGCTCTGCGGCCCAGCGTTGCCGGAGTATCTTTTACTGCCCGGCATCTGATTTGCTTCTTCTCCAAGCGGACGGACGGCGGCGTGCCGTCCGCGTCGTTTTGTCGGCCCCATTATCGGAAGGAGCACAACATGATCACGTCACGAAACAAGAAATTGGGCGCGCTGGCCGTCGGGCTGTCGTGCCTGCTGGCTGGTTGGGCACTGGCCCAGCAATACACGCCACCGGTACAGCCTGGTGTCGGTACGCCATCTCGGCCCGGCGAGAGCACGCTGGGAACCGCCAGTCCCGATGTGGACCGCTACCTGGCGAATTGCTGGGCCGGCCACAACAAGGCCTCGATCGAGCTCAGCCAGATCGCTCAAAAGGAAGCGCGGGATCCGAAGGTGAAGGAATTTGCCGAAAAAATGGTCCAGGAGCACAGCGATCTGTCGCGCAAATTACAACCGCTAGCGTCGGCACAGGGCACCGGCCCGGCCAGCCCGGCCATCAATCAGCTGATCGCCATCGACAAGCAGATTACGGAACGGACCACCGACAGTTTCAAGCAAAAGCTCGAAGAGAAGTCGGGCGCCGAATTCGATCAATGCTACATTGGCGGCCAGGTGGCCTGCCACATTCAAGCGTCGGCTGCCCTGGACGTCATTTCGCGCCAGGCCTCTGGACCGCTGAAGCAACTGGCCAGCGAGACGAAGAAGGCGGTTGACGAGCATCTGACGCAAGCGGAGCAAATCGCCAAGCAGCTGATGGAACGCCAAGCTGGCGGACAGCAGGCCGCCACGGGAGTTTTCCGCGATCGCAACCTGCAACCGGCCGGTGCCCAGCAATAACCACCGCGACCCCACTACGGGGTGCGGCAATTGTGATAGCAGAATCTGCCTCGTTGGATTCGTCCAATCTGGAAGCCCCTCTGCCAGATTGGACGAACCAACGGCGCGGACTGCTCACATCGCGACCACGACAAATTGCGGCCACGCCGATTGCGATGTGAAAATCTGATGAAAATTGGGTGTGCGGTAGGATTGGCCCCGGGTGTTCGGTCATAGCGGCGACCGGATCACCCGGGGCCAGAGCAAGTTTCCTTTTTATGTACTGGGTGGCTGGAGCAACGCCCCAGAGATTCTCGGCAACTGGGGCGTTGCCCCAGCCACCCATGAGTACGCAATTTCGAGATTTGCTCTAAGTCGTTCTTGGGGGGCGACCGCACCGCGGGCACTTCATCGGTGCAATCGTTACGTTCGGGAAACGCGGCACCATGAGCGTGAAGATTCCGCACGGCGAATCGCACCCATCCATCGGCTCATTCGGCACCCCCAAACTTGAACTAAGCTTTTCTCAGCGTCGCCTCCGGCGACAGTCGGTCTGAATTCGGGTGTTTGATCCGCACGTTCCCAACCGTTAAGGAGCATTCGCCATGCAATTGCTGCTTGCCGCAACACGCGTCAACATGGACCACTTTGTGCGCGACCTCGCTGCGGGCGATCCGTTCGTCTGGGGCATTGTCATCGTCTTCGGTGGGCTGAGCATTTTCGGCCTGGTCCAGAAGTTCCGCTCATTTTAACCGCGGCCGCGTCGCGGCCGTCGCGCACGAGTAATAAGCTCGAAATCTCCGGGGGACCTTCGCATGACTGCCGAAGCACCTTTCGTTGCTGCGCCGAACTTGAAGGAATTCCGCGACACGCTGCCGTGGTTCCAATACGCGATGGGCGGCATCGCGGGCGCGGGAATTGTCGGCGTCGTCACGCTGTCTCGCAAAGCTGCTGCGCTCCAGCTGAACGGGTCGCAATTGACGCTGTCCGTCGGAGCGGTTACCGCGCTGACGCTGATCGGCCTGGCCGTAATCTATTTCAAGTTCGGCAAGTCTGTCGTGCTGCGTCAAACGGATCGAGGCATCGAGCGGACTTGCGGCGACGACGTGCAGACCATCCGCTACGACGAGTTGTTCGGCTTGCGGGCCAAATGGACCGACGTGCTCCGCAACGGCGTTTACAATCACACGCAGGTGCGGTTGGCGATGAGCTCCCAGGATCAAGCCGTGCCGGTGCTGACCTACGACTCGACTGTCGACTACGACACGTTGAAATACAATCAATTGCATGAGCTCCAAAGCGAAGTTGCGGGAATCGTCGCCCAACGGATGGCGGACGTGCTCGAGAGCGACGGCAGCGTCCAGTGGACCGGAAAACTCAGTATTCGCCCGGACGGCCTCGAAATGACCAAGAAAGCCGGCGCCGCGCCGGAACTAATCAGCTTCGACCGCATCAGCCAATGGAAGCTCGACGAGGGTCTGTTCAAGCTGGGCGTCGACAATAGCCGCCGGCCGGTGCTGGTCGAAGCCACCGACCAGTGGAACTTCTATCCGGGCCTGCTGCTATTCAGCCAGTTGTGCCAGTCGCCGAGCGATGATGCGCCGGTCGACGAAGAGCCAGCGCTGATCGGCTGATGCGCTGCGATTGGACGTCGAGTATGCAGGCATGGCTTTCCTGGTTCCCGCTCGCCGGTCTGCGCACCGTGTATTGGTGGTGTGCCGGGCGAGAGCTGTTCTACCAAACGGCCGCTAAGGCTGCTGCCGTCGACGGTGTTGTTTCGGCGCTGGCTTTCGGGGCGGTCTTGGCCGGAGTCGTTTGTATCGCGACGCAACCGCTCACAGTAGCCGGCCCGGTTTGGGGATTGCTGTTTGTCGTCGCGCTCCTGGCCTGGCGACGCGAGCGTTGGCGGGCGACGCTTCATGGATGCGTCGCGATTGGGCTCATGGCGACGTATCGCAGCTTGCCCTGGCCGATAATTGGCCTCATCGTTACCAACCTCGTTGGCGCGGCATTAGTCTCGATCGAACTGCGGCTGCGCCAGCGATTGCTATTCAAGCCGTTGCGCCTGGGAAATACAAACGTTGGAAGTGCCCGGTTGCTGCGGGGCCAGGTTGAGGTAGCGCACCTGTTTCTCGGCACCGGCCGGCAGTGGCGTTCACGCGATGTCCGAGCGGCAATGAAGAGCGTCGACCGCGCATGCCACTGGCTGGCGGAAGAGGGTCGACGCTTCGGCGTCCGCGTCGATTTTACTCACCGGCAAATTGCGGCCGTCGTCGGTGGCTGGCAATCGGAGGTCCCCAACAGTAACAACGGTTACGCATCCATACACGATTTTGAGCGGTTCCTCGATCGACAGCTTGCCGCAGCGAACTGGTCGCAGGCCGATCCGGCAGGTGACGTGCCACGCTCAAACAACTGCCTCATGGTGCACGTCGCTGGCTGGACCGACGAACGGGCATTCGCTATGCCGGCCACCGACGGCCGTGCCGACTGCCGGCCGCGTGTTGAGTACGTAATCGTTGGGGCATCCGACAGCGCGGCCACACTCGCCCACGAGCTGCTGCACTTGTTCGGCGCCGACGACTTCTATTTCGACGGCCAATCCGACACGGGCTGGTACGCCGGCCAGCTTGGCCAGCTGCTCGATGCGGGCCGCTTTCAATTTCTCCAGCGGTGCGTGATGTTCCGCTCGGGCATTCCGCTCCGCGAACTATCGGTCGACGATCAAACAGCTCAGAAGATCGGCTGGTTATGAGCCCGGCCGCGCCGTGACGCAGGGACGCACCCTAGAAGATGCGCGCGAGATGATCCGGGAGGCGGTGAAGTCCTACTGCAAAAACGGCGCGAAAGACGCTCCGATCGGATCGCTGTTCACCCCGTGGCGATTCGCTAGAATGGCGGCTGCAATTCTATTCACACTTGGGAGAGTGGCAATGAAGCGGTTGGTGCGACTGTCGTCGTTGACACTATTCGTTCTATGCGTGGCGGCCCGGGTGCCGGCAAGTGCGGCTCCGTCTTCGACTGGGACTCAGCTGCCCACTTCGACGCCGGAGGCCGAGGGGATGTCGGCCGAGAAGCTTGCCAAGGTGGGCGAGTTCATGAATCGCTTCGTCAGCGAGCGAAAGATCGCGGGCGGGATCGTGCTTGTCGCCCGCAATGGCAAACTGGTGTTCGACCAGACCTATGGCCTGCGGAATCTGGACGGCAAGCTGCCGGTCGAGCGCGACACCATCTTCCGCATCTACTCGATGTCGAAGGCCATCACTTCCGCGGCCGCATTGATGCTCGTCGAAGAGGGCAAGCTCGACCTGAATGCGCCGGTGGCCAAATATCTCCCCGAGTTCTCCGAAATGAAGGTGGTCGACGGCGACTCGGAGCGGCCGGCGAAGTCGCCGATCACCGTGAAAGACTTGTTCCTGCATACGTCGGGTATCACCTACGGCAACGCGGCCGGCAGTGCGACGGAAAAACTATTCGAAGCGGTAGATGTGATTGACATGCAATCCGACCTCGCGCTGATGTCGACGAAGCTCAGCCAAATCCCGCTCGAATTCGACCCGGGCTCGAAATGGAAATACGGAGCGTCGATCGACGTGCTCGGCTACCTGGTGCAAAAAGTCTCGGGGCAGCCGTTGGACGTGTTTCTCAGCAAGCGAATCTTCGAGCCGCTCGGGATGACCGACACGGGCTTCTTCGTGCCGCACCAGAAGCAGGCGCGGTTTGCGGCGAACTACTATTCCGACGGCAAGGGACGGCTCGTGATCCGCGACGATCCCGCCAAAAGCGGCTACCTCCACAAGCCCGGGCTCTCCTCCGGCGGCGGCGGGCTGGTGGGAACGGCGAGCGACTATATGCGGTTCCTCTTGATGATTGCGGGAGGCGGCGAGTGGCAGGGCCAGCGAATCCTGTCCCCCGAGTCGGTCCAGCGGATGCGCACCAACCAGTTGCCGAAGGATGTCGGCTGGATCGGCTTCGGCGACCAAGAGCGCACAGGCGTTGGCTTCGGCTTGGGTTTCTCGGTGACGGTCGAACCGAGTGACAAGAATCCGCACGCCCGCCAAGACGAGTACGGCTGGGGCGGCGCGGCCAGCACGCACTATTGGGTCTCGCCCCGCGATCGGCTGATCGTCGTCACGATGGAACAACGCTGGC
>JBIOWO010000240.1:0-25868 GCA_044868555.1 Lacipirellulaceae bacterium | reverse complement strand
GCGCAATCGTTTCACGTGAAACAGCTACAGTCAGTGGTCCGTTGTCCGTTGTCAGTTGTCAGTAGTTAGTCGTGATGAGAGTGACGCCAGCCGTAGCGTGCCACTGACCACTGACGACAATTCACTAACTACTCCAGCGGGTTGATCACCAGGCCGCTCACGAGCTTCGGATAGAAATAGGTGCTCTTGGCCGGCATGCGTTCGCCGTGGCCGCTGATCGCGCGAATGTGCTGGACCGTGGCCGGCATCACGAGCGCGGCCAGCTCGAACCGGCCGCCGGTGCCTGTCTGGCCCGTGGCATCCCGGCCGGCAGCGTCGCCGTGCGTGAGGCCCTGGACGACTTCGCCGATGTCGCGGACGTACTTTGGAGCGGGGAGCGGGGAGCGGGGAGTGGGGAGTGGATCCTGCTCCCGGCCTCCGGCTCCCTGCTCCCTGCCCAACAGCAGCGTGTCGATCACCAGGCGGTGCAGGAGACTCACGCCCAGGCCTTGCCATTCGGGCGAGTGGTCGGCCGCGACTTTGGCCATCTTCCGCGCGCCGGAGTCGGTGAGTCGAGCGATCGTCCACTGGTCGTCCTTGGCCGTGTACAGGCCGAGCGTTCCCTGGTCGCCCTCCAGTTCGATTTCTTCCCACAGCGAAGGAGCGCGATCCGGTCCGCTGCCGGCCGGCTCGGTCTCGAACACGTCGGCCAATCGCTCCCGCAGCGGTCCGCTCGCGATCGGCGGCAGGCCGCGGAACAGGCGGTGCGTGGCGAGCACCAACATGCCCGGATCGCTCATCGACACGCACATCATCAGCACGAAGTTCGCCGGGTGGTCGGCAGCGAGTGTTCCACCGCGCTGAGCAAGCTCAGCCGCTAAATTGTCTCGCAGATTGCAGGCCGTTTCGTAGCGGTGGTGGCCGTCGGCGATGTAGATTGGCCGGCCACCCATCGCCGCGGACACGGCCGTGATGGTCGCCACGTCGGTCACAGGCCAGATGCGATGAACGACGCCGAGATGATCGGTGGCTTCGAGCGGCGCAGTGCCGGCGACTGCGCGCTCCAGGATGTTCTGTGCGTCGTTGTCCTGGTCCGGGTAGAGGCCGAAGATCTGGCTGAGGTTGGCCTGGCAGGCGGTCCACAGCTTCAAGCGATCCGCCTTGGCGCTGCCGTGCGTTTCCTCGTGCGGATAGATGCTGCCTTCGCCGAACCGCTCGAGCCGCACGCGGCACATGAATCCGCGTCGCGTGTACGTCGTGCCGCCTTCCGTGAACACCTGATGGTAGACATAGATGGCCGGGTCCGCTTCGGTGAACAGCACGCCGTCGCGCCGCCACTGCCGATAGAGCCGGGCCGCGCGGGTGTAGCGGTTGTTGTGGTCGTCGTCGCTCGGCTCGTCCTTGTTGAGAATCAGCCGCACGACATTCGCCGGGTGCAGCTCGTACAGCCGCTGCTGCAGTTGGGCATCGATTACATCATACGGCGGCGCGATCACGCCGGTCAGCGAACCGACGTGCCCCAGGTCATAGCGCACGCCACGAAATGCGGATATATCAGCCATGTCAACGTAATGCGGCGACGGGCACCACGCTGCAGGCGTGGTCTGTCGCGGATTTCAACCAAAGAACCGCTCGCGAGCCGGGCCGCGGGCGCCGCCGCGAAGCGGTGGTCGGGCCCCGCGGGGAATCGCCAAGTCTACGGCAAGAAGCGCGCGGGCGGAACCCCGCGCCAACGCTTGGGCCAGGCCGGTAGCGAACGCCGAGAGCGTTTCAACGCGGCCCTACCAGATTCCTTCTTCGCCCATCAGGCCGTTGAGGGCGGTGAACAGTCCTCCTAGCGCGGGAACTGCCAGGTACATCGTTCCACGCGATATGCGACCCGAGGACATGACCACGGCAACGGTCAGCCCACCGAAGATAAGGAATGCGGCCAGTCCGCCGACGACCTTGCCCCAATCGAATCCCCATTTGACACCGCCCGATTTCTTTTTCCGCTTCTTCTTGGGGGTGCTTTCAGGGGCGGCCTTTGCGTGCCCCGCTGCCACGGTGGTGACTGCGGCGGCCGGCGTTTTCACCGCCGACTTGACCGGCTCCTTGAGCCCCTCGTCCCAGAAATCGTCGTCGATCTTTGTGGCAGCCGGCGCGACGGGACGTGCGCTCGGCGCTGTGGCAACTTTCGCCTTCGCTGGAGTCGTCGCCTTCGCAGGGCCGGCCGGTTTTGCCGCGACGCTTGCCGGCTTGGCAGGACTCGCCGCAACGGCCGGCGCCGGAGGAGCAGCGGCAGCGGGAGCCCCGCCTACCTTGAACTTCTTTCCACACGCACACTTGGCGACTTGTCCGGCTGCCGATGCGGGCAATTTGTACTGCTTGCCACAACCAGGGCATGCGATCGTTGGCATCGTCGGTCCCCCAAACTTTTGGACCACCAGCCTCCGTACACAATCCTCCTGGCCTCTTGTCGATCCTTGTCTCTGTGCCTGTTCCAAGGCCTTTCAGCGATACAGCGATTGTACTAGCCTGACGAATTCGCCGCCACCTGGTTTGCCGATTAACTCAGGTAACCGACCGGCGAGGCGTCCTGGTCCAGCATCGATAAGCAAGCGATGGCCGAACGACTTGATGCTTTGCCAGCTTAGAATTGATATCGCTGTCTTCGCTAACAAGAGCGTCGTTTCACTCCGCATCGGAGCGCCCCTCGTTTTTGGCTCTCGGCGACGGTGCTTTGGAACCCATGCTTTGTCTCAAAAGCGAGTTTTGAACGGCCGTGTTTCGGCTCTTGCTTCCCATCAGCCTGCGCAGGTCAATGAGCCCAAGCAAAAAACCTGCGAAGCCAATAAGTCCCAACACGCCGGCAAATCCATTGCCGATGCGCGATGTCGTCCCAAACGACGAATTTCCGATGACCCGGCTCAAGACATAGATGGCGATTGCGAGTACGAGAACCACGCCCGGAGGGCACTTTTTGGATAGCGTCCAGAAACCGACCATGGCGCCAATGAACACCACAGCCGCCAGAACCAAAAATCCGATGGCAAACGAGTCCACACGTCCCCCAGCCAACAGCAACTATTGTCCAGACTTGTCCCGTGCGATGCGTGGCTTAGTACCGATAATACTCCGGCTTGTACGGCCCTTCTACCGGAATGCCGAGATAATCGGCCTGCTTTTGGGAGAGCTTGGTGAGCTTCACTCCCAGCTTGTCCAAATGCAGCCGGGCCACTTCTTCGTCCAGCTTCTTGGGCAGCACGTGAACGCCGAGGTCGAACTTCTCCGGCTCGGTCCACAACGCCAGCTGCGCGAGCACCTGGTTCGTGAACGAGTTGCTCATCACGAACGACGGATGGCCCGTCGCGCAGCCCAGGTTCACCAGCCGACCCTCTGCTAGCACGATGATCGAATGTCCGTCGGCAAACGTGAATTTGTCCACCGCGCCGACCGTGTTCGGCTTGACGTTCATCTTCTTCACGCGGCCGGCCTTCACTTCTCCCTCGAGCCAGGCCATGTCGATTTCCAAATCGAAATGCCCGATGTTGCAGACGATCGCGTCGTTCTTCATCTGCGACATGTGCTTGCCGGTGATCACGTCGCGGCAGCCGGTCGTCGTGACGAAAATATCGCCCTGCTCGGCGGCCTCTTCCATCGTCGTCACTTGATAGCCTTCCATGGCCGCCTGCAGCGCGATGATCGGATCGATTTCGGTGATGACCACGCGGGCGCCGAGGCCCCGCATCGATTGCGCACAGCCCTTGCCCACGTCGCCGTAACCGGCAATCACCACGACCTTGCCGGCCATCATGATGTCGGTCGCCCGTTTGATGCCGTCGGCCAACGATTCGCGGCAGCCGTACAGGTTGTCGAACTTGCTCTTGGTGACCGAATCGTTCACATTGATCGCCGGCACCTTCAAATCGCCGCGCTCGTGCATCTGGTACAGGCGGTGCACTCCCGTGGTCGTTTCCTCCGACAGGCCGCGGATGCCGCCGAGCAGTTCCGGAAACTTATCGTGCACCATGGCGGTAAGGTCGCCGCCGTCGTCGAGGATCAGGTTGAGCGGCTCGCCTGACGGGAAGAACAACGTCTGTTCGATGCACCAGTCAAAATCCTGGTTCGTCATTCCTTTCCACGCGTAAACCGGAACGCCCGCCTTGGCGATCGCGCAGGCCGCATGGTCTTGCGTTGAAAAGATATTGCAACTGCTCCAGGTCACCTCGGCCCCCAGCTCGCGGAGCGTTTCGATCAGTACGGCCGTCTGGATCGTCATGTGCAAGCAGCCGGCGATGCGGGCGCCGGCGAGCGGCTTCGAAGCGCGATATTTTTCCCGCAGGGTCATCAGGCCGGGCATTTCGTTCTCGGCGAGGTCGATTTCCTTGCGGCCCCACTCGGCCAGGCGATTGAATTCGGCCGGCGAGCAGTCGACGACCTTGTATGCCAACTTCTTTATAGCCACTTGCGACACGGCGAGCTCCTCGTAATCGAACAGCAAATTTGTAATCTTTTATTGTAATTGGCCGCCGGTAAATCTGACAAGCGGGTTACTCCCGTGCCAACGCGGCACGGGCCGCGGCGACGAATCGGCGAACCAGCGTCGCATCCTTTTGGCCCGGTTGGATTTCCACGCCGCTCGCGACGTCGACGCCGTCGGGACGCACGGCGGCAATGGCCGCCGCGACGTTCTCCGGCGTCAGCCCGCCGGCGAGAATGAGCGGCACATCGCCAAGCTGCGCACGATCCTGCGCGATGCGGGTCCAATCCGCCGGCTGACCACTTCCGCCGTAGTCAGCGCCCGCGTCCGCATCGATAAGCGCCGCATCGGGCACGCGACCGAGCGTGCGACATTCGTCCAAATATCTCGCGAGCGGCGAGAGTCCGTCACTCCCGCAGCGGAATGCGCGCACGATTTTCACGCCGCTGGAAAGCTTGGCCAACAGCATCGGAGGCTCGTCGCCGTGCAGCTGAACGTAGTCGAGTCCTACCGCGTCGACCGTTTTTACGATCTCATCGGCCGTGGAATTTACAAATACACCGACCCGCACCACTTCGGCCGGCACCACGGCTGCAATCTGGCGGGCCGCGACTGGTTCCAAAAACCGGCGACTTTTTCTAAAGAAATTCAGGCCCACCGCGTCGGCCCCGGCGTCGGCCGCCGCGCGGGCATCCGCCTCGCTGGTGATCCCACAGATTTTGATGCGGAACATGATTTCATCATACGTTGCCGCCCGCCCCCGAGGCTAGCTTGACAGCAGTCAAGCGTACTCATCTCGCTCCGCGAGATGCTTTCTACGTCGCCCAGCGACGCAACGGCCATGGCAGAGTATTTCGCCGCTTCAGCCTGCAGCCAGCTTTGCGCCCGTGCCGATTCAACACGATAGCGCCCGTGCTCCGCCGCCGCTGAAGGTAGAGTGCGCATCTCGAGCACGACAGACTCCGCAATCGTCTCATGCCGCCCACGACAAACACTTCCGGATCGAACCTTCGCCATTTGCTGGACAGCAGTGAGCACGTGTTTTCAATGCACCCGCAAGTGTCCCACTACTTTCCGTCCACGGCGATCGAGGATGCGCGCCGGCGGATCAAGCGGGCAATCGACCGCGGCGACGGGCCGGCGCTCGTCGTCGGCGCGGCGGGGACGGGCAAGTCGCTGCTGTTGCAAGTGCTGGCCGCTCAGTATCACAAGCGATTCGACGTCGTGCTCCTGGCCTGCGCGCGGATCTGCACACGCCGCGCCCTGCTACAAACTATTTTGTTCGAGCTGGGGCTGCCCTACCGGCAGCGAGACGAAGGTCAATTGCGCCTCGGACTACTGGATCACCTGCTGTCGGAAAAGCAATGCCCGGCCGGGTTGCTTCTGCTCGTCGACGAAGCGCAGTCGCTGTCGATTGCCCTTCTCGATGAGCTGCGCGTGATGACCAATCTGATGCGTGGCGGCTCGCCGCGGGTGCGGCTCGTTCTGGCAGGTGCCTCGGCCCTGGAGGAGAGCTTCGCCCATCCGGACCTCGAGTCGTTCAGTCAACGGCTGTCGGCGCGATGCTACCTGGCGCCGATGACGCGCGAAGAGACGGTCCAATTCGTGCGTTCTCAATTGGCCGCCGCCGGAGCGGCGCCGGAGAGCGTGTTCGCGCCCGATGCCTTCGACTCGGTGTTCGACGCGACGGACGGAGTGCCCCGACTGATCAACCAGGTGTGCGATCGAGCGCTCCTGCTGGCCGCGGACGAAAACCGCACGATCATTGACCGGCAGACAATTCAAGCGGCGTGGGCCGACCTGCAGCAATTGCCGACCGCGTGGAGCACGCCGCGCGAATCGTCAGGTGCGCCGGTGCCAGCCGCACAAGTCATTGAGTTCGGCAGCCTCAATGACGCGCCGGCCGATAGCCCCGAGGCGGCAATCGTTGAACCGACCGAACTGGATACAGATGATGATGAAGTCGTATCGGACGCAACCGTCGACTTCAATCCGCCGCAACCCGCCGAATCTGCGAAAGTCGCCGGTGATCGTCCACAACGGGCTCCACGTGCCGCCCGCGATCCGGCCAATCCGTTTGCCGAACAGTTCGACGAAGAAGAGGTCGTCCTCGACAGCTTCGCGGCTTGGGATGAAATGTTCCACGCCGGAACGCCGCGCGTGGAAAACCGCCGCGATCGCGGCCTGGCAGCGCTGGTGCAGGACGCCCTCGAAGCGTCGCCATTTTCTACCGAGCCTCACCCGACCCAGCCCGAATTCGAACGCGACGACACAAAGGACGAGGATGACGAATTTGTGGAAGTCGACGCCGTCGACGATGCATCGCCGCCCGAGGAGTCGCCGGCCAATTGGCCACGCTTGAGGCTGGCCGTCGTGTCCGATACCTCCGGCCCTGAGTCGGTTCCAACCGACACCGACCCTGTCACGATTGCTCCGGCCGGTCGCGCGTGGCACGACACGCCGACGGGCGTTGAAAGGCCGATTCTAATTGTCGAGGACGAGTCCCCGGCGGCGAACCTTGCCGGCCCGCCCGTGCGGCGGCTCGCCTATCAGCATTTGTTTTCCCGCCTGCGTAGCGGCTGAGCCTCCGGTCGGGTATCCTCTCGTCGATGGGCACGTACCTGGTTACCGGCGGCGCGGGCTTTATCGGCTCGCACATTGCGACGGCGCTCGTGGAGCGTGGCGACCGGGTCCGCGTTCTGGACAATTTGAGCACGGGCCACCGCAAGAATCTGGCCCATTTGGGCGACCGCGTGGAGTTTATCCAGGGCGACCTCGTCGATCGCGCCGCCGTCGAACTAGCGTTGGATGGCGTCGAAGTCGTGTTTCATGAGGCGGCCTTGGCCTCGGTGCCGCGGAGCGTTGTAGCGCCGCTGGACACGAATGCGGCGTGCGTGACGGGCACGGTGAACCTGCTCGACGCGGCCCGCCACTGCGGTGTGCGACGCATCGTTTACGGCGGTTCTTCGAGCGCGTACGGCGATCAGCCGACACCCGCCAAGCACGAGGGGCTGCTCCCCTGCCCTGTTTCGCCTTACGCCGCCGCCAAGCTGGCCGGCGAGTTCTATTGCCAGGCCTTCACCGCCACGTACGGCTTGGAAACGGTGACGATCCGCTACTTCAACGTCTTCGGACCGCGGCAGGATCCAAAGAGCGAGTACGCAGCCGTGATCCCAAAATTCATCACCGCGATCCTTTCGGGCCAGCGGCCGACCATCTTCGGCGACGGCCGGCAGTCGCGCGATTTCACCTACATCGACAACATCGTGCACGGCAACCTGCTGGCCGCCGACGCGCCCGCCGCCGTCGGCAAGACGATCAACGTCGCGTGTGGCGAGCAGTACAACCTGCTGGAGCTATTGACGGGGATCAACAACGTGCTGGGCACCAAGATCGAGCCGGTGTTCGCCGCCGCCCGCGCCGGCGACGTCCGCGACAGCCTGGCCGACATCACGCTCGCCCGCAAACTCCTCAACTACGAACCCATCGTCGACTTCGAGGAAGGCCTGCGTCGCACGATCGATTACTACCGCAACTTGGCTGCCAAAAGTTAGCCACAGAGAACACAGAGAACACAGAGGAAATCAGAAATGGCAATTTGGCAGTATGGTCGATGTTCACAATACACTGCCGTTTGGTCCACGTGCCATTTGTAATTACCTCTCTGTGTCCTCTGTGATCTCTGTGGCAGGTTAGATCGACTTGCCCATGTCCACGGTTCGCACGCTCGTTGCTCTGGCCACTTACAACGAGATTGAGAATCTGCCAGGCCTGGTCGACGAAATCTTCCAGGTGCTGCCGCACGCGAACATCGTGGTCGTCGACGATAATTCGCCCGATGGCACCGGCCGCTGGTGTGACGAATGTGCGACGACTGAGCCACGGCTCCGCTGTTTGCATCGTCCTGCCAAGCAGGGCCTCGGCTCTGCCACGCTGCTGGCCGCGCGGCACTCGATCGAAAATGACTACGAAGTATTCATCACTCTTGATGCCGATTGGAGCCACGACCCGCGTTACCTGCCCGATCTGGCAACCGCAACGAAGCAGGCCGACGTGGCCATCGGCTCGCGGTACTGTCCGGGCGGCGACATCGAGGGCTGGCCGTGGCACCGCCGGCTGCTGAGCCGCTGGGTAAACGGACTGAGCCGCATGCTCCTGCGTTTGCCCGTCCGCGACACGAGCGGCGCATTTCGAGCCTACCGCGTGGCCAAGCTCCGGGAGATTCCGATCGACGACTTCCAGTCGAGCGGTTACTCGTATCTGGAGGAAATCCTGTGGCACCTCCATCGGGTGGGCGCCACCTTCGCCGAAGTGCCGATCACCTTCCACCAGCGCCGCGCCGGAAAATCGAAAATCAATCTGGGCGAAGCCTGGGCCAAGCTGATGACGCTGCTGCGATTGGCGTCGCGCCGTTCCGGGCCGGCCGAGTGAATGCCTCTCGCCCGCTGTGCGACAATATGGCCGCAGCGCCTCGAGCGCTGGCAAGACGTGGTCGCTTGACGCCCGCCCGGCGTCCGTTAAACTGACCGCATCTTATCCAAATTCGGAACGGAGGTCATGCCATGCGATCAGTTCGAATCGTGCTCTTGCTCATGTTGCTCGCCGCGCCCGCCTACGCCGTAGAACGGACTTGGACGATCTCCACTGGCTCCTATGCGATGGCCGCCGAGTTGGTGGAAGTGCGCGGCGACATCGCCTATTTGCGAACCGGCGACCGTGTCGAGCACATCCCGTTAGCCCGCCTGAGCGCGGCCGACATGCAGTACATCACATCGCAGTCGCCGGAGATCATCTTTCCCGGTCCGGCCGACGAAGCGGACACCGCTGCGGACCTTCCTCTGCCCGGCAACGAGTTCAATGCGCTCCCGCCCGGCGGCCCCGTCATCAATGATGCGGCGCCGGCCGTGAAGAGAACGATGCAGAAACCGGTCATCGATTCGCCCGCGCGCCAGCCGAATCCGACCCGTGCCACCAGTCAATACCGCCAGGCGGAGGAAATGCTGCCCGTACCGTCGTCGAGTAGTCAGCCGGCGAACCGGTTGACAAGAATTGATCCCCGCACCCTGAACAACTCCAATGTGCGGCGGCCGACGTCTGCACAAAGGCAGTATCAAAATACGTCGGCAGACAGAAATCGGTCGCGCAACGACGAACGATCCGGACTGTTCGGTTGGCGGTCGCGCCGGCAGGGGAATTAGCGCTAACCCTTTTTCCGCAGCCGGAATTGCTCGTCCAGCCGTTCGCCTTCGAAGCCCAGCTCGAACGCGTGCAAACCGAAGCGTTCCGAGAGCTCTTCGCACACCTTGATGCCGCGGACGCTGTTGCCCCGGGCGTCCAATGATGGCGAAAAGATGCCGATTCCTGCCCGGCCTGGCACCACGGCGCAAATCCCGCCGCCCACGCCGCTCTTGGCCGGCAGGCCGACGCGGTAAGCCCACTCGCCCGCGTAATCGTACATGCCGCACGTGAGCATGATCGAGAGCACGTCCTTGACGTATCGCTGGTCGATCGCCCGCTGTTTCGTGATCGGATTAACGCCCGCATTGGCCAGCGTCGCGCCCATCACCGCCAGGTCGTGCGCATTACCCAGAATCGAGCACTGCTGAAAGTACAGTTCCAGCGATTCCTCGATCCGCTCGCTGACCATGCCGAAGTTGAGCATCAGGTGGGAGATCGCGCGGTTGCGATGGCCGGTCGTCCGTTCGGACATGAAAATCGCATTGTCGATGTTGACATCGCGGCCAAAATAGCGGCCAAACAGGCCCAGGAGCCGCTTCACGCGGTCGGCATGATCCTTGCCCTGAATGAGATCGGCCGTAGCAATGGCTCCGGCGTTCACCAGCGGATTGAACGGCCGATTCGACTGTTCATCGAGCACAATCGCGTTGAATGCCTCGCCCGTGGGCTCCACGCCCACCTTTCTCAACACCGCGTCTCTTCCATGGTCTTCCAGCGCCTGTCCAAACACGAACGGTTTCGATACCGATTGAATGCTGAATAATTGCTGGTGGTCGCCGACGTCGAACACTTGCCCATCGACCGTCACGACCGAGATGCCAAACCATTTCGGGTCGGCCAGTGCCAGCTCCGGGATATAATCGGCGACTTTGCCATCGTTCACGTCGCGGTACTTCGTGTAGAGCTCCTGCAACGTATTGCGAAATGGTGCAACCGCCGACTTCAGATTGCCGATGAGGTCATCAAGCGCAGAAGATGACTGATTGTCACTCATTTCATTACCCCTCTGCGTCCCTGCGCCTCCGCGCGCGACAAACCGAAATTTGACGAATCATGCCATCACCCGCTCTGCCACCTGCTTGAGTCCGAGCGTCATTGGGTGTTCCGGGTGGCGGTTGACGAAGATGCCGCTGCTGGCGACACGAACGATTTCGAAATTCATCGGCAACAGCGCGGCCACTTCTGCCCCATACGCCTTTTCCACTCGCTCTCGCAATTGGGCCGTGTCCATGCCGGGCGGCACCTTGTTGACGACGATGAACATCTCCGGAATTTCGAGCCGCCGGGCCAGCTCGGCCGTCACGGCCGTGCCCTGGAAATCCTGGCTGTCCGGCCGCATCACCAGGATGAGCTTATCGGAGATCGCAATCGACAACAGCGTCTCCTCGTTCACGCCCGGATGCGTGTCGATGAACAAGTAGTCGAGCCGCAAATCCTGCACGACCCGTTGAAAGCCGTCGTTCAGCCGGCCGACGTCGTAGCCCTCCTTCAATATCCGGCCGATCTCGCCGACGTTGACGCTCGCCGGAATCAAATAGATCCGCGGCCGGTCGGCTTCCGGTCCGGCGTTGCCGATCGCCGCCTCGGTCACGTCGTATGCAGCTTCGTCGATGCCACACTTGCCCCACAAGTAGTCGTTCAGCGCGTGCTTCACGCGCGACTCAGCGAGCTGAAAGATGACGTGGATTCCGGGCGACTGAATGTCGGTGTCGATCACGCCAACGCGATTGCCAGCGCGAGCGACCAGCACCGCGACGTTGGCCGTCGTGTTCGACTTGCCCGTACCGCCGCGAAAAGAATGGGTCGAGATAATCTTGGCCAAGCGTCGTTCTCCAGGCGCTTCTGTAGCCGGGGTCTATGGCCCCGAAAATTTGGCACTCAACCTGCGTCCGGACTCACGGAGGCCGGCTACAGAGTCGAGGTCGACTGCAACTCAGTACGCATCCGCCTGGATACGCGCGCTCAGCTCTTGGTCGTGTCATCGAGGTCTGAATTCTTCAATCGCCGCGACTGCTCCTTCAATTCCTGGAACAATGCGTTGCTCGTAATCTGTTCGACTTCCTGCTGCTTCTTTGCTTCGTCGACCTCCAACATTGCCAGCATGTCGAGGCTGACGTTGTCAATCGTTTCGCTTCGTTGCGGGCTGCCGAGGCCCGTGTCGAACCGCAACATTGGCCCTTCCGCGCCCAGCCGAAACAGCGTCTGGTGCGCAAGCTTCGCCTCGGAGACCACACGATCGTTCACAACGGTGCCATGCCGGCCGATCGAGACGATCGTCCACACGCCATTTTCGAAAACGATCGTCGCGTGGACCCGGGATACGTGCGGATCTGCCAGGACGATGTCGTTGCCGTCGTTGCGGCCGACGGTGATGAGTTCCTGATTCTTAAATTGCCACGTTTGCAGAGGATGTCCCCGGGTCGAATCCAAGAGATGGACGACCGCAGCGCATCCGGCGGACGGTTGGAGATGATCGGTCATCCCTCCACCTTTCCGCCTGGATTGGTTAAGAATGGCCACCACCGCAGCTTGATTGTAGGCAGGGCGGTCGAATCTCGCAACGGCCGCGATTGCCGGTAAGTTTTTGATTGGCGAGCGACACGGCGTTCACTAGAATTCGGGCTAGTTCCCTCACTTTTTCGAGCGCTGCATTTCACTTATCAAGGACTCTGTAATGGCGGCTTCCACAGGCGGACAGATCGACACCGTGATGCAGGAAAAGCGGCTCTTCCCGCCGCCGAAGGAGTTCGCCGAACGGGCCCGCATCAAGTCGTTGCAGGAATATCAATCACTGTGGGACCAGGCCGCGGCCGACCCACCCAAGTTTTGGGGCGACCTGGCACGCGATGAATTACACTGGTTCCGGCCGTTCGACAGGCCGCTCGTGTGGAGCGAGCCGTTCGCCCAATGGTTCCTCGGCGGCCAAACGAACGCCTCATACAATTGCCTGGACCGTGTTATCGCCGCTGGATTGGGCAATCGGACCGCCATCCTCTTCGAAGGCGAGCCGGGCGATGCCCGCAAACTCACGTATGCCGAGCTGTACCGTGAGGTCTGCAAGTTTGCAAACGTTCTCAAGAGCCTCGGCGTCGGCCCCGGCGACCGCGTGTCGATTTACATGCCGATGGTCCCGGAATTGCCGATCGCGATGCTGGCCTGCGCTCGTATCGGCGCGATCCATTCCGTGATTTTCGCCGGTTTTTCCGCCGAGGCCATCGCCGAACGCAATCGAGACGCCGGGGCCAAGCTGCAAATCACCGCCGATGGCAGTTGGCGGCGCGGCAAAATCCTGCCGCTCAAACAGACGGTCGACGAGGCGCTGGCTAAGTCGCCGTCGGTTCAAAAGTGTGTGGTGCTCGATCGTGCGAACGAGGCGGTCCACATGCAACCCGGCCGCGACTTCTGGTGGCACGAATTGATGGCGAAGGCGTCGCCCGATTGCCCGGCCACGCCGATGGACAGCGAGGCGCTGCTATTTATCCTCTACACCAGCGGTTCGACCGGAAAGCCCAAGGGCATCAAGCACACCACGGCCGGTTTCAATCTGTACGTCAAAAAAACCTTCCAGTGGGTGTTCGACCATCGCGACGACGACGTGTTCTGGTGCACGGCCGACTGCGGCTGGGTCACCGGCCACAGCTATGTCGTCTACGGCCCGCTCTCGGCCGGCGCCACGATCCTGATGTACGAAGGCGCGCCGAACTTCCCCGACGAGAGCCGCTTCTGGCAGCTCATCGAAAAATACAAGGTCACGGTCTTCTACACGGCCCCCACCGCCATCCGGGCGTTCATCAAATGGGGCGACCAGCACGTGAAAAAACACGATCTGTCGAGCCTGCGACTGCTGGGCACGGTTGGCGAAGGGATCAATCCCGAGGCCTGGATGTGGTATCACCGCATGATCGGCCGCGAACGATGCCCAATCGTCGATACCTGGTGGCAGACTGAGACGGGCGGCATCATGATGAGCCCGCTCCCCGGCGCGATCGCCACCAAGCCGGGCAGCTGCACCAAGCCGCTGCCGGGCATCATCCCCGCAATCGTCGATCCGCAGGGAAAGCCGGCCGGACAGAATCAGGGCGGCTGGCTCACGATCGCGCACCCCTGGCCCGGCATGCTCCGCGGCATTTGGGGCGATGACGAGCGATACAAGGAAGTCTACTGGAGCAAGGTGCCCGGCAAGTACTTGGCCGGCGACAATGCCCGTTGCGACGACGACGGCTATTACTGGATCATGGGTCGGATCGACGACGTGCTCAACGTCTCCGGCCACCGGCTCAGCACGATCGAGATTGAGAGCGCGCTCGTGTCGCACCCCAAGGTGGCCGAGGCGGCCGCAGTCGGGCGACCCGACGAGCTTAAAGGCGAGGCAGTCGCCGTCTTCGTCACCCTCCGCGACGGCCAGCCCGACGACGCCCTTCGCGAGGAGCTCAAGCAGCACGTCCGCCACGAAATCGGCGCCTTGGCCCAACCGGACGACATCCGTTTCACGGGTGCCCTGCCCAAGACCCGCAGCGGCAAAATCATGCGCCGGCTGTTGAAAGACATCGCCGCCGGCAAACAAACGGTCGGCGACACTACGACGCTCGAAGACTACTCCGTCCTCGCCAAACTCCGCGAGGAAGAGGAATAGCGGCATGTGGCTTAGCGAAGATCCTTCCGTTCTCGGTTCCTTCTGGTAAACTGGAAGCCCTGCGGCCAAACGATGCGCTTTTGGGGGCGCCGCGCAATTAATTCTCAATTGCTGGTAACCCGCGGAGATACCATGGTGGTACGACATTTAAGAATTGCCTTGCTGGTACTGCTGTTGAATTACATCGGCGCATTTGCTGCGCATGCGCAGGAAGCGGCGGCCTCGACGCCCGCCGGCAAACTCGTCGTCCATACCGACAAAGGCGAGGACAAGATCAGCCGGCACATTTACGGGCACTTCGCCGAGCATTTGGGCCGCTGCATATACGACGGCCTGTGGGTCGGCGAAGATGCGAAGCTGGCCAATACGAGCGGCGTGCGCGACGACATCATCGCGGCGCTCAAGGAAATCAAGATCCCGAACCTCCGCTGGCCCGGCGGCTGTTTCGCCGACAACTACCATTGGCGCGACGGCATCGGCCCGCGCGACAAGCGGCCGCTGCGCACAAACGTCTGGTGGGACAACGCGCCGGAGCCGAATCAATTCGGCACTCACGAGTTCCTCGACTTGTGCGAACGGCTCGGTTGCGAGCCTGTGATCGCCGGCAACGTCGGCAGCGGCACGCCGGCCGAATTGGCCGCGTGGGTCGAGTACGTCAACTCGGATCGCGGTACGCTGGCCGACGAGCGCCGCGCGAACGGTCGCGACAAGCCGTGGGGCGTCCGCTACTGGGGAATCGGCAACGAGTCGTGGGGCTGCGGCGGCAACATGACGCCTGAGTTCTACTCCGACGAAATGCTGCGGTACACGACTTTCGTCCGGCCCTACAACGGCACGCGGCCCTTTCCGATCGCCAGCGGCGCGAGCGGCGGCGACGTTCGCTGGACCGAAGTGTTGATGCAGGCGTTTCGCCGCAAATCGATTTTCAACGGCCTATCGCTCCATCATTACACGCTGCCCACCGGCAACTGGAACCGCAAAGGTTCCGCCACTCGATTCGAGGAAGGACAGTGGGCCGCCGTCATGCGGAACACGTTGCAGATGGACGACCTGGTGCGGCGTCACTCGGAAATCATGGACCGCTTCGACCGCCGCGGCCGCGTTGCGCTGGTCGTCGACGAATGGGGCACTTGGTACGACGCCGAGGATGGCGCCACCGGCCTCTATCAGCAGAACACGCTCCGCGACGCCGTCGTGGCCGGCATTAACCTCAACATCTTCAACAACCACTGCCAGCGCGTCCGCATGGCGAACATCGCACAAACAATCAACGTGTTGCAGGCGATGATCCTGACCAAAGGCGACGAGATGGTGCTCACGCCGTCGTACTACGTGTTCCGCATGTATCGGCCGCACCAGGACGCGACGATGCTGCCGGTCGACCTCGAATCACCCAAGTATTCGCAGGGCGACACGACAATCCCCGCCCTCACCGCCTCCGCCTCGCGCGATGCGGACGGCATCCTGCACTTGTCGCTCACCAATGCGAATCCCAACGAGAACGTCGCAATCTCGTGCGAGCTGGCCGGCACGAGCGCCGACAAAGCTTCCGACTGGAAGATTGCGGGCGAAGTCCTCACCGCCCAGCGCATGGCGGCCTACAACGATTTCGGCAGCGACGCGGAAGTAAAGCCAGCCAACTTCGATGGCGCGAAAGTCGAGGGCGGCAAGCTCGCCATCGACCTGCCGGCCAAGTCCGTCGTCGTGCTGCGCATCGAACTATAGATAGCCGACCCATCTTGAGTCGGTCACAGTGTGTGTTCCCCATCCGGTCGAACCAAATTCGATCCGGCCAAGATGGCCGGGCTAATTCCTTCGTTCGGCGAAACGGATCATGTCGCCACTTATCTTCCTGATCCAAGTCAGCCGGCCGATCGTGTGGCCCTTTCTGCCGCTGGTCTATTTTCTCGGCCTGCACGCTGTCCACGCCGAACTGACAGTCGCCGCGATCGCGCAGATGGTCCTGCTCACCTTTCCCATGAATCTCATCGGCTGCGGGCTGAACGACATCTACGACTTCGAATCCGACCGCCGCTGCCCACGCCGGCGTGCGATCTGGGGCGCGGTTGTCCGCGAAGTCGATCGGCCGCTCGTCCTGTGGGCGTGCCTGGCGATGACGCCGCTCATGATCTTTGGCGCCTGCATCACGCAAAATTGGGACAACATCGTTGCCACCGTCTGCCTGTTGCTCGTGGCCTGGCTCTATTCGGTGCCGCCGATCCGCTTGAAGGAGCGGCCGCCGCTCGATTCGCTGGCCAACGGCCTGGGCTACTTCCTGATTCCGTTCGTGATGGGTTACAGCCTGGGGGCCGACCCCCGTGGCATGCCGTTGAAATACTATCTGCTCGCCCTTTCCGTGTGCGGCGTGCACGCTCTCGCCAGCGCGGCCGACTATGAAGCCGATCGCGCCGCCGGCCACCGCACGATTGCCGTCGCCTACGGCCCACGGTTTGCGGCCGTCGCGACCTGCGCCACGTTTTTCGTCACGTGGCTGCTGGGCGATTTCGGGAGCGTCGCAGTCCGCGCCTACATCGCGATCTGCGCGCTGGCCGCGCTCGCCGCAGCCATCGTCCCCAAAAACACCGTAATCGTCGCGGCCTGCGGCGTGATCTTCGCCGGCTTCCTCATCGCGGCCACACTTCACATCTTGGGAACCTGAACCGTCCGGCGATACCCCCGAGCCAACGGCGCGCTGGTCCAGATCCGCTCTACGGAAACAGCGTCTGCCACACGAGCCGCGAGACAATCACGTACGCGTTATCCCAGGCGTTCGGGCGAACGAATTCCACCTCGTGCGAAGGCGACCCGACGAACGGCCGCAGCAGCCACGCCATCTGAATTGCCACCAATGTATACACTGCGAGCCAGCCCCATAGCAGCCACCGGTGACGTGGATTCCGAGCCACGAGCGGACGATAGTAACCGCGCACCAGCCATTGGGCGCTGAAGCTGGCCACCGCGAACATCGCCCCGTTGAACAGGAGCGCCTCGTGGTAGGCGCTCGACGTTGCATACCACAGGAGTGTCAGCGGCGCGAGCGACGCCAGGATGATCGCCAGGCCGGCCTGCGCCGCAACCAGCGCTCGCACGGCCTTGGCAAAATCGCGCCGCAGCCCCAGCAGCGAATTCAGCACGAAGAAGCTGGGCAAACTGATCGCAAACGATGCAGATAGGAGCAGCGGCACCTTCACCGCGGAATACGCCATTTGCCGCCCCCACTGCGGCTGGCTGGCGATCGCGCGAAAACTGCCCATCACCGCGCCGTAAAACAGGCCGAATAGCACCAGGTACGCCAGCAGCCGCAACAGAGTGCGACGCGCGCCGAGCTCGTGCACGACCCACGGTGCCTGCCGGAGCACTCCGTCCGCCGATGCCAGCCACGCGCGCATGGATCTAACCTCCGCCGGTCAGGAGGTTACTGATCGAATTGAGAACTTCCTCGAAGAAATTCGACCGCCGCTCCCGGAACCACGTAAACGGCAATGTTGGGTTGCCGATGAACGGCCGCAGCACCCACCCCATCTGGGCTCCCACCAGGGCAAACACGATCACCCAGCAGCCGAACACCATCCGCGTGTGCTGGCCCAGCGCCTGTCCCGTCGGCATGTCCAGCGCGCTCGGTTCCTCGCCTTCGACGGCGCGATCGCCGCCCTCTTCGAAAGCGGCATCGGCCGAGGCCGGCGAAGGCGGCGGTTCGTCCAGCGATGTCAGCCGGTGCAGCGTTTGCAGCAGGAACACCAGTCCCAACAAGCCGGCCACGCTAAACACGACCACGTTCAGCAATTGAATGAACGAATAACTCTGCGTGGTTAGCGAAAAGAACAGCACGATCGGTCCGAGCGATGCCAGCACGGCCAGATTCACGGCCAGCGACGCCACCAGCAGCCGCAGCACGCTCATCAGCGTCAGTCGCGAGCCGACCAGCGCGTTGAACACGTACAGCGAAGGAAAGGTGACGAACAGCGTCAAATAGAACAGCGCCGGCACTTTGATCGCCGTGGCCACGAGTTGCATTTGTCGCGGCTGGGGATCAACCAACGTCTCCGGCACAACTTTCAACAACGAATACGAGCCCATGCACAGGCCGTAGATCGCGCCCAAGAGCACGATCGTGATTGCCATGCCGCCCGCGGCAACTTCGAAGCGGCCTTCGCGAAGAGTTTCGGGTCGTGTCGTTTCGCCCCGCAACAAACGATCAAGGTCGGTCAACCACTTCCACATCGCAGCCTCGCCTGGTTCGAGAAGCCCCGAGATGTTTACTGGTTACCCCCTCCGCGTCAGTATAGGTACGCGAAATGCGCTGTGCCAAACAGTTTCCCGAATTTTTGCGACGACCGAACCTTGCGTCCTCGCAAGCGTACAACAAAATGGTTGCCACAACTTTTCACCCCTTGGATCGAGCGCCGCGACCGCCGATAATAGCGGGCGCAGAGCAGCCCTGCTCGTCGATTCTCAGGTCTCAAGCGCAACACATGCAGGAGGTTTCGATGGCCGTACAATCCCCGGCCGAGTTGGTCCAAAAGAAATGCCTGCCGTGCGAGGGCGGCGTCGATCCGTGCCCGCTCGACGAGGCCAAATCGCAACTCAAACAGCTCAGCGGCTGGCAACTCACTCACGATGGCCAACGGATCCGCAAGGACTGGAAGGTAAAGAACTTCATGGCCGGCATCGACTTCTTCAACCGCTGCGCCGCCCTGGCCGAGCAGGACCAGCATCATCCGGACCTGCACATCGAAGGCTATCGCAACGTGTGGGTGGAGTTGTGGACGCATGCGATCGGCGGCCTGTCGGAAAACGATTTCATCCTCGCCGCCAAGATCGACCAGTTGCCGATCCAGATCAAATCGTGAACCCACAGCGGAAGGCCCAGCCGTGGTCCTCGACATGTCCCATTCGTCGACCGTGCCCGCGTATGTGGTCCGCAAGGATTCCGCCGATCGAGTGAGCGGGCGCGTCGAGCCGATCACGCCCGACATGCTACCACTGGGCGACGTGCTGATCCGCATTGCCTATTCGTCGCTCAACTACAAGGACGCACTGGCTTGCCAAGGGCATCCAGGCGTCGTCCGCACGTTTCCTCACGTACCGGGCATCGATTGCTCGGGCACGGTGCTCGAAAGCGCGTCGTCCGCGTACCGGCCGGGCGATGACGTGCTCGTCACCGGTTACGATTTGGGCGCCGGCCAATGGGGCGGATTCGCCGAGCTGGTGCGCGTGCCGGCCGAGTGGGTCGTGCCGCGGCCCGCCGGCCTTACACTTCGTGACTCCATGAGCTACGGCACGGCTGGCTTCACCGCCGCCCAAGCAGTCACCGCAATTGTCGAGCGCGGCATCAAACCCGACCGTGGTCCCGTGATTGTCACCGGCGCGACTGGCGGCGTCGGTTCACTGGCGGTCGCCATCCTGGCCAAACTGGGTTACGAAGTTGCCGCCGTCACGGGCAAGCGCGAACGGGCCGATTGGCTGCGGCGACTGGGAGCGACGACAATTCTCGACCGCGACGCGGTCCTCGACAACAGCGAGCGGTGGTTACTGCCGTCCCAATGGGCCGCTGCGGTCGACACGGTCGGAGGTCAACCGCTGGCAACAATTCTACGTTCGACACAGCATCGCGCCGTCGTCGCAGCTTGCGGATTGGTGGCCGGCACCGAGTTGCCGCTCAGTATCTATCCGTTCATCCTCCGCGGCGTGACACTCGCCGGCATCGACTCGGCCAAATGCCCGCGTCCCGAGCGCCTGGAGATGTGGCAAAAGCTGGCCGGACCGTGGCGAGTCGCGCAACTCGACGACTTGGCCGGCGAAGCGACGCTCGATGAAGTTCCGGATCGCGTGCAGAAAATTCTGGCCGGGCAGATCGTCGGAAGGACGCTCATCGTACCGCGCTCGTCAACGGTCCTCACATAGCCCGGCCATCTTGGCCGGACGCGCCCTTGTCACCCGTCGGGAAACTGCCGGCAATACTCATACAGCGCCATCGCCCCGGCGGTCGCCACATTGTGACTGTACGGCAAACCCCACACCGGAATTTCGACCACGTCATCAAGAATCGCCAGAATGTCGTCCGTCAGCCCGGTCCGCTCATTGCCAATCACCAGCGCCGTCCGCCGCACGAACTGATACGTCTGCAGATTCCGCGCGTTGGTCGTCTGCTCCAGACCGACCAATCGAAACCCGTCAGCGCGCAGCGCTTCAAGCATCGGCGGCAACGTGCGATGCGTTTCGATCCGCACGGTGTCTGCGCCATCACGAGCAATCGTGCGGTCGAGCTTCGCCGGTCCGGCGCAAATAATCCGCTCCACGCCACAGCACCCGGCCGCGCGCGCCAATCGCGAGAGGTTCACATTGCTCCGCATCGGCGCGCAAACAATCACGAATTCCCGCGGCCGGTCCAGCCGCGACGGCGGTTTGTGGCGTTGATGCCGAAATTCCTCGGTCAATGTCTACCTCAACCGCCCAATTAGCGGCGGAGCTTGCTCCGCGCGCCTGGACCCAGCCTCCCTACCGCATACGATTGCACAAACGACCAGCGTTGTCGCGGCAATCCCTCCTTGAGCGGATTCCGCTCAACGTAAGCGACCGCCTCCCGCAAGTGCCCCTCACTGAAAACAAACACCTTCCAGCAATTCCGCCCCCACGGCGATGGCACCGCTCCATCGGACTGCACGTATCCGGCCAACGGATGCAAACCGACGCCATTCAATTGCTGCGTAGCCCGGGCTTTGAAATGCCCGACGATCCGCGGCACACGTCGTTCATGTCGACCCAAAATCATGTGGACGTGCTGCGGAAGAATGGAACAAGCGAAAATCGTGTACCCGCCTTCATCCGCGGCCGTCCGAAAACCGTCGCCGACCGCTTGAGCCTGCCGGCCTGTAAGATGGACTTCTGGGAACGTAAGCGCCAGCTTTGCAGCCCGACGCTGTTCGCGATCGTGCTGAACATTGGCCACCGATGATCGCGTATTAACTTTGGTCGCCTTTCCGTATCGCAGAAGCTCCCATCGGCGAATCCAATCCGACCAGGATCCGCGTGGGTCGTTCGGCAGCCAGAAACCGTACGTCGAGAAGATGACGTGGAAGCCGTGGAGCATGGGAGCTATTGTACGTCGCACCGATCGCGGAGCAAGCTCCGCCGCTAAATAGGTTTCATCTTGTGTTTGTCGTTGGCCCAATACTTCGATAACGGTAAGCTACTCCCATGATCGGCCGCACTTGGTTCCTGGTGGTGATGTTCGTCGGCGGCCTGGCGGCCGTGGGTTGGGCCGTTTACGGCAGCCGCTTGCCGCCCGCCGACTTCACCTGGGGCAACGAATCGGAAATCGAATCCGTCGACCCGGCGATCATCACCGGCTCGCCCGAAGGTCGCATCTGCTGGTCGCTCTTCGAAGGGCTCACGCGCCCGCGCCCGCAGGACAACCGCGCCGAGCCGGGCGTCGCCGAAAGCTGGGACATCTCCGACGACGGCCGCGTCTACACGTTCCACCTCCGCGACGACGCCCGCTGGTCGAACGGCGATCCGGTCACGGCCGGCGACTTTCACTATTCATTCCGCCGCTTCCTCGACCCGATGATTGGGGCCGAGTACTCCTACCTGGCGTGGTACATCACGAACGCCAAGCGCTACAGCACGGCCAGCAAAGGCATCGCCCCCGGCGATCCGGTCGAAGTCGAGCTCAACCCGCCGGCTGACGCCCAAAACACCGTCCGCGGCAAGGTGCTGCTCGGAAAGCTGGTGCGCATCGATGGCTCGGACGCCGACGAGGACGCCCGCCGCAACCGCGTATTCGTCGTGGAGATCGACGGCCGCGAACGCCGCTTCCGATTGGCCGGCGACAACGCCCGTTTGCCCGACGGCGTCGAACCGGCCCGCCAGGTGCTCTTGGATTTCCGCGAAGTGGGCATCCGCGTCGTCGACGACCGCACGCTGGAAATCCGGCTCGATAACCCGACGCACTTTTTTCTCGAATTACTGTCCTTCTATCCGCTCTCGCCCGTCAACCAGAAGTGCCTCGAAGAATATGGCAAGCCGGCGTGGACGAAGCCGGAGAATATCGTATCCAACGGCGCCTTTCGACTGCAGGAGCACCGCATCCGCGACCGCATCCGCCTGGTGAAAAGCGATACGTACTGGGACCGCGACAACGTGAAGATCAACATCGCCGACGCGCTGTCGATCGACGACCGGGTCACGGCGCTAAATCTGTATCTGACCGGCTCACTCGATTGGGTCACGCAACCACCGCCCAGCGCCATCCGCGAGCTGCTCAAGGCCGATCCCCCGCGCAACGATCTCAACCCGTCTCCGCAGCTTACGACGTACCACTATCTATTGAACACGAATCGGCCGCCGCTCAACGACGTCCGCGTCCGCCGCGCCCTGTCGCTGGCGATGGATCGCGAGGAAATCTGCCGCATCGGCACGGCCGCCGGCGAACAGCCGGCCCTCAGCATCGTGCCGCCCAATATTCCCGGTCACACGCAACAAAATTGCCCGCCGCGCAACCCCGAACTCGCCCGCCAGCTCCTGGCAGAAGCCGGTTACCCGAAGGGGCTCGGCTTTCCGAAGCTGGAAATCCATTACAACTCCGATGTCGTCCACCAGACGATCGCCGAATTGGTTCGCAAACAATGGCAGCGCGAGCTGGGCATCACCGTGACGCTGCGGAACGAGGAGTGGACGTCGATGCAGGCCACGCAGCGGCGGATGGGATTCATGGTTTCGCGTCGAGCGTGGGTGGGCGATTATCTCGACCCGAACACGTTTCTCGACCTGTTCATCACCGACGGCGCCAACAACTGCACCGGCTTTTCGAACCCCGCATACGACAAGCTGATCGCCGACGCGGCCAAAGAACCCGACTCGGCCAAGCGGATGAAGATGCTGGAACAGGCCGAGCGGATCCTGGCCGACGAGGTGCCGATCATTCCGATCTACTACTACGTCTCGCGCAACCTGGTCAAGCCTCACGTTCGCGGTTGGTACAACAATCTGCGCGACGACCACCCCATCCGCTCAATCTGGATCGATCCCACGGTCGACCCCAAAAGCCCGCGCCCCAACGAATACCTGGGGAGACAGCCGTGACCTGGTTCATTGTCCGTCGGCTGGTCGGCGTGGTGCTCACGCTGTGGATTGTGTTCACCGTGACGTGGATCTTGATGCGGTTCGTGCCCGGCGGTCCGTTTTCGAGCGAGCGCCAGCTCGAGCCCGAAATCGAAGAAAACATCAATCGCGCTTATCAACTCGATTTGCCGCTCTACGAACAGTATTCGATCCAATTGGGGAGAGCATTGCATGGCAATTTGGGGCCTTGCCTTCGCCTTGCCGATTTTTCCGTGAACGAGGTGATTGCGCAGGGCTTGCCCATCTCGGCAGCGCTCGGAGCACTCGCTCTTGCATTCGCGTTGATGCTGGGCCTGGCTGCCGGAATCATCTCGGCCGTTTACCGCGGTTCGGCCGCGGACGTGCTGCTAATGACGGCCGCCACATTTGGCATCGCCGTCCCCAGCTTCGTGATTGCCAGCCTGGCCATTCTGCTATTCGTTTTCATGATTCCGTTGTTTCCGGCCGCCGGGTGGGGAACGCTGCGACAACTCATCCTGCCGGCCGCTTGCTTGGGATTGCTGTACGCTTCGGAAATCGCCCGCATTACTCGCACCGGCATGCTCGACACGCTTTCGCAAGACTACATCCGCACGGCCCGCGCCAAAGGCCTGGGCCAGGCCGCCGTCGTCATGAAGCACGCATTGCCCGGCACCCTGCTGCCCGTCGTGTCGTTCCTCGGTCCCGCCGTCGCCGGAATCCTCACGGGCTCTGTGGTTATTGAAAAAATATTCGCGATCCCCGGCCTCGGCTGGCACTTTGTGCAAGCGGCGCTGCAACGCGATTGGCTGTTGGAAATGGGATTGGTGCTGCTCTACACGTTGCTGCTGTCGACCATGAATTTCCTGGTCGATGTTTCGTATGCCCTGCTCGATCCACGCGTTGAATTGAAGTGACATCCTTTCGGAACCTGCGATATGCCGCCGTCCGAAATCGAAAAAGCTGCCGAGCCCGTCAAAGGCGTATCGCTGGGGCAGGATGCCTGGCGGCGACTACGAAAAAATCGACGGGCGATGGCCTCGCTGATCGCGCTGGTTTTGATCTGCTTGACGGCGTTCTTCGCGCCCTTGTTGCCGCTGCAGCCGCCCGACGATGACGACACCAAGCTGCAATACCAGGCGCCCCGCCTGCGGCCGCTCTTCGAACAGTCGTTTCAGTTCGATTGGGAAGCAGCTCGGCAAACTCCGGCGCGATTGGCGGCCACCCGCGTCGAGCTGGCAGCCGCGCAAAAGCGTCTCGCCGAGAACGAAATCGCTCGCCGCGAGCGCGAGATCGAAGACATCGTAGCGCGTCCCTATCGCGACGCCGGCTTTCCCGATCTCGGTCCGCTCAGCCGCTGGATGGTGCGGCAGCGGTATCGCCTGTTCGGCGAGTGGTCAATCGGGCCAATTTGTGGCCGCGACGAGTTCGGCCGCGACGTACTCTCCCGCGTTTGCTGGGGCGCACGCATCTCGATCATCGTCGGCGTCGTCGCCACCTTCGTCTCGCTCTTGATTGGCGTCACCTATGGCGCGGTCGCCGGTTACGTGGGCGGCTGGGTCGATGACGTGATGATGCGGTTCGTCGACATCCTCTATTCAATCCCATTTATCTTCGTCGTCATTTTTATTATCACGATTCTTAGCGAGGATCAGATCAAAGCCTCGCTCGAAAGCTGGGGCATCGGCCGCATCACAATCTTCTACTTCGTCGTCGGCGCGATTTACTGGCTCACGATGTCGCGCGTCGTCCGTGGGCAGGTCATATCGCTCCGCACCGAGCCGTTCGTCGAGGCGGCGCGGGCCGTCGGGGCCAGCCAGTCGCGGATCATCCTGCATCACATCCTGCCGAATCTGTGGAGCGTGGTGATCGTATACCTCACGCTCACGATCCCCCGCGTGATGCTGTTCGAAGCGTTCCTGTCGTTCCTCGGCCTGGGCGTCGAACCACCCAACGTCTCCTGGGGACTGTTGGCCAATGAAGGCATCAAAGTGATCACGCCGGTGCGAATCTACTGGTGGCTGATCGTCTATCCGGCCGCCGCCCTGGGCATCACGCTCTACGCCCTCAACTTTCTGGGTGACGGCCTGCGCGACGCGCTCGATCCGAGAAAGAGGGATGAGAGATGACGGATTAAGGATGTGAGAGTCTCGTTCTATCTCTCATCCCTCATCTTTTGTCCCTCACCTGCTCTTGATCTACGACAACTCCACCGCGTGCCCCAGACACTCGCGCACCGCGCACAGCATTTCATCCTCATCCGGCGGATAGGGAAGAAACAGACTGCGCAGCGCATCGACCGCCGCAGGATCGGGGCGTTGATACAGCACGATGCCGGTCGACAACCGTCGGTGCGAGCGGACCGCGTGCCAGGGCACCAACCGAGTGCGGCCGAGAACGTGCCGGCGGAAACCGAGCGCATCGACTTCGTACGTCGCCGGCAGCAGGAATTGCCACAGCGCCGCCGCCAGAACG
>JBIOWO010000239.1:0-7177 GCA_044868555.1 Lacipirellulaceae bacterium | reverse complement strand
CCTCAGATGTATGTATACATCTGAGGTAGGCGAACTGGGTAAAGCACCGCTGGCGCTTCGAGAAATAGCTGCTCGCGGGCCTCGTTGCCCTAGCGCATCCTGCTACGAGCAGCTTGTTCGAATCAAGCGGCGAGCTTCGAGCGACGAGCTATGAGAACTCCTTCTTTCTCGCCGCTCATCGCTCGTCGCTCGCCGCTAATTTGTGACATTAACTGCAACCCATCGACGAGCCACAATTGTGACATAAATAACAGTTGCCGTTCCGCACCGTGATTGCCCCGCAGTTGTCGCACGCCGGGGCGTCGGATTGGAAATCGGCAAATTGTTCGCTGCGGGCCGTGTTCGGGCCCGTGTCCTTGAGCATCACGCCCGCGCGGGCCAGCAGGGCGGCGCTGATGTCGGTGCCGTGGCCGTTGCCATTGCCGTTCGCGTGGCCATTGCCGTTGCCGCTCGCGTGACCATTCGGGGCTGGGGACTTGGGACTGGGGGCTAGCGTCGCCGTTGCGCCGCCATCCGTCTTCTTCTTTCCACCATCCGCTTTCGGCCCCGACTTCTCCGCAGCCGGCGGTTTGGTCTTTGAACCCTGACCTTTGGCTTCCGACGTCTGGCCGCCCATTGCAGGGAGCGCGTAGCCGCTGTCGTCGACGCCAACCTGGGTCAGACCATCCGCGGCGGACGGTGCCCTCGACCCGGTTCGCTGCTCGTCGCCCGCTGGCAACACACCTTGGCTCGCTTCCTTGTAGCCCGGCAGGAACGTGTTGCCCATCCAGCGGAAGATGTAATCGATCAGGCTCTTGGCGATGCGGATGTCCGGGTTCTTCGTGTAGCCCTGCGGCTCGAACCGCATGTGCGAAAACTTCCGCACATAGTCCTCCAGCGGCACGCCATACTGCAGACTCATGGAGACCGACGTGCCGAATGCGTCCATCAGCCCGCCGATCGTCGAGCCTTCCTTGGCCATCGTGATGAACAGCTCGCCCGGCCGGCCGTCCGGATAGAGGCCGACCGTGATGTAGCCCTCGTGGCCGGAGACGCTGAACTTGTGCGTGATCGACTGCCGCGTATCTTCGAGCCGCTCGCGCCGCGGCTTGGCCGTCGCGGCCGCCGCTGCCCGATCGCCTTCGGTGCTCGTCGAGAGCGGCTGGCTCTCCTTCGAGCCGTCGCGGTATATAGCCAGGGCTTTCAGCCCTAACTTCCAGCCGTCGAAGTAGGCCTTGGCAATGTCCTCGGCCGTCACGTCGCGCGGCATGTTCACCGTTTTCGAGATGGCCCCGGAGAGGAACGGCTGCGCCGCCGCCATCATCAGGACGTGGGCCTGCCAGGCGATCGACCGCTTGCCGTTGCGCGGCGTGAACGCACAATCGAACACGGCCAGGTGCTCCTCCTTCACGTCGGGCGAGCCCTCGATCGTATCTTTCTCGTCGATGTAGGCCAGGATCGAGCCGATTTGCGGCTGATCGTAGCCCAGCGTCCCGAGGGCGAGCGGCACGGTCTGGTTGACGATCTTGAGCATGCCGCCGCCGGCCAACTGCTTGTACTTCACCAGCGCGATGTCCGGCTCGATGCCGGTTGTGTCGCAATCCATCATGAAGCTGATCGTGCCGGTCGGGGCGAGCACCGTGGCCTGGGCGTTGCGGAAGCCGTGCACGACGCCGGCCGCCAGCACATCGTCCCACACCCGCCGGGCCGCATCGCGCAGCGGCTCCGGGCACTCGCCGTTGATCTCGTCCACGGCGTCGCGATGCATTTGCATCACCCGCAGGAACGGCTCGCGATTCTTCTCGTATTCGTCGAACGGTCCAACCGCCTCGGCCAGCTCGGCGCTGGTCAGGTTGGCCGCCCCGTGCAACAGCGCGGTCACCGCGCCACACACGCCACGGGCCTCGTCCGAATCGTACGGCGTGCCGCTCGACATCAGGAGGCTGCCCAGGTTCGAGTAGCCCAGCCCCAGCGGCCGGAACAGGTGGCTATTCCGCGCGATGTCGCGCGTCGGATAGCTGGCGTGATCCACGAGGATCTCCTGCGCGATGAAGAAGATCCGGCAAGCCGCCTTGAAGCGGTCGGCGTCGAACACCCCATCCGCCCGGCGAAACTTCATCAGGTTGATGCTCGCCAGGTTGCAGGCCGTGTCGTCGAGGAACATGTACTCGGAGCACGGGTTACTCGCGTTGATCCGGCCGCTGTTCGGGCAGGTGTGCCAGCGGTTGATCGTCGTGTCGTATTGCACGCCCGGATCGCCGCAGTGCCACGCGCAGTCAGCCATCCGGTCCATGATCTCGCGGGCCGGGTACGTCGGGCCGGGCTGCTTCGGGTCGGTCACCCAATGCGTCGTCCAGTCTTCGTTCCGCTCGACCGCTTCCATGAAATCGTCCGTCACGCGGACGCTCAGGTTCGCGTTCTGGAACATGATCGAGCTGTAGGCCTCGCCGTTGAAGTTGGCCTCGTAGCCGCCCTTCTCGATCAGCACGCGAGCCTTCTTTTCTTCCTTCCACTTGCACTCGATGAACTCCATCACGTCCGGGTGCCAGACCTTGATCGACTGCATCTTGGCGGCACGCCGCGTCTTGCCGCCGCTCTTCACGACGGCCGCCACCTGATCGTACACCCGCATGAACGACAGCGGCCCGCTCGGCTTGCCGCCGCCGGCCAGCTTCTCGCGATGCGAACGCAGCGTGGAGAGGTCGGTACCGGTGCCACTGCCGAACTTGAACAGCATGGCCTCGCTGCGTGCGAGCTCCATGATGTCCTCCATGTTGTCGGCCACGTGCTGGATGAAGCACGCGCTACCCTGCGGATACTCGTACGGATTCTCCGGCTGCACCACAGCGCGGCTCTGCTCGTCCCACCGCCAGTTGCACTTCGCCCCGCTCACGCCGTACTGGTGAAACAGGCCCACGTTGAACCACACGGGCGAATTGAACGCCCCATGCTGATGCAGGCACAACCAGGCCAGCTCGCGATAGAACCGCTCGCCGTCCTGCGTCGACGCGAAGTAGCCGTCCTCGAGGCCCCAATCGGCAATCGTGCGGGCCACGCGGTGTACCAACTGCCGCACGCTGTACTCGCGCTGCGGAGTGCCTACTTCGCCGTAAAAATACTTGCTGCAGATGACGTTGGTGGCCAACTGGCTCCAGAACGACGGCACTTCGCAGTTGGTCTGCTCGAAGATCAGCTCGCCGTTCTCGCCCTTGATCTGCGCCGAGCGAACTTCCCAGTCCACGGTCGAGAACAGATCCTCGACGTCGGTCGGGCAGAACGCGGCGTCGACCTTCAGCCGCCCATGAAACCGCTTCGTCGCGGGGCCCGTCTTCTTCGCCAAATCTTTACGTACGTCAGCCATAGCCATCGTCGCACCTCCTGCGCAAGGAAAGGGGCATCCTACCAAATGAACATTTGTGCAGGTGACTAGCCATCCATTCGGCCGGCCGACCAGCACCGCACCAGATTTAGAGCGCCCGCCGCCTGAAACCCGAAAAATCGGGGTCATAAACGCAACAAAACCACTATATATTGTATCCGATGCCCTCATGGATACAACATAACGTGGTCCGGGAGTCCGATCTTACTCATCTGTGGCCCGGCGTCAATACAATTCCAGGTATCTCGCAACCTGCTGTCACACAACACCTTGCGGCATCTGTTAAATTCTAGCACTGCTGGCGTGAAGAGACCATGAAGCTCTGAAAACCCTGAAAAATCCCGAGCGCCGGTGGAATCCTGAGATGAGAATCAGATTAGCTTCGCACACGAACAAGATTTCCCAAAAATCTCCTCGCAGCGTCGTCAAAAACTCGCCCAGGTCTATTTGAATTGCCCAGTCCGCAACGATAGGCTTTTATCATGACGATTGATGAACTGGTCCGATTGCACCAAGCTCGTCCGTTTCTGCCGTTCGACATCTATCTGGCAGACGGTAGAACTTTGCCTGTTGAGCATCCCGAATTTTTGGCGCGATCCCCAGTTGGTCGGACGATCTCGGTGGGACTGGCTGACGGGAGCCATGAAATCGTTGATCGACGCTTAGTTGTTTCTCTCAAACCTCGCACGAATGGCGCTTCGCGTCGCCGACGCCGCCGGCCGTGACGTGCCTGGAAACGGATTTGGCCTCAAACTTTTCCGATTGGCCGTGAGTCTGCCGCCTTTTCCGCTCGCTCCGATTCTATCGACGATCAATTCTTGAGCGGGGCCATTTCCTCCGCCGCTTTGACGGTCATTGTCGGGAATACTTGTGGTGACGTTCTCTCTCGTCAGGGAGCGATCTCTACCCGGACGGAACCGGACGATGGAAACGGACTTCAATCTCGCTCGGCGCGCGCGAAACCGATTCGCGCTGTTCCTGCTACTTGCGCCGCTCGTGTTGCTGGCTTCATCCGCCGGCTGCGCGCTCAATCGCAGTCGCTGGAATCCGCCGTCCGCCGCATCGGTCAACGGAATTCTCGTCGACTCGCCCGACTACCTCGCTGCCGCCGAAGCCGAGTACGCGGCCGGCGCCGCGGCCGAAGTTGTCGGCAATCCAGCCGCCGTCGATCACTATTACGCCGCCGCCGTCCAGTCGTGGCCGTATCATCTGGCGGCCGCCGCAACGCCCGACGATCGCGCCACCGAACTGTACCGCTCGTCCGTCGAATGCTTCATTTCGTCCGCCACGCGATTCTGTCGCCTCAATCCGAACCAGGGCATCCAGCTCACCAGCGGCCAAATCGTTCCGATGACGTATCGCGGCTTCGTGTGGTCGCCGGCCGACTTCCGCTACTTCCTGCCTGTCGGACCGTACACGTCTCAACATCTCGACACGCGCTATGTCGCCGGCGGCGTCGGCGTGCCGTACGTCGTGCTCACGGATAACGCTCTCGGCCGACCTTTCATCCGCCGTGGCCAGCCGTTCGCCGCCACCGCCGTCCTCGCGCCGACGTGCAGCGGGTGGCTGGGGCAACGCCCCAGCGAGCAGGGCATTCAATCGAACACGTTCACTCTCGCCCTCTACGACCCACTCCGCACGTCCACGACCGACACCGGCCTGCCGCTCGCGCGCGACCTCTCCGCTCCGTTCGCCTACTCCAACTCGCTCGAAGGCCGCACGGCCATCGACGACTTCCTCAACCCCGTGCGCGACGAAGGCGAGGAAGGCATCTACATGCGCGAACCGTTCCAGCCGGGAAAAATCCCCGTCGTGTTCGTGCATGGTCTGGCCTCCGATCCGCAAACCTGGTCGCAACTCGAAAGCGACCTCGTCTCGAATCCCGCGATCTTGCAGCGCTACCAGCTATGGCTCTTCCGCTACGATACGGGCTCGCCGTTTCTCTCAAGCGCCGCGATGCTCCGCCGCCACCTGGCCACGATCCATCAAACGTACGATCCGTCGCGCTGCGACCCGAACATGACGCGCGTCGTCCTCGTCGGCCACAGCATGGGCGGCCTGCTCGCGAAACTGCAAGTCACCACCAGCGGCGACACGCTGTGGCAATCCGCCGCCACGCGGCCGCTCGACACGATCGTCACCGACCCGGCCACCCGCGCCGACCTGGCCAGCGCGTTCTACTTCCATCCGTCGCCCGACGTCACCCGCGTGATCTTCATCGCCACGCCGCATCGCGGCTCGAGCGAGGCGACCAACTTCGTCGGCCGCGTTAGCTCGGCGCTCGTCGAAGACCCTCCCCAATGGCGCGCCCGCCACGAGCAGCTGATCCGCGACAACCCCGGCGCATTCCGCCGCGAAATCAGCGAGGGCATCCCCACCAGCGTCGACCTCTTGGAACCCGACAGCGAAATCCTCGAAGCCACCACCCGCATCTGCTTCCGACCCGATGTCCGCCTGCACACAATCCTCGGCAACTGGGAATGGGCGAACACGCAAGAGCCCTCCGACGGCATCGTGCCGGTCGCCAGCGCCCGCCTCTACGGCAGCGAAACCGAGCTCGACGTCAACGCCCGCCACACGCGAATCCAAAACCGCCCCGAAACTTCTCGCGAAGTCACGGCCATCCTCATCCGCCACGCCGCCTGTTCGCCCTACGTCTGCGAACAGGCAACCTCAGATGAACGCAGATAGATGCAGGACCGTGGACTGTGGTCCGTAGTCTGTGGACTCAGGTCTACGACCCCCGGTCCACAGTCTACAGTCCACGGTCCTTTTGCCATCCGCTACAATGGAAACATGTCCACCGCGACATCCTACCGCTGGAACTCGTCCGCCGCCGCCGAAGCCTTCGACGCGGCGGCGCATGTCATCCACCCGCTTTACACCGATATCCAGCAGCTCGTCATCGACCATATGCCGTTCGACGCCGACGCAGCGTTCCTCGCCGTGGACCTCGGCGGCGGCTCCGGCCGGCTGATCGAAAAAATCCTCACGCACTTTCCCAACGCCCGCGCCGCGAACGTCGACCAGAGTGATGCTTTCCTAGCGATCTCTGAGCGCCGCCTGCAACGGTTCGGCGACCGAGCCCTCTTCATCCAAAGCCGCCTGCAAGACGACTGGCCGCGCGAGCTACCCGTCGCGCCACAGGCGATCGTCAGCATGTCGGCCATCCACCACTTGGAACCGACCGAGAAGCGCGCCCTCTTCCGGCGCTGCTGCGAAGTCCTCGCCCCGGGCGGCATCTTCATCAACGGCGACGAATACCGGCCCGAGTGCGACGCCGACTACCTGGCCGCGATGAACGGCTGGGTCGAACAAAAAAACGCCGCCCTGGACGCCGGCACGATTCCCGAGTCGTTCCGGGCCATGACCGACGCCTGGTACGACCGCAACATCCGCCGCTTCGGCCAGCCCAAGCAGAGCGGCGACGATTGCCACGAAACCATCGCGGTCCATCAGCAGTATCTCCGCGACGCCGGATTCACCCACACCGAAATCGCCTGGACGCGCGAAATGTGGGGCCTACTCGTCGGCCGCAAGGCGTAAGGTTAGGTGTATTGCGATCCGGCGGACTTATCCCACCGGATGCTGAGCGCCGCCTATCGAGAATTCAACGAAAGACGGCTGGCGACCGCGAGACCTCCGATCGCCGCGGCAAGCAATAAATAGTAACCGACGCACGCTCGAAACGCGATGAGGTGAGCCCGGGACGACTCGCGCCGTCGCCACAAATCGCCCATCACGGGCAGCAGTCCAATAGGTGCAACAAAGACCAAAAAGGCAGCCCCTAAAGTTGCTGCGCCCGACCATTCCCAGAAC
>JBIOWO010000238.1:0-2082 GCA_044868555.1 Lacipirellulaceae bacterium | reverse complement strand
GTCGACGAACTCCTGCGAATTGGTCCAGTAGTGGTACGAATCGATGTTGAACACCTGGACGCAGTACAACCAGCCGCCGACGACGCCCATGAAGATGGCCATCACGGTGAGCGAGGGAATCATGAGCAGGCATGCGAGAAAGCGAGGGACGACCAGGTATTGGAGCGGATTGGCACCCATGGAGACGAGGGCGTCGATTTGCTCGGTGACGCGCATCGTGCCGATCTCGGCGGCGATGGCGCTGCCGACCCGGCCGGCAAGCATGGTGGCGGCGAGCACGGGGCCCAGCTCGCGGCACATCGACATATTGATGAGCGCACCGAGGCGCGTCTCGAAGCCAAACGCCTTGAACTGCGTGTACGACTGCACGGCCAGCACCATGCCGATGAAGGTGCCCGTCAGCGCGATGACCGGCAGGCTCAGGACGCCAATGTTGTAGAATGCGGGAACGAGCGTGTCGCGGCGGGGAAGGCGCGTAAACAGCCAGGCCAGAGTCCGCAGCATGAAGACCGTCATGTCGCCGAGCGTTTCGACCCAGCGGATCACCACGGCGCCGAGGTCGGCGATCGAATCGGCGACGACCATGACGAGGCCGCGACGGCGGACGGCGGGCGAATTGGCGGAGGCGTTGGACATGGGGGCGCAGCATTCAGCGCGTACCACCCCCCTGGCGTACGTCTAAGATTGTCGGTTCGGGAAAGTCTACCGCTTGAGTAAAGTTTATGGTGGAATCATGGTGAGGAAACCCACCCGCTAGCGGAATGCATTGCTGGCACCTTCGTAGGCATCCGTCGCGAGTACTGTGCCAATGCGCGACATAGCAACCGTTGGCACATTAGGACCTTGGAAGATCGATGAGTACTGTGCCAATGCGACGGGCATAGTCGTTGGCACACTACTCGGCGGGCAGTACGGACACGATTATCCTTCCAACAGTGAGAATTCCTTTGACCTCGGCCGAGTCCTTACGTCTTTGGTTGGTAGCAGGGCCGAGTGGCGAGCGGAAAGCGGCCGCCGCTGGGGAGCTACCGGTCGACGGACGAGCGGACGCGAGGACAGGGCCCACGGTGACGCAAACCCTGGAAGATCACCTGGGGACCGTGTATCGCTACGCGCTGCGATTGTCCGGACGGACGGACATGGCCGAGGACTTGTCGCAGGAGACGCTGCTCCGCGCGTGGCGGAATTGGCACGGCTTGCGCGACGAGCGGACCGTGCGAGTTTGGCTGCTGCGGATCGCCACCAACGTGTGGACCGATCAATTGCGGCGGGCAAAGTTTCGCCCGCGTGTGTTGGTGGATGAGCCGGTGTGCCAACGGCCGACGCCCGCGGCAGTTGCCGCTGGTCAGGAGAACCTGGCCCGGGCGCTGGCGGCGATGGACGGGCTCGCACCGCGGCAACGGCAGGTGCTGTACCTGGTCACGTGTGAAGGATTGACTCAGGATGAAGTGGCCGAGGTGCTCGGGATCGGCAAATCGGCCGTGAAGGCGAATTTGTCGCTGGCACGCAAGGAAATGCGCGAGCGGCTGAAGGATTTATATCTCGAAGTCTGCGGCCACAAAATGTGTGAAGAGAATCGACCGTGAGGAACGACTGTCACAATTTGGACGCCTTTTTGGACGGCGAACTTGCGCCGGGCGAGAGCGCCAGTTTTGCGGCCCACCTCGACCAGTGCCCCACCTGTCGAGTGGCGGTCGACGAGCAGCAGTGGATCGACGGCCTGTTGCGCGCCCCAGCCATCGCGCAACGGGAAACGACACCGGCCGCGCTCGTCGAATCTTTCCGCGGGGCGCTCGCCCGGCGTATTCAATTCAGGCGGCTGACTTTCGGTGTGGCGGCGGCGGTGTTGCTGGTCGCGGTTGGTTGGACGTTGAAGCTAAACCGGCAAGCGGATGGAACGCGTCCGATCGAGGTGGCGGTAAGTGACATGAAGCCGGCCGCGACGTTTGTCGGCGGGCCGGATGTGATCGTTGTGCCCGTCGCGTCGCAGCATCCGGACGTAACCATCGTGCGCGTGTTTCCGGTTTATGAACCCGATTACTCGAGCCAGGCCAGTCTGGAGCAATCAACTTCGGGCGACGA
>JBIOWO010000237.1:0-55157 GCA_044868555.1 Lacipirellulaceae bacterium | reverse complement strand
GTTGCGGATATCGAGCCGGGCCGTGTGGCGGCCCGCTTTGTCCAGCCCGCCTGCCAGGCTCCAGTTGCGGCCGGCGCAATGAGCGAGCAGGTTGTGGTGGAAGCTGCCGACGTCGCCGCCGATGCTGGCCGCAAACCCGTGTTGCTTCCCCTTCTCGTAGTTCTTATGGCCTGCGACATTGAGCGCCTCGGAAATGAGCGTCCGCTGCAGCGTGATGTTGCGAGCCCCGCGCGAGCTGAACGATTCGTCCTGCGTCCAACTAATGGAGCAATGGTCGATGATCGAATGGTCGGTGCTGGCCATGCCCATGCCGTCGAGCGTCAGGCCCGACGTGTCGCCCGGCCGCACACGGATGTAACGCACGATCACGTCGTGCGACCCGAGCATGCCCAGGTTCAGATTCGAAATGCAAATACCGTTGCCGGGCGCCGTCTGACCGGCAATGGTGAGATACGGGTTACGGATCGCCATGCGGTTCTGCAGATTGATTCGTCCGGACACATCGAACACGACCACGCGCGGCCCTTCGGCCTCGATCGCCGCCCGCAAGCTGCCCGGTCCGCCGTCGTTGAGATTGGTAACTTTGATCACACGGCCCCCGCGCCCCCCGCGCGCGAACCGGCCGTAGCCTTCGGCGCCGGGAAAAGCGAGTTGCCGCACGCGAAATCGCCACAGGTCGCCCTTCGTCACGGCATCCTTCGCGTCGACTTCGTCGACGCGCCAATAATAGGTGCCAAAAGAGTTCGCGGCATCCGTCGCAAACCGCGGATCCACTTGCCGGCCGCGGTACTCGGGCGAATCGGGCGTGGCGCCGGCGACGGCCGCCGCGTCGCTGCCGAGATAGACGTCGTGAGCGACCGCCGATTTGGCCGCTTTCCAGCTAAGCGCCGGCCGCTCCGCCGCGTGCTCGTCGCCGGCGAACGGAATCGGTCGCAAGGCCTTCCTGGTCGGATCGACCGCGTCCAGCTCGAAGCCGTTGAGGATCACACGACTCGCCGCTTGCCGGCCTTCGTCGGCTTTGTCGCCGGCGGTTGGCCGAATCTCGACGACCACTTCGCCGTCCGCCGGTGCTTCGAATTCAAAGTAAGCGCTGGCAGCGTCGGTGTCGTTCGTCACCCGGTGGGTGGGTTGTTTCGCCGTCGCAACCGGCGAGCCGTTGACGAGAATATCGATCGGCCCCAGGTCCTGGTCCCAAATCGAATTGTGATACGTAACGAGCGAATGTTTGCCCGCTTCGAGACCCCGAATGACCAACGACAACCCGGCATCTGCGGCGACGCCGTCCGACGCCATTGTGGCATCGTGCACGAGGCCCGGCTTCCACCAGTCGGCGACCGCGGTCCCGGCCGTCGGGCGAACCGAGAATTCGATCCCGTCGACCGTGGTCACGGCTTCGCGCTCCGGCGAGATCTGCCAATTGTGCCAATCGGCCGTGAGATGATCGCGTCGCCCGTTTTCGGGGCTGATGTCGACGCGAATCGGACCACCGGCAAACATGGTGCCGGCAAGAAGGGCTGATGCCGTGAACGTGAGCAGGCCATGACGCAAGTGCTTCGCCGTACCCATTGGTTGCCACCGCCTCACTGACAAGGGATAATCAACGAGAGAGAATGAGGATTCTTCTCGCAAAAAACTGCCTGAAAAATAGTATGGCAGGGATTATCTTCGCAGGCAACAATCGCGGAAGGACATCGACGAATGTCTCAAAATAGTGTGTGGAGCACGGCGCGAGTCGGCAGCCGAACGCGAATTGCCGCCGCGGCGGCGGCGATCGTTGTGTCCGGATTTCACTTGCCGCGCTGTGCCGCGCAGGAGGCGGCCTCGCCAGGTGCCGCCGCGACCGAGCAATGGGGCGTGTTCGAAGTCGAGCTGCGCGGACCAACATCGGGCAACCCGTTCGCCGATATCGAGCTGACCGCAACGTTCGAGCAAGGCAACAACAAGCAAACGGTGGCCGGTTTCTACGACGGCGACGGCGTGTTTCGCGTGCGATTCATGCCGGACAAGATTGGCGCCTGGCGGTATACGACGCGCAGCAATGCGGCCGAGCTCAGCGGCAAGACCGGCGAATTCAACGTCGTCGCGCCAACGGGCAACAATCACGGCCCGGTCCGCGTCCGCAACGCGTTTCATTTCGCCTTCGCCGACGGCACGCCGTACAAGCCGCTCGGCACCACTTGCTACGCGTGGACCTCGCAGGACGATGCGCTCGAGGAACAGACGCTCAAGACGCTCGCCGGCGCGCCGTTCAACAAGTTGCGGATGTGCGTATTCCCAAAATGGTACACGTGGAATCAAAACGAGCCGCCGCTGTACGCCTTTGAGGGCACGCCACCCAAAACATGGGATTACACGCGGTTCAACCCGGCGTTCTTCCAGCATTTGGAAAAGCGAATCCTGCAGCTGCAGGAACTTGGCATCGAGGCTGACATCATCCTGCTGCATCCCTATGACGAAGGTCACTGGGGATTCGACCGCATGCCGGACGAGGCCGACGATCGCTACCTGCGTTACATCATCAGCCGGCTGGCCGCGTACCGTAATGTGTGGTGGTCGCTCGCCAATGAGTACGACTTCATGAAGGAAAAGCAAGAGTCGGATTGGGACCGCATGATCGAGGTCGTGACCTCGGCCGATCCCTACCATCGGCTGACTTCGATCCACAACGGCAAGCTGCTTTACAACCACACCAGCCCGCTGCTCACGCACGCGAGCATTCAGAACGGCTCGGCGGCGGAAGAAGCGGCCCGGGCCGTTTTGTACCGCGACGTGTACCGCAAGCCGATCGTGTTCGACGAAATCAAGTACGAAGGCGACATTCCACTGCGGTGGGGCAACCTGTCGGCCGAGGAGATGGTCCATCGCTTCTGGGAGTGCATCATCGCCGGGACGTATCCAGGCCACGGCGAGTGCCTCCTCGATCCGTCCGACGTGCTGTGGTGGTCGAAAGGCGGCGTACTGCGCGGGCAGAGTCCCGCGCGGATTGCATTCCTCCGCGACATCCTGGCCACCGCCCCGCCCGAAGGCATCGAGCCCATCGACAAATGGCAGAACCCGAACGTGGCCGGCAAGCCGGGCCAATACTACCTCGTGTATTTCGGCGCGAAATCGCCCGTGAAGTGGAAGTTTCGACTGCCGCGGACCAACCGCGACAATCCCCAAGAGTTGGCCGGCGGCATGCAGTTCCACGTCGACGTCCTCGACACGTGGAACATGACCGTCACGCCGATCGACAAGCCGTTCATAATCCGCCAGCCGCAAAAACCCGATTACCTGGTCTTCGACGAGGCGGATAGCTCCATCACGCTCCCGGACAATCCCTGGATCGCGCTGCGGATCACGCGGCTGGGCGACGAATGACCGCAGATGTGGAAACCGAAGGATTTTCTCACGCAAAGGCGCCAAGGCGCAAAGTACAGAAGAGGATACGGAATAAACCGCTAATGGGCGCTAATAGACGCTAATAGGATTTGTTCTTGTCCTCATTAGCGTCTATTAGCGCCCATTAGCGGTGCAATTGACTTGTTGACTCCTTTGCGCCTTCGCGCCTTTGCGTGAGACTCGTCTGCTTTGACAATGAATGACATGTTGCACTTGGTTCCAAAATTGCTGATCGTCAGTAAATGGTGGATCGGTTGCGCACTCGCGCTCGCGGTCACGGGGCTGCTTGTGGACGCCGGCGAAGTGGCCGATGTGCGGGCCAGTGCGCACGCCGTGGTGCTGCCGGTGCGGCTGGATGAAGTCCGCTGGACCGACGGCTTCTGGGCCGAACGGTTCGCGACCGTCCGCGATCGCTCGCTGCAGGCCATGTGGGAAATCATGCGCGGCACCAAGTATAAGCCGTACTACCAGCACTTTCTCATCGCCGCCGGCGACGCCCAGGGCGACTATCACGGCGCCCAGTGGAACGACGGTGACTTCTACAAATTCCTCGAAGCGGTCACCGCCGTGTATGCCGTCACCCGCGATCCGAAGTTGCAGGAGATTCTCGACCAGTCGATCCGGGCGATCGGCCGGGCCCAGCGGGCCGACGGCTACCTCCACACGCCGGTGCTCATTCGCCAACGAAACGGCGACCCGGGCGCCCAGCCGTTTCAGGACCGGCACAACTTCGAGATGTACAACATGGGCCATCTCATCACGGCCGCGTGTTTGCACCATAGCGTCACCGGCCGCGACGACTTCCTCAACATCGCCCGCAAGACGGCCGACTTTTTGCACGAGACATTTCGCGATCCGACACCCGAGCTGGCCCGCAACTCGGTCTGCCCATCGCACTACATGGCGATGGTCGAGCTGTACCGCGCCACGAACGAGCCGCGCTACCTCGAACTGGCCCAGAAGTTCCTCGACATGCGGAACATCAAGATCGACGACGGCAGCGACGACAATCAGGACCGCATCCCGTTCCTGAAGCAGCGCGAAGCGGCCGGCCACGCGGTGCGAGCCAACTACCTGTACGCCGGTGCCGCCGACCTGCTGCTGGAGACTGGCGACGAGAAGCTGCGGGCGCCGCTCGATGCGATCTGGAACGATGTCACCGGGCAGAAGATGTATATCACCGGTGGCTGCGGCGCCCTCTACGACGGCGCATCGCCCGACGGCTCCGACAATCAATCGCAAATCGCGCGCGTGCACCAATCGTACGGCCGCGATTACCAGCTCCCCAACGTGACGGCCCACAACGAAACGTGCGCCGCCGTCGGCAGCGTGCTGTGGAACTGGCGAATGTTTCTGGCCACCGGCGACGCCAAATACGTCGACGTGCTCGAGCTCGCCCTCTACAACGCCGTGCTCAGCGGCATCAGCCTCGACGGTACCAACTACTTCTACGTGAACCCGCTACGGCAAGTCGAACCGCTGCCCACAAAGCTTCGCTGGTCGCGGACGCGCGTGCCGTTCGTCACCTCCTACTGCTGCCCGCCGAATGTGTTGCGCACGATCGCCGAAGCCAACGGCTACGCCTACAGCAAAACGGACGATGCGATCTGGGTGAATCTCTATGGCGGCAACAAGCTGGTGACAAAGTTCGACGGCCAACCATTCACGCTCACTCAGAACACGAAGTATCCGTGGGACGGCCGCGTCCAGCTCACGATCGAACAGTGCCCGACTCGTGAATTCGCGTTGAAGCTGCGCATTCCCGGCTGGGCGGACTCGGCCACAATCCGCGTGAACGACTCACCGGCAACCGTAACGGCGACGCCGGCCACATACGCCGAAATCCGCCGCCGTTGGAAGCAGGGCGACGTCGTCGAGCTGCAAATGCCGATGCCCGCCCAATTGATCGAAGCCAATCCTTTGGTCGAGGAGACTCGCAATCAGGTCGCTGTCCAGCGCGGACCGATCGTGTACTGTATCGAATCGCCCGATCTGCCCGCAGGTGTCCGCGTCTCGGACGTTGTGGTACCCGCCGATGCCATGCTCGTCGCCCGCTACGACGCCAACCTGCTCGGTGGTGTGGGCGTCGTCCAAACAAACGCCGTTTCCCGGCCAACCGGCGATTGGACCGGCAAGCTCTATCAACCACGACGCCTCGCCGCCGAGCGGCCGATCATCGCTCGCTTCATCCCGTACTACGCCTGGTCGAACCGCGGATCGTCGGAAATGTCCGTCTGGCTTCCTCGACGTTAGCAGCCGCTGCAATAGCGGATGGCCGCACCGCCGAATAAGATATATCCATCCTTCACCGGCCAGAGGCGAATCGATGACGCCTCACTTGCACCAATCAAGTTGGGTTATCTGCTTTGCGACAGCGGTCGTCTGCGCGCTCATCGTCGCTCCCGGAGAAATCACCGAACCGTACGCGGCCCCCTACCCGACTTTTTCGCACGGCTGGCCGCTGGTGTTTCTCAAGCGCCATGTCGACAACGTCCCCGAGTTTCGAGGCGAGGACGGCACAGTCTACAAAATGTCGGCGACCTGGGTCACCGAACCGCCGCCTTCGGCCGCCCCATGGACCTCGTGGGTTAGTTGGCGGTTCTGGCACGCGGCCGAATACCAGTGGAGCGCAATGCACTTGCTGCTAGATGGACTCGTTGTGGTTAGCATTGTGGCGTCCGTGACGGCGCTTTGGGAACGGCGGCGGCGAGGCACATCAAATGCCTTTCAATTCCGGATTGCGGAATTGTTGGCGATGATGTGTTTCGTCGCGATCGCACTTGGCTTGCTGCAGTACACGAACCGCGCCTCCACTCGGGAGCAGCAGCTGTACAAGCAATTCGCCGAAGCCGGACTGTATCTCGAACGCAAATGTTGCGCACCCGCCTGGCTGCGGCGACTTGTCGGGCAAGGCTACGTTTCGAACAGTTTTTTCCACTGCGTTGAGATCGACTTATCCCCAGGCGACGTGGCGAATCATCCGCAGCTCGCCCAGTTCCTGGTCGAGCTGCACTACCTCCACACAGTCCGGATCGACGTGCAAGATGGAGAATTGGGAAAGATTTTCGACGCGCTTTCGCAAGTGACATCGTTACGGACAATTGACTTTTCAACTTACAACTGGCGGGTGAGCCTAAATGACGCGGAAATTGCCAGCTTAGCTCGGCTGACGCAGCTGAGGGAGCTGCGTCTCGATTGGGACCGGCAATTCGACCAGGAGCTCAAGGCTTCGATACGCAATTTGCTCCCACACTGTCGAATCACCTCTGACGTCGATTAACGTTGCGTCGAATCGGACCGCCCAATTCTTGTTACCCAGAGTAGGCGAGACTGGAGCTCAATTTGCTGCGGCCCGTCGGCCGAAAGTTCTCCGCCGTCTGTCACCTCGCCTGTCTCCGGATCGATCCAACGTAAGTGATACCGAGCTTCCATGGTCGGCAGATGCAACGTGATGCTGCCCTCGGCGGACTCGGAGTAGATCAAGCAATCCCCATCCGAACTGCCGAGACACCACTGCCCCGAACCAGCAACAACTCCATCTTTCGGTTGCATCGCGGGAATTACGTCGGCCAGTTCCGCCGGCAGCTTCACGTTGGCCAGCGAGCCGCCGCCCATCAGCACGGCCCAGCCGTCGCGGCCGCTCGGGCAGTGCATGTCGGCGTAATACGTCACCGCCTTCTCGGGAAAGCGCGTGCGGTATTCGCGCACCGCCTTGACGATCGCCGCGAAGCCGCCCGGCTTCAATCGCGTTTGCCGCAGGTGTTGCCGTGGCGCCAGATGCTGGCCACCCTTGGGTGCATAGAGCCCGTCGTCGGCGGTGTACGCCCAGTAGCGGATGTCGATCACATCCACATGCGCGCCGCGCACTGGATCCTCAAGAATCGCATCCTGCACATCCTTCGGCGCGCTCAGACTAATGATTACCGAACGTGGAACTGCCCGCTGCCCCCTGCCCCCTGCCCCCTGCTCCCTTTCCCATTCCACAATCGTATCCAGCCAGAACCGCGTGAACTCGAGCGGGCCGGAGTATTCGGCGCTCGTCATCTGGATGACGTTCGACGTGTCGGCGAAGTTGTCGAGGCATTGGCGGATGTAGCCGCGATGCAGTGCGCGAAGCTCTGGATTGGTGACGTCGTAAAAATTACGAGCCATGAAAATCCGTTTGTCGCCCACGTACGGCGGCGGCTCCGGCAGGCCCGTGTCGTTCACGTTATTGGCCGGCCGCCAGGGGCTGTCGGCCCAGTGGGCACCCGCTTCGAGTATGTTGTGCTGGAAATAATTCTCGTGCATCAGGACCAGGCCGCGCTCATCGCACACCCGGGCGAAATCGTGCAGCCGCTGCCAGTACCAGGGATTGAACCTGGTAAGGTCGTACTTGCTCAATCCGTTCCACGCCCGCGAGGCCGTGCTGCCCGTGCGTGCAAACGGCTGCTCATAGAACGGTGGGGCCACGTCGCCGTTTTCCTGGCGGACCATCGTGTGGTCGTCGCGGCGCCGCTCGTACCACAGTCCGTAATGATGGTCGAACACGGCCACGCCGCGAGCCAGCATATTGTCACCCAATTGGCCAAGAACATCGGTGAACCCAGTGCCCACCCGTCCAGGAACGAAACGCGTGATCGCCGGACCGAACTCCGCCGCCTCGCCCGGCCGAATCGAGCCTCGCCAAAAGCCCTGCCCGATACTGCCGCCGGTCACTGGTTCGCCGCCAATAACCAGCCAGCCGTTCTTAACGGCCAATCGGCCGGTGGGATGCGGCGAGTCAGGTGTCAGGTGTCGGGTGTCGGGTGTCGGAGAAGGTGATTGCGTGGTATCTGACAATTGATTCCTCGCACTTCGCACGTCGCCCGTACCGGGTACTGTGTACTCAGTACGCTGTCGTCCAGCCCCTGTCTCTCGCGGCGTCGACGGCCGACGGAATCGCTCCCGAATCACGTCGATCAATTGGCGTGCGGGCCGACGCGATTGTGCCACGAATTCGGCCGCCTCCGCAATCGTCGGATTCGTCGAGCCAATTGGATCGACCAGGCCAAGCCCGATGTTGTTCGCGCGTGCGTCACCGGCCCGTTCGCGCAACTGGCCCTGATACAAGCTGATCGGCCGCACGAAATCGCTGCGGGCCGCGAAGGTGCCGTCGCCCGAAAGCCCGGCCCACACGCCGATCGCCCAATTGTTGGCCGTCGGGGGGCGCTCGCAGCGCATCGTCGCCGCCTGGCATTGCCACAGCACGCAATTGGCCGCCGACCAGCCGGTGCCCGGCGGATTGATCCAGCGATTCTTCAAGTCGAGTCCGGCGCCGTCGATCCGCACGTTGTCGAAGAGCACGCCGGACGCCCAGCTCTCCAGCGGGCCACTGTCGTCGTGTGCCTCGGCCGCAAAGCAGTTGACAAATGCGTTGGGCCCCGGCGCGCAATGGCCCACCGCGAAGTCGTGCCGCCCATGCTCCGACCAGCACCGCAGGAACAGCGCGAGTTGACCTTGCGTGAAGAACGTGTGCCGGCGATAACCGCCCAATTCCGAGACCGGCGCCAGCGCGATGCAATCTTCGACCGCGACCCACTTCGTGCTCTCCCACGCCGCGACCGCCCCGCCGGCGAAATGACGAAACTCGACGCGGCGGACCCAGGCGTTTTGGGCGTTCTCAATCGTCACGCCATGCCAGGCATGATCCTCGTCGCCGGGATTGTCGGCCGCGTGAGCCGACTCCAGCCGCAGGTCGTCAACACCCACGTGCTCAATTCGCCCCGGCCAATCGTATGCCTGAACGGTCGCGCCGCCATATTCTGCGTCAATCGCCGTGGTAATCGGTGCGTCCAGCGCGATGGTGTCGCCGTCGATTGCGGTCACGATGCGGTCCCAACGAATGTCGCGCGTGCCCGGCCTCCAACCGACGCCAAACGCGTCCATCCCAAGCGTCTTGATCCAGGCCCGAGTACTGGGCCGAGTCACAAGCACCGCATCGCCAACCTTCAGCTCAGCGGTCGATTCCAGCATCAGCTTTTCCGCCCCGACGGGCGCATACTCGTCGACTACGCGTATCGTTTTGGCTCGATCCAGCCGGCGGTCGTCGGCGCCGACGATCCGCACCAGCGCGCGGCGATCCTGGCCGGTGGCGACCAATGTGGTGCCGCCGTCACCGCCGCCGGAACCACGCAGCACGACGCCGGACGCCGCGATTCGTAGCTGACCGGCCACCTCGTATTGACCGGCCGCGAGCAGGACCGCGCCGCGGAAACCGTCCGCCCCAACCGGCAGGCCGGCCACCTGGTCGATCGCCGCTTGGATCCGCTCCCCATCATCTCCGTCGGCCGGGGCGACCGTGACGCGAACCGGCACGTCGGGAATTTCGGCGTCGGCCCCCGCGTAGCCACAATGCGAGAAATCCGGGATGCGGTTGCCACGCTGGTCACGCTCGTAAATGAGCCGACCACCGGCGCCCTCGCGCACCGCGGCAGGCTGGGCTTCGGCCGTCGCGCAGACAGCGGCTAGAACGGCGACGAGGCACCACCGCGCGGCGAGCCAAATCCGCCGCCCTTGCTTTGAGACAAACGCCTGGGCCATGATCGTCCGCGACCGGAATGAGTTTTCAGCACCGCAATTGTTAGCATAGTCCGAAGCCGCGAACTTCGCTACGAGTCCGACACCGCAGGTTTCGACGCGCCCGCCACGCGGCGGCGTGAAAAGTGGTTGACACGCAACCGCCGCATACCGACGATGAATTATCGGCTCCGGGAGAAGAAAGCGGAGATACCCATGTTTCACCGCCGAACGATTGTCTTTCGCGTTGCCACGCTTGTGCCCGCGTCGTTGTGGTGCGGAATTATTGCGTGGCACGCGGCGGCGCAACCGGTCGCCGAACCCACTCCCGCTCCCGAATCGCCGTCGGCTGTGGCAACACCCCCGGCCGAAGCAGCCGATGCGGCCGACGATGCGGAGGCTGCCTACACCCGCGTGATCACCGAGCGGGCGGACAAGATCGTCGCCACGCTGGGCATCGACGACGCGGACCAGAAGTCACGGGTCCGCGATCTGCTGGTGAAGCAATATCGCGGCCTGCGCGAAATTCACGACGCGCTGGCCGCGAAGACGGCGGAAGCCTCCAAGTCGTCCGGCGCCGATCCCACGGTCGTCACGGCCTGGGTGGCTGTCGCGCGGGTTCAGGGCAGCGTCCGGCTATTGCAACTGCATCGCTACTTTGTCGCACGCCTCGCGACCGAGCTCACGCCCGAACAGGTGAATAAGGTGAAAGACGGCATGACCTACGGCGTGGTGCAGGTGACCTATAACCGCTACCTGGAAATGCTGCCCGATCTTTCCGACGACCAGAAACGAGAGATTCTGGCCAATCTGCTCGAGGCCCGCGAATACGCGATGGACGCCGGCTCGTCGGAGGAAAAGCACAAGATCTTCGGCCAGTACAAAGGACGAATCAACAACTACGTCTCGAAGGCAGGCTACAACCTGAAGCAGGCGGAAAAAGATCTTGCCGCCCGGCAAAAGGCGGCCGTGCGGACTGATTCGGAGTAAATAAGGATTTCGCGCAGTGACGCAGAGACGCAGAGAATGTAGAAAGAGATTGGCCGATTTGAGATTCCGTTAGCCAGTTCACCATCGATTCCTTAAATTCATTCCTCTCCGCGTCTCTGCGTCTCTGCGCGAGACATTTCCCTTTATGGTGATAAATATGTTGCTTAGTCGAACCGTGTTTGCAAGCGCGTTGATTGTGATCGCATTTGGCACCCGCAGTATCTTGGCCCAATATCCGCGCCTTTCCGAAGAGGTCCGCCGCGAGGCGATGCAGAAAACGGCGGACTCCGATCGCCGCTCCGACGAGGCTTGGGAAAAAGCGCTGCCCGTCGTCAAAGAGTGGGAGGCCAAGGGAAAGCCATACATCCCGTCGGCCGCGAAGCCGTCCGATTTGCCGCAAGCAGCCCTTCCCGCCTTTCCGGGCGCGCAAGGCGGCGGCATGTATAGCTTCGGCGGACGCGGCGGCAAAGTGTTTGTCGTCACCAATCTCAACGACAGCGGCCCGGGCAGCTTTCGCGAAGCGCTCGAAGCGGGCGGGCCACGCATCGTCGTGTTCAACGTCGCCGGCATCATCAAGCTCAAGGATCGCATCCGCATCCGTGCGCCCTACATCACGATCGACGGCGGCACCGCGCCGGGCGACGGCGTGTGCATCGCCGGAGCCACCGTCGAGCTCGAAACGCACGACGTGATCGTCCGCAACATGCGATTCCGCCGCGGCGAAACCTGGGTCGGCGACCGCAATGACTCGATCGGCGGCAACCCCATCGGCAACGTCATCGTCGACCACGTCTCGGCCAGTTGGGGACTCGACGAGTGCATGTCGATGTACCGCCACATGTACCAGCCGCCCGACGGCGGCCGCGAGCTGAAGCTGCCCACCGTGAACATCACCATCCAGAACTCGATCTTCAGCGAGGCGCTCAACACTTACAACCACTCGTTCGGCAGCACGATCGGCGGCTACAACAGCACGTTCCACCACAACTTGTGGGCCTGCAACGCCGGCCGCAACCCAAGCGTAGGCATGATCTTCGACTTCACGTTCGCCAACAACGTGCTCTTCAACTGGCGGCACCGAACCGTGGACGGCGGCGACCACCGCAGCTTCTACACGATCGTCAACAACTACTTCAAACCCGGTCCGGCCACGCCGCGCGACGACGAAGTCGGCCATCGACTGCTCAAGCCCGAGTCGCGCCGTGCCAGGCCGCCGGTCGACGACTACGGCAAGGCCTACGTCGCCGGCAACATCGTCGAGGGAGTCGAGCGCGTCACTGCCGATAATTGGGACGGCGGCGTGCAGATCGAGTCGATCGCCAGGCCGGCGTCGATCCTGCCCAAAGTGCGGTCGGCCGATCCGTACCCCCACTCGTACATCGATCTGCAGCCGGCCGCTGAAGCCTACGAGTTCGTCCTGGCGAATGCCGGCGCAACGCGGCCGAAGCGCGACGCCGTCGACCAGCGCGTCATCAACATGGTCCGCACCGGCCAGGTCGCGAACAACGGCGACAAGAGCAAAGTCCAGGAGCTCAGCTCAGTCGGTTACGCACCGAACGTCATCCGCGGAATCTCGGAAATGGTCGACAAGGGCATCATCACCGACATCAGCCAGGTCGGCGGCTACCCGGAATACCGTGGCCAGCCGTACGCCGATTCCGACAGCGATGGGCTCCCCGACGACTGGGAAACCAAATACGGCCTCAACCCGAATGACGCCGCCGACTCATCGGCCGACCTCAACAACGACGGCTACACCAACATCGAAGACTTCCTCAACGGCCTCGACCCGACAGCCCCGAAAAATGACTGGCCGGCCCCGCGCACCTATCGCGACCTGTTCGAAGGCCTCTCATCTTAGCTGGATCAGCGATGAATAGCGTTCCAAAAACCTTTCTTTGTGTCCTTCGTGCTCTTCGTGGTTCATATTCCCCTAGCGAAGATTAGCGCGAATCACCGGCCCAAAAAGTCTTCTCCGTGTCCTCCGTGCCTCCGTGGTAAATCCCTTCCTGGACCGGCCAAAAATCGTTGCTGAAATCAAGTTGGCCGTGTGCTAATATCACACCGCGCACCACTGCGCCCGATCTTTGAAAACTCAATCGAAGTGGCGAATGGGTGAGCCGAAGTTTTCCGGCACCCTGGGTGACCGACTACGGTTTTCCGGCACTGTGAATCTCGGCAACCTGCAAGACCACTTTTGGCCGCGCGACACCCCAATTGCGCCTGTCACCTTCGAAGGGGTCACGAAGCGCGTCCTGTTTCGAGGACTTCAAATCCTTGAATCGAGCTAGTGCGATGCAGGTCGGAGAAGTCACCATTGCGCGATTTTCGCAGGCCAATCTGGCTGTCGTGCGCTGGCCCTGACCCGCATCGCGATCTCCTGGAGGCATCGGCGGTTACGTCGCGCCGCCAAGAATCGTCGTGAAAATCGAATATCCTTTGATCGGGTCGACGTGTGTTCTCCACCGAGTTTGCACTCGGCTGGTGACATGCGAAGACTGCCATTAAAATGACGCCCGTTCACAGCGGGCGGGAGACGAGAGTGGCTGAATCAACCTCGGAGAAAGTGGTCAGCAAGGAAACCGGTGATGCCCGAGCGGTTCCGGCGAAACCCCGGCGGCAGATCATCCGGCCGGCGTTCAAAGCCGTATTTCAGTTCTCGCGGTACATGATCACGCTGCCGGTCATGCTGGTTCGCGGCCGGCGCGGCAACATCGATGAAGTGACCGTTTATTCGGCGCATCCTAGTTTCTTCCTGTGGCTGTTGATTGCCGTGGGCTTTGCGTCGGCGTGGGTCGTCGGCCGCTGGCCCAATTGGAGCGGCTTCCTGGGCTGGTTGTACGTCTGGGTGCTGTTGTACTTTATCGTCACGCTGCTGTACGACTTCAGTACCCGCAAACTGGCCCTGTGGGTATTGATCTTCACGCTCATCTGGCTCGCATCGAAATACGTCGAGCTGCTCAAGCACGTCGCCCTTTTGAGCTACGTGTTCGATTACCTGGCCAGCTTGCAACCCAAGCTCGATCCAGGCACCGTCACAGTATTGAGCTGGTTGCTCTTGTTGCCGTGGATTGGGGCGCTCTTGCACATGGCCCTCAATGGCCGCAAAAGGTTTACGCCCAACGAAATTGGCGAGTTTCATTTCGGCGAGGGGAGCGAGCTGACCGACCGCAGTGGCCTGCGGTTTCGCACCAAGTATCGCGATGTGCTGGAAACCATCCTCACGTTTGGCGGAGGCGACCTGCTGGCCGTCGACAACCACCAAAATGTCATCAAGCGCTGGGACAACATCATCGGCCTGTTCTTCTTCTGGAACGACCTCGATCGCGTGTTACATCAGCGCGCCGTGAGCGAAACGGGTGACGAGAACAAGGAATAGGCGTATCAGTTTGGGGAACATAGCCCGGCTATCTTGGCCGGGTGTTTGTCGAGTCGTTCCTGCGTGCTGGATTAAGACTGCACGAATCCAACGACCCAAGATGGGTCGGCTATGCATTCATTCCCCATGCCTGAGACTCTTCCTCCCGCCTCGATTCCTGCTCCGAATCCCTGGCCGCTGGTGTTGTGCCTGATCGGCGTGGACTACTTCAGCACGCTGGCCTATTTACCGTCGATCGCCGTGGCGGCGGCCGGCCCGTTGGCGCCGTTTGCGGCCGGCAGCGTCGCGCTGGTCACATTTCTCCTGGCGTTGCCGGTTTACTGGTATGTCGTCGGCCGCTCCCACGATGGCCGGGGCGCCACCGGAATGTTGGAAAACCTGATCCCGGGTTGGCGCGGCAAGCTCGTGGTATTGACGCTGTTGGGATTCGTCGCCGCCGATTTTGTGATCACGCGCAGCCTGTCGCTGGCCGACGCCGCCGTGCACTTGATCCAGAATCCGCACGGCCAGCGATTGCTGGCGGAGATCCCGGCACAATTGCTGAACGGCGACCACGCGATCTGGCCGCCGCTGGAATACCTGCTGCGGCGCATTACCGAACCTCAAGTGGCGATCACGCTCGGCCTGTCCGTCGTTTCGTTCGGCTTCTGGATCGTGCTCAAGCAGAGCATCGGAAGAAAGATTCTCTACGTCACGGCGGGTGCGGTGGCATGTTACCTGGTGCTTGTGGCGATCGTGGTGGTGAGCACTGCGGTCTTCGTCGCGCGGCATCACGAAATTTGGCAATCCTGGCTGGATGCGACGCGCGCGATCGGACAACCGAACGGCGAGCCCGCTGGATCGTCCGCTCATGTCCAATGGTCGGCCTGGTTGAGCATCATTCTCTGGTCGTTTCCGCAGATGGCGCTGGGCCTGAGCGGCTTCGAGATGATCATGACGGTCGTGCCGCGGGTTAGCGGTGGAGTCGGTCAGGAAGCCGACACGCCGGCTGGCCGTGTGCGCAATTCGCGCAAGCTGATGTTCACTGCCGCTGCGATCATGGCCGTATACTTGGTAAGTGCCGTGCTGGTGACGACGCTCGTCGTGCCGCGCGCAGCGCTCATGCCGGGCGGCGAGGCCGAGCACCGGGCGCTCGCCTACCTGGCCCACGGCTCGCCGGTTGTCGACGGAAACAGCAATACATCCATTAGCCCGCTGTTCGGCGACCGATTTGGCGACGTCTTCGATCTGTCGACCGCATTCATTCTGTGCCTGGCCGGGGCCAGCGTGACCATGGGCCTGCAGAATCTGCTGCCACATTATCTCAACCGGCTCGGCATGGACGTGAGCTGGGCCGGACGCGTGGGTGCAATCCTGTTTGTGCTCAACGTCATCGTGCTCTTGGTCACAGTTGTGTTTCAGGCCAGCCCCTCGTCGCAGCAATGGGCGTACGCCACCAGCGTGCTGGTGCTATTGGCGGGGGCGGCGCTGGCCGCGTCTAAAGACCTCGGCGCCGCCACGCCGCCTCGCCCACGGCGACTGTCGCTCGTTGTCCTCGCTGCCTGCGCCAGCGGCTTCTTCCTGGTGATGACGGGCCTCACGGTTCTGATTAACTTCTCGGGTCTGGCGATTGCCCTGGCCTTCGTGCTGGCGATTCTCATCTGCTCCTTCGTGTCACGGTGGATTCGCAGCACCGAACTGCGGTTTGAAGGATTCGATTTTGCCGACGACGCCACCGAGCGACGGTGGAACGAGCTGTGCTGCTCGGGCCCGAAGGTGCTGGCGCCCCATCGGCCCGGGCAGATTTCCCTGGCAGAAAAATGCCGGAACTTGCAGCGCGAACATCGCCTCGATCCGGCCACGCCAACAATCTTCATCGAGGCCGTGCTGGGCGATCCGAGCAACTTCTATCAGAAGCCGCTGATGAAGTTTGAGCGCGAGGAATCGTTGGAAGTGATTCGCGTTTCACGTTGCGTAAGCATCTCCCACGTGCTCGCCGCGATCTGCCTGGAACTGTGCAAGGACGGCGGCGAGCCGCCCGAAATCATCTTCGGCTGGTCGCACGAACAACCATTGGCGGCCAACCTGAACTTCTTGCTACTCGGCGAGGGGAACATCCCCTGGATGGTCAAAGAGCTGGTCCGCAAAGCCATGCCCGCCGAAGCACGTCAGCCGCGAATTCGAATCGGCTAACTGATAGGTCCCAGTTTGCCCGGCCAACCTATCGCACAATCTTGCATTTCGGCAAAGATTCCTGCAACCGAGCCACGCCGTGTTGGCTAACCGAAGTATCCCTCAGATCCAAATACACGAGATTGGTCAGGTTTCGCAGATGTTCAAGACCGGCATCGGACACCTTGGTGCCTCTCAGCCACAACTTTTCCAAGTGATGTAATCCAGACAAATTAGCAAGCCCCTTGTTCGTAATTGGTGTACGTCCGCATTGAATTTCACGAAGCGTAACGGAGCGTGTTATATAGTTTAATCCCTCATCGCCAATTTGCGTATCGAAGAAGTACAATATTTCGAGTTCAGGTAACGCTCCAACATACTTCATTCCAGCATTTGTGACTGGTGTATCGAAAAGCGAAACAAAGTGCACACGCGGAAGCGATTCGAGCCACTGTAAATCGGAGTCATGAACCTGGGTCTGTTCACAATTCACACGAACGACAGTCACAAAATAATCCTCTCCAATTGCGTCTCGCAACCATTCCGGGCCTGGAGGTGATCCGCCGGCGCTCACGCCAACCCAATCGCCGTTCCCGTGCTGCCAGTTGTAGCTAATCTGCACGCTAAGTTTTCTGAGTTCGGCCACTGCTTGTCGCTGGTTTTGCGCCCGCTGCGATTCGAAGCCGATCCAAATTGCGATTAGCGTCACAACGATAAGAAATGAGCGCAAGCTGAAGCGCTTCCAAGACAAGCTGGTAATAGGCGATTGCGCCATATTAACTCCGCACCGGCGTGATTAGTCTGTTGGACCAATGTTCTCCACTGGCCGCTTGCGCCAGTAGTCCGCCAGAATCGATGCCGTGACGTTCATCCATGAAGCAAAGAGCGCGGCTGCGAGGCCGACTGTGCCCGCTTTACCCATCGCGTCGGCCAGACCCGCAGCCATTCCACCGTTCTGCATGCCGACTTCGATCGCCACCGTGCGAGCGGACTGCCGGTCGAGGCCCATCGCGCGACTCATCCAGTAGCCGAGCACATAGCCAGCCGCGTTGTGAATAGCGACGGCAACAAACAAAATCCCTCCGATCGCCAGCAATTGCTCGCGGCCCTTTGCCGTGATGACCGCGACGACGTACAAAATGCCGACCATAGCTACCAGCGGCATGCAGCGATCCAAGGCAGGCATTCGCAGCGTGAACCAGTGATAGACGACCCCTGCGACAATCGCGCCAAAGAGAAACCCGATCAAGCTGATCCATGGCACGGCCGACGTTGGAACATTCGTGGTCACCACATCCCATCCTCCCAGCGGGAGAAACGCCAGCCACGCAGCGCCCACGGCGGCGAGTCCCATGACCGCGCGTCTCCCACTCGGCGACGCATGCTTCAGATAATCGTGCAGCAATGCAGCCCCGATCGGCACGATCACCATCTGCACGATGTCAAGCATCATCTTGAAGAAGCTCACTTCAACCATCGTGCCGGCCAGCAGCTTCATCCACAGCGGCGTCACGAGCGGAGCCAAGAGCGTGGCCACCGCCGTCAGCGTGATCGACAGCGGCAAATTTGCCCCGGCGAGGAACGTCATTACGTTCGACGCCAAACCGCTGGAACACGAGCCGATGAGAACCAGGCCGGCAGCCACTTCGTCCGGCAGCGGAAACGTCGTTGCCAGCGCAAATCCCAGCAGCGGCATGATGGTGAACTGGCAGACAATGCCCACGAACACGCCCCACGGCATTTTCACGACTCCGGCGAAATCGCGCAGGCTCATTTGCGTGCCCATGCCGAACATCACGGCCTGAATTGCGAACAACATGATCCATGGGTTGCGGAGATCGATCGGCCCGAGTTGCAGAAATGCGGCCGGATAAATCATTGCCGCCACCACGGCGGCAACAATCCACGCCGTGAATTGGTAGCCCCGGAGTGCCGCCACGCCGCCGAGCCCAATTGCCAGCCCCACCGTGGCCAGCACGGCGCCGGTCTGCCAATAGGCTGGATGCTGGATCCCTAACCCATAGCCAAATACCAATGCGGCCGCCGCGGCAATCAGCAGACACTGTTTGCGGAACGTTTCCACGCTATTTAAGCTCCGTTGCCAAATACTCAATCGCCAGCGGCGGACTGGCCAGGATCGGCACACGGCGGTCGGCCGCATCGAGCGATTCGACGACGCGGGCCATCGACGCCTGAGCCAGCGCAATGACATCGACCTGGGCGACCAAATCGCGCAGCGCGGCGGCGACCAACGCATCGTGTCGCGCCGAGTCGCCGCCCATCAACGCGTCGAACGCCCCCTCGCACAATCGTGTCGTCAGCTCCACCGTCTTGCCAGCCGCGATGGCCCGGCGTCGGATCAAATCGGCCGTCGGCTCCAGCGTCGTCCGCAACGTGGCGATGACGCCGATTCGAGGCCCACCAGCCACGGCCCGGTCCGCCATCGGTTGATCGACGCGCAGCACCGGCACGCTCGCCAGCGTGGCCGCCATTTCCACCGCCGCCCCAATCGAAGAGCACGTGACCAGGATGTAGTCGGCACCCGCATCTTCCGCCGCCGCCACGTGCTGCGCAACGCGGCGGGCAGTCTGCGGACGTAAACGATCGTGGGCAATCACGTCCTTGATGAGGCTGTCGTCCACCAGGTTGAACACGCTCACCCCCGGCAGTTTCTCCCGGCAAAGCTGCTCGAACACCGGCACCAGCGTGGCCGACGTGTGCAACAGGCCCAGCTTCTTTTGCGCCATGGAACCTAATTCTCCTTCCGGCTCGCCCGGTCCACCGCCACCGCCATGAGGATCACGAGCCCCTTGATCACCTGCTGCCAGAACGGCGACACCTCCAACAACACCAGCCCGTTGTTCAAGACGCCGATGATCAGGCAGCCCAACACGGTGCCCAGGATCGAGCCGCGCCCGCCGGAGAGCGACGTGCCGCCGATCACCACCGCCGCGATCGAATCGAGCTCGTAACTGAACCCGGCGTTCGGCGTCGCTGAATCGAGCCGCGCCGTCACCACCAGTCCAGCCACCGCCGCCAGTCCGCCGGCCAACGTGTACACCAGCAGCTTGATCCGGTTGACGTTGAGCCCGCTGAGCGCGGCCGCCCGCTCGTTCCCACCGACCGCATACAAATGCCGGCCAAACGTGGTCCGCCGCGTCACCACGACAAACACCAGCACGAGCGCGGCACAAATCCAAACCGGCATCGGCACGCGAATCAGATAGCCGGTACCCAGGAAGCCAAATTCGTCGCCCAGGCCCGTAATCGGAAAGCCCCCCGTCCACAGCATCGTCAACCCACGGGCAATGCTCAGCATCCCCAGCGTAGCGACAAACGGCGGCAGCCCGAACCGCGTAATCGACCAGCCGTTGAACCAGCCCAACGCCAGGCCCACCAACACACCGGCCACAATCGCACCGAACACCGTGAATTGCAGCACCACGTTGAGCCACGCAAACGTCACGCCGAACCAGGAGCCAAGTAGTGAATTAACCGGTGCGAGCGACAGGCCGTTTTTCAACAGGCCCGCCGCCACCGCCCCGGACAGCGCCAGCACCGAGCCCACCGACAAATCGATGCCGCCCGAAAGGATCACCAGGGTCATGCCGATCGACAGGCACAGATTGATCGAGATCTGCCGCAGCACGTTCAGGCCGTTGTCGACCGTCAAAAACTTGTCGCTCATCAGGCTCAGCGCCAGCACCATCAGCGCGAGCGCGATCAGCGACTGAAACCGAGCAACGAATTCTTTGTTTGCCTTAAGCATGACGAGTACGAACGAAACTTAACCACGAAGGCACGAAGAACACAAAGTCAATGCAAAAGCCTTTGACAAACTCATGACGTTTCATTTCCGAATTCCTTCGTGTCCTTTGTGACTTTGAGGTCTAATTCCCGACAGTGGTATGTGAAGTGGGCAGCGCCGCTTTGAGGATCGATTCTTCAGTCGCTTCGCCGCGGCGGAATTCGCGTGTCAGCCGGCCTTCGGCCAGCACCAGGATTCGATCGGCGATCGCCAGAATCTCCGGCAGCTCCGACGACACCATCACGATGCCCAACCCGCCGCGGGCCAGTTCGTCGATCAGGGCGTAAATCTCCTTCTTGGCGTGAATGTCGATGCCGCGCGTCGGTTCGTCCAAAAGCAGCACCTGCGGATTCGTGGCCAGCCACTTCGCCAGCACGACCTTTTGTTGATTACCGCCGCTGAGGTTGCGGACAGCTTGATCGAGCGACGGCGTTTTCACGCCGAGCCGCTCGACGTACCGCCCGACAAGCGCCCGCTCGCGCCCGCGCTGCAAGAATCCCCACCGCGACGACTTATCGAGGGCCGACAGGCTCGCATTCTCCAGAGTGCTCATCGCCAGCACCAGCCCCTCCGCCTTGCGGTCCTCCGGCGCGAGCGCCAACCCGGCGCGGATCGCCTGTTGCGGCGAACGAATGGCGACGACCCGGCCGGCGACGGCAATCTCGCCCGTCGACGCGCGTGGATGAAGCCCAAAAATCGTTTGCAGAAGTTCGGTCCGCCCGGCGCCCATCAATCCAAACAAGCCGACCACCTCGCCGCGACGCACGGTAAACGAAACGTCGCGCACGGCATAGTCGCCGACCCGCCCCGCCGACCGCAGCGAAACGCCGCGCACGCTCAGCACCTCGTCGCCCGCCGCCGCGCTCGACTTGGGAAACAGCTCGGCCAGCTCGCGTCCGACCATCAGCCGAATAATCTCGTCATGCGTCACGGCCGCAAACCGATCGGCCCGGATCATCCGGCCATCGCGCAGGATCGTGACGTCGTCCGCAATGTGGGGCAGCTCGTCCAGCTTGTGCGTGATGTAGACTATGCCGACGCCGCGCCGCTTCAGTTGGCCGATCAGGCGGAACAGTACCTTCACCTCCTGATCGGTGATGGCCGACGTCGGCTCGTCCATGATGATCACGCGCGACCGTAGCGACAGCGCCTTGGCAATCTCGACGACCTGCTGGGCCCCCACGCGCAATCGGCCGACCGGCGTCCACGGATCGACCGCCAACTCCAACTGCCCGAGCAGCGACATCGCCTCCCGCTGCATCGTCCGAAAGTCGATCAGGCCCAGTCGCCCATGCGGCTCGCTGCCAAGAAAGATGTTCTCGGCCACGCTCAAATCGGGGACGAGATTGAGCTCTTGAAAGATGATCGAGATGCCCGCGTCCTGTGCCGCACGCGGGTTGCGAAAGCTCACGTTCTTGCCGTCGATCAGAATCTCGCCCGCATCCGGCGGAAACACGCCGGCCAAAATGTTCATCAGCGTCGATTTGCCGGCCCCATTTTCGCCCACCAGCGAAGTGAGCCGGCCGCGGCGGACCGTCAAATCGACGTTGTCGAGCGCCCGAACGCCGGGGAACGATTTCGAAATTCCACGGGCTTCGAGCAAGATGTCGGCGTCATCGCTCATGGCGGCTCTACTCAATTTGCACTTTCAGCGGAATTACTCTGAGCGGCGCCGCGTCGCTCGGCAAATTGAGCACCCGCGCACAACCGACAAACTCAACGCGGCGGCCAACCTGCGCCGCTTGCTTCAAATTTGGTATTACCGACGTTTCGACCGTTCGATTCAACTGCGTCGAGATGTCGTTGAACTGCTGCGAATTCGGATAGTCACTTGCCGCCAGCAATCCCGAGGCGTCGCGCACCGAATTTCCGGAGACCAAGCCGGTCTGCAGCACGATCTGGGGCGTTTCCGCCTCCTTGCTCAGCGTCACGCCGACCCCCTGATCGTCGATCGCCACGACAATTCCGCTCCCCCGCACGAAGTACAGCGTGGCCCGCCCCAAGCCGGCCGAACGACCGAACCGCCGGCGGGCCTCATCCGGCGCTTCCCGAATCGCCGCCAGCACAGCCGCCGCATCCGCCGCCTGATCGAACGCCGGCACGAGCCGCTCGGACCAAAACGTGGTGACGAATTCCGTCGCACTGAATGCGCCCGGCCGACTTGCCCCCGCCTGCCCCACCGCCACCAAATGAAACAGCGGAAACTTCCAAAACAGCACGCCCGTAGCGATCAACAAGCCAATGACGATGAAAACACGCTTCATCAGCAATCATCCACACGAATTCTTGAACAGGAGGAAACAGAGATTTCGGATTGCGGATTGCGACACTGGATTGAATGTGAACCGCGAAGACCACCATTGCAACTCTGTTACCTCTGTTTTCTCCTGTTCAATTCTTCTTTTCCGTCGCGACTTCTTTCAGACCATAATCACCATAGTCGCTCACGTTGTCACGTGTCACTAGCTCCACGTCGACCGGAATCTTCTGCGCGAAATCTCGCTTCCCCTTCAACCATTGGTCAGCGTACTCGGCGGCCGTGCGGGCCATGACCTTGGGGAATTGCATCCCGGTCGCTTCGATCTTGCCCTCGGCGATCAGCCGCACCACGTCATCCGCCCCATCGAAGCCAAACACCTTCACTCGATCCGCCTTGCCGGCCGCCAGCAGCGCCTGGTAGGCGCCCATCGCCATCGCGTCGTTCGCGCAGAACACGGCGTCAATGTCCGGCTGCGCCTGCAGGATCGATTCCATCACTTCCAGCGCCTTCGTGCGGTCGAAATCGGCGCTTTGCTGGGCGACCATCTTCAGGCCCGGGTAGCGATCGACCACGCTATGAAATCCGCCCGACCGGTTCCGCGTATTGTTGTCTCCCACCAGTCCCATCAGCTCAACGTATTTGCCCTCCTTCCCGACGCGCTCCACAAAAAACTCCCCCAGTGCCACGCAGCCCGAGTAGCTGTCTGACAGAATTTGCGACGTGGCCGCGTCACCCGCATTGATCTCTCGGTCGATGCAGAACACGGGCACGCCGGCCTCCTTGGCCTTGCGGACGTTGGCGATCGAGCCCTCCGCATCGGTCGGGTTGAACAGGATTGCCTTGTAGCCGCCGGCGATGATGTTCTCGAAATTGTCCTGCTCCTTCGCCGTGTCGTTCTGCGAGTCGAACACAATGGCGTCGTAACCCAGCTCCATCGCTCGCTCCTTGGCCGTGTCGCCCAACACGACGAACCACGGATTATTGAGCGTGGAAATGACGATCGCGATCTTGTCCTTGCCGCCGCCCGATCGGCCGCACGACGTAGTCATCGATAACGCCGCGATCACCGCCAACAACACCGCACATCGCCCGCCTGAAATTCTCATCGCGTGAATCTCCTTTTCAGTATCGTCAACTTATCGCTCTCGTCGGCCGCGGAGCAAGGTGGCGAAAAAATCGTCGTGCCCAACCTGCCCGCCCTTGAACGTGATTTCGAGCCCGTCCACGGCCGGATCGCTGCTGCGGGCACGGCACAGCGGCGCGCCCGGCTCCAGCGGTCCGACAAACTCCAGCGCCTCGATGCCGACTGCCCGGGCAACCTGCCCCGACGTGTCGCCGCCGACCACGGCGACCCTCGGTACGCGACACGTCCGCAACACGTCGCGCAGGATCTGCCCCAGCACGCTTCCCACTCGTTGCGGATCATCCACCGGCCCGCGACTCGTGTGGACGACCACCGAACGGCCCGCGGCGAGCGCCGCCTCCACCTGTTTTGTGGTCGCCTCGTTGAACGGCACGTCAACAAAATCATGCTCCACCGCCCACGCAACTTGACGGGCCGTGACCGGCGAGCGGCTGCCCGATACGACCAACACGCGATCGACCGTCTGAATCGTCGCAGGAACCGGCCCGTTCGCGCATCCCTCCCAATGCTTGTTCAGCGCGTACTCAACTCCCGATGAACCCCCCACGAACAACGGCTTGCCCTCGCGCTCCTGTGCCTCCACGATCAGCCGGCCGACAGTTGTCAAATGAGCATCCGTGAGCACGTCGAACAGCACGATGCTCCCAGCTTGTCCCACAATTCGTTCCAATTGCGCGGCGGCCGTCTCGTAGCCTGCATCCAGCGCGACGACATCCACCAGCCCAATCGGCCGCTCGGTCTGTTGTGACAAATGCACACGCAGGTCCGCCTCGGTCATCGGCGTCACCGGATGATGCCGCATCGTTGGGTGACGATCCAGCCGAAATGCCGGGCTATCGAGCCCCGACCGGGCAAACAGATTCCCGAACACGCAGAATCGCTGCAGCACCGGCGCGCCGACCACCAGCGGCACATACCGATTCTGAAACACGCGCGAGCCAATATCAATCGCCCGGCCGATACTGCCGACCTGAGGTGAGGAATCGAACGTTGAGGACACTTTATGATGCACGAACTGCGGGCCAAGCTGAGCCAGCGACGCAAACACGTCCGGCAGCGCGCCATCCATTTCCACGGGCGACATTGTGCGGCCCGTGCCCGCAACGCCGACTGCCCGCACGTGCGGATACCGCGCAAGTTGCGCCGCCGTTGGTGGCTCAACGAACAGCACCGCCTCAACGCCGCCGCGCGTCAGCGCTTCCAGCACGTCGGTCGAGCCGGTGAAATCGTCGCCGTAATAGGCCAATAGCAGGTCGATGGTCGATGTTCCTTTGCAACGTTCCCCCTCTCCCAGACCGTCACCCGATGGGCGAGGGTCTGGGAGGGGGGGAACTTACTTCGAATGTTCCATCCGTCCAAAAAACTCCAGCGACTGCCGCAGTTCGGCGTGATCGCGCGCAAACTGTTCGAGCGGCACGCCCGTCGCGGCCGCCTCCCAGGCCTGGCGAATCGCCGCAACACCCGCCGCCGCACCGCCCGGGTGCGCGATGATCCCGCCGCCCGCCAGGTACATCACGTCGAGCGTCTGCGTCTGTCGATACGTCTCCGGCGCTTGCCCGCCCCACTGTCCCGAGGAAACCACCGGCATTGCCACGTACCCGCCCAGCATCGGCGTGAGGCACGCGCGGATCGAGCGTACGACCGATTCATCCGGTTCGCAGAACTTATTCTTGAGTCCGTTGACGTGCAGGTGATCGACGCCCGCCAGCCGCCAGATTTTTTGATAGGCAGTGAATTCCATGCCGAGCGCCGGATGGCGCGTGAGCATGCCCCAACCGTTGCGATGGCCGTGGATCGGCAATTCGCAGCGGCGGCGAAGAAAATCCACACCCGCCACGCCGATGCTGTTGAGACTGACCATCACGCACGTGCCGCCCGCTGCGCGGACCGTTTCATAATGCGCCAGCATGCGGTCGAGCTGGTCACTGATGTTGAACGCGAACATCAGTTGTCGGCCGGTCGCGTCGGCCAGTTCACGGACGACCCGCATTACCGCCCGCACGCGCTCGGCCAGCGGCGAATGGGGCGGATTGGCCATCAGCTCATCATCCTTCACGAAGTCGATGCCCGCCGTGCCAAGCGTGCGAACCAGGTCGGCTGTCGCGTCGGGCGTCAAGCCGATGCTCGGCTTGACGATCGTGCCGATGATGGGCCGATCCGAAACGCCGGTGAGCCGCCGCGTGCCGGCCACTCCAAATCGTGGGCCGGGATATTCCTTCGCCAACGACGGCGGAAACTCCAGGTCCAACAGCCGCAGCCCGGACAATTGCCGCAGCTCGAACAGATTGCCGGCCACCGTGGAAAGAATCACGGGCAGATTCGCACCCATGTTTGCAAGCGGAAAACTAATCCGCACTCGCCCGCGCAGATACCCACTTTTCGCCGCTTGCCGAACGGTCCCGAGCTTGTCGAGGGGCGGTTTAGCGGCGCCCGGCAACGACGGCAGCGCACAATTATCCAATGGCTCGACCGCCTCCACCCGCGCCGCAAACCGCTCGCGCAGCTCATCCGTCTCGCCAGGCACGCGCGTAAACGTTCCGGTCGACTGCTCGCCCGCCATCGACGCGGCCGCCTCCTCCAGCGCGAGAGGCGTCTCGACCACGTACTCGGCAATAATGCGTTCAGCGCTCATGATTCTTTCGCTGGCTACAATCAAATCACTCGTCGCACGGCACGACCCCACCCTTCGACGACGCACGCCACACTATTATCATCCATGTTGCGACGAAAAACGGTCATGCTCTGAGGCACTGCCGCAAAATCCACCGGCGAACCGACAACGCCCAGCCCCAGCATCCCCGCCATCGCGGCGCCCAGCGCCGAGCATTCTGGCACGTCCGATACCACCAGCTCCACGCCCGTGATGTCCGCCGTGAATTGCATCAGAAATTTGTTGCGCGTGGGACCACCATCGGCATACAGCATTCGCGGTGCAATGCCCGCGTCGCTCCGCATCATGCCGAGCACGTCGTTGATCTGATAGGCGATCGACTCCAGCGCCGCTCGCACAATGTGCTCCTTGCGCGTGTGGGCCGTCATGTTGACGATCGCGGCCCGCGCATCCGGCTTCCAGTACGGCGCGCTCAACCCTGCAAAGGCCGGCACCAGGTACACGCCGCCGTGGCTGCCCGCCTCGATCGCCATCCGTTCCGTGTCCGCCGCATCATCAATCAGTCCGAGTTGATCCTTCAACCAGGAAATCGTCGCCGATGAATAGTTGATCAACCCTTCATAGGCATACGTGGGTTGCCCACCGCGAACCCACGCCAGCGCCGTCACCGATCCCTTGCCAACGGCCGGACGAACACTGCCCACGTTCAGCATGATCGACGTCCCCGAGCCGAACGTCGCCTTCGCGGTGCCCGGCTCGTAACACCGCTGTGCAAACAGCGACGCCTGCGAGTCGCCCATCACGCCGCAGATCGGCAGCCTGCGCGGCAACCTGCCGTCGGCGTCCGTCTCGCCAAACCGCGCAAAGCTCTCGCGGACCTCTGGCAGTGCCCGCAATGGCACGTCGAATAGCGCACACAGCTCCGTGTCCCATTGCAACTGACTGACGTCGTACAGCAACGTGCGGCTGGCATTCGTGGGATCTGTCGCAAACACCTTCCCGCCGGTGAGGCGGTAGATGAGGTAGGCATCGATGGTGCCGACGAGCGCCTCGCCCTCACGCAGCTTGGCACCGATATCCGGCCGCTCGCGGCTTAGCGACAAGAGCTTCGACGCCGAAAAATAAGTGTCGAGCTTGAGCCCGGTCTTGCGCTCCACCAGCTCTTCATGCTCGGCGCCTTGCAGCTCGCGACAAATCGACTCCCCGCGGCGACATTGCCACACAATCGCGTTCGCGAGCGGCCGGCCCGTGCGCCGATCGAACACCACGATCGTCTCACGCTGATTGGTAATCGCCAGCCCGGCCGCATCGGCCAACGTCTCGCGTTGCCGCTCCGCCACCTCGCCGATCACCGCCAGCACATTCTGCCAGATTTCCTCCGCATCGTGCTCCACCCAACCCGGCTGCGGATAAATCTGCCGATGCTCGCGCGACGCCCGGTCGACAACCTGGCCGGCGGCGTCGAACAACACCGCCTTGGTCGCCGAAGTGCTCTGGTCGATGGCCAAGATATGAGTCATGTCACCCGACCGTTCATATACTCAATCGTGTGGCACGCCCAGAGCCTCCGGCGATGGGCGTGGTGTAGCGCGTGCGCCGACCACGCCCTTCGCCCGAGGCTCAGGGACGTGCCACCCAATTCCCGCTCACAAGTTCTTTTCCATGCAAATGCTGAACTGCGATCCAATGTACTCGCCGAACAACGGAATCTCCGTGAAACCGGCCCGCTTGTACAGCGTGAGCGCTTCCGGCTGCCGCGGCCCCGTTTCCAGCACTAGCCGCCGCACGCCCAACCGGCGGGCTTCGGCCTCCAGTTCCGCCAGCACGCTCCGTCCGATCCCGCACCCGCGGCCGGTCGGCGCAACGTACATCCGCTTAATCTCGGCCGTCGTGTCGTCAATCCGTCGCACCGCGCCGCAACCGACCGCCTTGCCGCCGACGTAGGCCAGGTAAAACCCGCCTTTCCCGTTCTCGACTTCGTGCGGATCAAGCCGAAAAAAATTCGCGCCCTCTTCGGGATAGCGGTGATTCAACTCGGCGTTCAGCGCGGCGATGAGCTCTTGGGCCGCCGCCGAGAGAATGTCCGCGCGGCGGACCTCCGTCGATGCCCGATCTACTAGCTGCAACGCCGTGTGCGCAAGCCCCTCCATCGAAATGCCGTAGTGACGAAAGATATCCGCCTGGCTGCCCGTGACCGTGTCCTCGTCCGGTATGCCGACGATCCGCATTGGCACGGCCACGCCCGCCTGCATCAGCACGGCCGCACACGCCTCGCCCAGCCCTCCGCAGACCGAATGTTCCTCGACGGTAATCACGGCTCGACATTCGCGCCCGGCCCGCAGCACGGCGTCTGCATCGAGCGGCTTCACCGTGTGCATGCTGAGCACGCGACCATGGAGGCCGCTTTCGGCAAGTTGCGCGGCGGCCAACAATGCGTGGACCACCGCCTCGCCCGTCGCGATGAACGCCACGTCGCCGCCGTCGCGGAGCGTGATCGCCCGACCGACTTCGAACCGCGTCTCCGCCGCGTGCAGCCGATACGTCGCCGCTTTGCCAAACCGCAAATACACCGGGTGCTCGGCCAGCGCCGCGGCCCGCACCGCCTCACGCGTCTCGAGGTTGTCCGCGGGCACAATCACCGTGATGTTGTGAATCGCCCGCAGTGCCGCCAGATCGTGTAGCGAATGATGCGTGCTGCCCAGCGCGCCGTAACTCACCCCGGCACTGATGCCGACGATTACGGCTGGCACGTCGGAATAGCACACGTCGTTCTTGATCTGCTCCAGGGCCCGCGCTGTGAGAAAGCACGCCGGCGACACGCCAAACGCCTTCTTGCCCGCCGCCGACAAACCGGCCGAAATGCCGACCAGGTTCTGCTCCGCAATGCCTACCTCCACAATCTGCTCCGCGAGCGCCAGGCCGAACGGCCCGAGCTTGCCCGACCCTCGCGAGTCGCTCGTCACCACGAGAATTCGCCGGTCTTCTTTCGCCAGCACGACCAGCGTCTCGGCAAACTCCTCGAGATTCGCCCGGCCCATCGCTAGCCCGAGCCTTTCCGCGACGGCCTTGGCCGCGGGCGAGACCATCGACGGTGCTGGCGCGCTCATCGGACCACCTCCGCCAGCGCGGCTTCCGCCCGCCCCAGCTCCTCAACGGCCCGCTGATACTCGGAGTCGCTCGGCACGCCATGATGCCACTTTACAACATGCTCCATGAAACTCACGCCCCTGCCCTTCACCGTGTTAGCGATCACACACGTAGGCGAGTCTCCCCGAGACTCGCGCTCAATTGGCAATAGCGCCTGCGTCAACTGCTGAAAATCATGCCCATCCACGACTTCAACATTCCACCCGAACGCTCGAAACTTCTCATCAATGGGCTCGTTGCTGCATACGTCCCGCGTCCGACCGGTGATCTGCAGCGTGTTATGATCCAGAATCGCCGTGAGATTATCGAGCCGGTAATGGGCAGCGGCCATCGCCGCTTCCCAGTTCGAGCCCTCCGCCAATTCGCCGTCGCCCAACAGCGTGAACACGCGGTACGGCGCGCAGTCCAGTTTCCCCGCCAGCGCGAGTCCCACCGAAATCGACAGCCCGTGCCCCAGCGCGCCCGTGTTCATCTCGATGCCCGGCACCTTCCGCGTCGGATGGCCGACCAGCGGCGACCGGTAGCGACAGAGCGATTCCAATTCGGAATGTGGAAAGAATCCGCAATCGGCCAGCACCACGTACAACGCCTCGACCGAGTGGCCCTTGCTCTGAATGTACCGGTCGCGGTTCGGATCGCCAAACGTCTCGGGCGATACCCGCAGCACCCGATTGTACAGCACGTTCAAGATGTCGACGCACGACAGGCTGCCGCCCGTGTGGCCCGCGCCGGCATGATAGATGTATCGGAGCAGGTCACGGCGATAGCGAATCGACTTGAGGCGAAGTTCGTGGTCGGTCATCGGGGAGGGGTCTGTGGTCCGTGGTCTGTGGACACTGGTCTTGTCAATCTATGACCGAATCCAGCCTCCGTTCGCACTGCTTTGATCAGACCTTGCAATGGCCGCGCGGCATGATCCGTGAGCTGCACAAGTTTCTCGTGAGAATCGCCCTCTAAGTATTGCAGATCTCGCGCCAGAAGGAGGAAATACTCCGTTTCCTTGAGAGACGCAAGTGCCATGACCAGGAACCGCAGATAGTCTTTATGTGTGTCTCGTCCGGAGCCTTCGACAATGTTTGCAGCAACACTATACGCTGCCCGTCGCAACTGGCTAGTAATTCCAAACCGCTCTTCAACCGGAAATTGCTTCGTCCCCTCATAAACAGCGAGCGTCAATTCATGCGCGCGTTGCCAAGCCACGATCTTTGTATAGTCTCGCGGCATCTTACCGACTCTCCCGAATTCAACTCAACTCCAGAGTCCACAGTCCACAGTCTACAGACCACAGTCCCCCGTATGCTCGTGCACTTCCCAGCCCAGGTAGTTGCCCAGCGCCTCTTTCAGTGCGCCGGCAGAGTGGGAACGCGTCATCACGACGTGGTGTTCAAAGCCGTTTGCACACACATACCGCAGCAATTTCTGAAGTTGCGCAACATGGGCTACCGCCCGCGTGCCAAAAGTGTTCAGCGCATCATCCGTCAGCTCGCCCTCGCCGACGTACGCGCGGATGCGGCCTTCCGTGTCGGCCGTGGTAACACGGCCATACGTGAGCGGCCCGGCCGGCGTGCGGCCTTCCAGCGCGCCGTAGGTGTTCTCCACGCCCAGCGTGCTGCCCAGAATCGGCGCCGTCGCGATCTTGATGTCCGGCAGAAAACTCTTGGCCCAATTCCCGCAATGGAACAAGGCACACTTATTCTCATCATCACCGTAGTTGTTGTTCCAGTCGACGATCGCCGCCGGCGAGTCGGCCGCCAACTGCATGGCATACATCGTCAATACGCCCGTTACATCCACCTCGCACGCGCTGGGCATGAACCGCTCGCTCATCATGCTCATCAGCGTGCATACGTTGCAGCCGAAGTTCTGTTGCACGCTGGTCCAGCACTGGATGGCCGTCGCGTCGAGCGCGTTGGCCTCCATCCACCGCGACAGCACGACGCCCACTCGGGCCATCTGCAGCAGCTTCTCGGCCGGCACGCCGGGCGCCGGCGCGTAGCTCTTAATGTCGTCCAGTTTCGCCCGCACGGCCGGGTCGGCTTCGCTCAGCTTGCCCGCCGCGGCCAGGAATTCGGACAAGTCCACCGTCGTCACGCTGATGCCGTGCCGCTCCAAAATCTTTTCGCTGTAGCGAACCGTGTTGAACGCACCCGGCCGCGCGCCGACGGCCCCCAATCGCACGCCCCGCAGCCCGTTCACTACGCGACACACCCGCACAAAGCGATCCAAGTCGCCGCGGAACCCCTCCGAATTGGGATGCGACACATGCTTCGAGGTCAGCGAGAATTTGATGCCCGCCTGCACCAGGTTGTTGCACACCGAAATCTTGCCGCAGAACGCGTCCCGTCGCCGGCTGACACCTAGCTGGTTCAGGTCATCCGGATACCCCTGAATGAGCACCGGCACGTTCAGGCCGGACAGTTTGAGCGTGTCGGCCACGCCCTTTTCGTCCCCAAAGTTCGGCAGCACGACCAGTACGCCGTCGATCTCGTCGCGGCGCTGGCGGAACAGCTCCGCGCAGCGGCGCGCATCCGCATGCGTCTCGATGCCACCCAGCTTCGTCTCGTGAGGCGAGACCATCACCGGCCGGATGCCACGCTCGCTGAGCAGCTTCACGATATCGTCGCGGGCTTCGGCGACCAGTTGATCGGGGAAGAAATCGCGATTGCCGATAATGACGGCCAGGGTCGCAGGGGAAGATTGGTTCATGGGTATGCTACAGAACAAGATGCTCGTCGCTGGCCGGGCGACGTCCGTCCCTGCACTCTCGAAGATGCGATCAGGGCCTCTATCTCTGTCCGTCAACTGCCGAATAGCGGCCCGACGAGGTGTATCCACCCGATTCTAGTCATTCGGCGAGCCCTTCGCCACGGCTTGGCGCAACGGCGGAAAACAGGCCCGTGCAGCGCTTTCGTACAGCGACGATAAAGTGTCTCAAAGCAAGGGCTTCCGCATTAGCCTGCTTGAAAGACCTTTTTCAGATACGCCGCGTTCGCGCCAAAATTGCGTCGCACATTGCGGCTATCGCGAGCGTCGCGCGACCGCTCAATCACCAGCCAGCCGCTCCATCCCATGCCGTCGAGCGTCTCTTTGACCTTCGGCATGTTGATCCGCGGATTATTCTCCAGCCATACGCCGTCCTGATCGGTGCAGTGAATCTGGCAGATGCGGTCCTTGCCGAGCGTGCGCAGTTCCGCATCCAGGTCGCGCCCATTCTGCAGCGCGTTCGAGAAATTGAAATAGATTCGCACGGCCGGCGAGCCGACATCCTCGAGCAGCTTCACCTCGCCGGCTGCGTCGAGCGCCGTTTCCACGCCGATCACCGCGCCCGCCTTCTCGGCAATCGGACCGACGGCCCGCAGCCGCTCGACGATCGCCGGGCGCAGCTCCGGATGCAGTACCAGGTCGCCCCGCACTCCCATTGGCAGGAATGCCACTTTCACGCCCATCAGCTGCATCGTGTCGATGCAGTCCTGCAGCATCCGCGGCACCGTCGGCCGCTCGGCAAACGACTGCGCGTAAAACCCCGACATCGCCAGCGAGCAAATCTCCAGTCCCAAGTCGCGGGCCGTATCGAGAAACTGTTTGCGGACGCTGGCGTCGGCGAGCGCGTTCTCGAACGTATCCCGCTGGCCGAGCGAGCCCATGTCCACTTCGACGCCGTCGGCGCCGATGTCCTTGGTGAGCTGAAACGCACCCAACCTCTGCCGCTTGAGAATCATCCAATCGCAGACGCCGATCTTGTAACGGTGATCCGGCGTTTTCGCAGAACCGCCAGCCGCCTCTTGAGCCCCTGCCATTCGCGGCCGCGTCAGCCAACCGGCCCCCGCCGCCGCGGCCGCCATCGCCTGGCCGCAAAATCGGCGTCGATTTAATGCGCGATCCGCTTCTCGCTGGTTGTCGAGCGGCAATATCATTGCATTCTCCTCGAATACGTCTTAGGGGCCGTACCGCATTTAAGTGCGACCGGAACTCAGCTTAACACAGGTTGTGGCCCGGCGTCGCCCAACCAGTTTGACCTCTGTGTTTCGACATGTCTAAAATCGTGGCCTATGACTCCAACTTCAAACGATCCACCGTCCGCAGACACAATCGGCTCGTGGCTCAAAAGGCTGGCGCTCGTCGCGGCGATTGCGCTGCTCGCACTCAGTTCCTGGTTCGTCTGGCGGATTTCGATGGTCGCCTACCAGATGGAAACCGCTATCGTCGCCATCTCGGCCGACGTCAAGCAGATGTCCAGCACCGGCGCCCAAATCTCCACGCACCTCGAGAAATTGGACGACCGCCTGCAATCGCTGGAGCAAAAAGCGGCCGACGCGATGAACCTCGACGAGTTCACGAATCTGCTGGACGAAGTGGACGTGATCCGCGGCGGCCAACCGTCATCCGCAAGCGCACCGTCGCCCGTCACCGAACGCGAAATCAAACACTTGTTGTCGCAGATCAAGCTCTCCAAGCACCGCTTCGTCTACTCCGACGAAAACAAAGGCGGCCTGCGATTCTATCTGCAGCTCTACGCCAAGTACAAAGCGTATGACAACAGCATCGGCTCCGCCGAAGACTTCATCGAAAAGGTAGGAACCAAGACCATCATCGGCCAGCCATACCAGGTCGTCATCAGCCCGGATCAGACTGTCGCATTGAGCGATTGGCTGATCGCGGAGCTAAAGAAATACCGAGAGTCACCGAACATGCCGACGAAATCTGAGTAGCGCCGTCGGCGTCGCGCCTAACTTCGATTGCAAATTGCGAGGGAATTGCCGATAATATGCATATGGACACTCAAGCACATCAAATCCTACAGACGGCCCTCGCTTTGCCGTGGGATGATCGGGTGGAAATCGCCGAGTCGTTGATCCTGAGCCTCGATGAGAAAACGGCGGACGAACTTAATGCCGCCTGGGCTGACGAGATTAAGCGACGTATTGATTCAATTGACAGTGGCCAAGTCCATTTGATCCCTTGGGACGAAGCCATGCGCTCCATCCGCGAGCGACTTAATGGCTAAACTACCAGTCGAATTCCATCCTGCGGCAAGTCGCGAGAAGGATGATGCATTCAACTGGTACGACGAGCGAAGTCGCCAAACTGCTGAAGCGTTCGCTGCGGCGCTCGAAAATGCCCGGACCTCCATCCAGGCGTCGCCAGAAAGTTGGGCTGAATACCTGCACGGGACGCGTCGCTATTTGCTAAGGCGATTTCCATATGTCATCGTGTACCGCGTGTCGGATCGACGCATTGAAATACTCGCCGTGGCGCACGGCCGTCGTGAGCCGGGATATTGGGCCGACCGGCTATGACAATCGTGAATTTGGCGCTCTACGCCAAAATTTCCCGCACCACGTGCCCGTGCACGTCCGTTAGCCGATAGTGCCGCCCCTGGTATTTGAACGTCAATTGCGTGTGATCGACGCCCAACAGGTGCAGGATGGTGGCCTGCAGATCGTGTACGTGCATCGTACCGGGAGTGAACTCGTCTTTGGTAGGTGAAATCGCATTGCCGTCGGCATCGGAAACGTTGTAACCGTAGTCGTCGGTCCTGCCGTAAGTGAATCCGGGTCGGATGCCGCCGCCGGCCAGCCACATCGTGAAGCACCGCGGGTGATGGTCGCGGCCGTAGTCGCGGGCCGTGAGGGTGCCCTGCGAATACGACGTGCGGCCAAACTCGCCGCCCCACACGACCAGCGTATCATCCAACAGGCCGCGCTGCTTCAAATCCACGACTAGCGCCGCCGACGCCTGGTCGGTCTCCGCGCACTGGTTGCGGATGCCGACCGGCAGGCCGCCGTGATGATCCCAGCCCTGATGATATAGCTGGATGAATCGCACGCCCCGCTCGGCCAACCGCCGCGCCAGCAAGCAATTGGCCGCATACGTGCCCGGCTTGCGGCTGTCCGGGCCATACAGCTTGAACGTCTCGTCTGTTTCCTTCGTCAGATCGGTGACGTCCGGCACGCTGGCCTGCATGCGGAATGCCATCTCGTACTGAGCAATTCGCGACTCAATCTCCGGATCGAGCTCCTTCTCGAACTGATGGCGATTCAGCGCGCCCAGCTGATCGAGCATCGCGTGCCGGCCCGAGCGGCAGATGCCGTCCGGGTTGCTCAGATATAGCACCGGGTCTTTGCCGGGCCGCAGCTGCACACCCTGATATTTCGAATCCAAGAAGCCGCTGCCCCATAACCGCGCGTAGAGCGGCTGATCGGCCTGATTCGCCGACACGAGCACGATGAACGACGGCAGATCGTCGTTCATCGACCCCAGCCCATACGACAACCACGACCCCACTGACGGCCGGCCTGCAATCTGCGAGCCCGTTTGGAAAAAGGTAATCGCCGGATCGTGATTGATCGCCTCGGTGTACATCGACTTCACGAAGCACACGTCATCGACAATCTGCCGATGGAACGGCAGCAACTCGCTGAGCCACGCGCCCGACTCACCGTACCGCGCGAATTTGAACAGCGACCCGGCCAGCGGAATCGACGCCTGCTGGGCCGACATGCCCGTGAGTCGCTGGCCACCACGAACGCTCTCCGGCAACTGCTCGCCGTTCTTCGCATTCAGGAGCGGCTTGTAATCGAACAAATCCTGCTGCGCCGGCCCACCCGCCTGAAACAAGAAAATGACCCGCTTCACGCGCGGCGGAAAATGCAACCCGGCCGTGTGGCCGCTCGCCGCCCGCGCCGTCCCCGCCAACGACTCGCCCAGCATCGCGCCCAGCGCCACGCCGCCAATCCCGGCCGCCGACCGGCCAAAAAAATGCCGCCGTGTGACGCGCTGAACGTTCATTAATGATTGCGAGGTACTCATACGAAACAGACCGCAGACAATCCGTCAGTCCATATTTTCAGAATACGCCTCTGTTCGCTCTGCTTCCTCCTGTTCAGACTATTCTTGTAAACAGGAGGAAACAGAGGGGACAAAGTCTTTCAATACGCGCTCTCATCGTTTAAAACTCGTGGCGTCAAGATTCAATATCGCCTGGCAAGTGACCGCGAGCGCCGCAACGTCTGCTGGCACGAGCGTCGGGTCCGGCCTCGCCTCGCCAAGCTGGATGAATTTGAACGCATCCTGCTGGGTCAAGTCGGCAAACAGCTTCCGCTGGTCATTGTACACGGTCGTGAGCAGTTCCAGCTCCACGGAATCCGGCCGCCGACCGGTGAGCCGCAGAAAGGCGGCGCCGATCTGCTCATCGACCTCGTCATGCTCGCGCGACACCGCGATGGCCAGCGCCCGGGCCGCCTCGACAAACTGCACGTCGTTCAACAGCACCAGCGCCTGCAGCGGCGTATTCGTGCGGCTGCGGGCAACCGTGCACACTTCGCGCGTCGGCGCGTCGAAGGTCAGCATATTCGGTAGCGGCGAAGTCCGCTTCCACACCGTGTACAGCGACCGACGGTGCAACTCCTTGCCGGTCGACTGCTTGTATGGCGGCGACATATTGTTCGACTCCGTCCAAAGGTCCGGCCCCGGCTGATACGGCGACACCGGCGGACCGCCAATTTTGGTTTCAAGCAGACCCGACGCGGCCAGCGCCACATCGCGAATCTGTTCCGCCGACAGCCGATGACTCGCTCCGCGCGCGAGCAGCAGGTTCTCCGGATCGCGCTGCCGCAGCTCCGGCCCGCATCGGGAATCCTGCCGATACGTCGCCGACAGCACTATCTCCCGGCACGTCCGTTTGATGTCCCAACCGTGGTCGACAAAATCGCGGGCCAGCCAATCGAGCAGTTCCGGATGCGTCGGCATCGTCCCCTGCCGGCCGAAGTTCTCCGGCGTCGTCACCAGCGGCCTGCCGAAAAAGTTCGCCCACAGCCGATTCACAAACACGCGAGCCGTCAGCGGATGCCGCGGATCGGTCAGCCACTTCGCCAGTCCCAGCCTGTTACGCGGCGCGTCCGGCGGGAAAGGAATCAAAATGTTCTCAAACGTATCTCGTTGGACACGGTTCTGGTCGGTTTTCGGCGCGTCGTAAGCGCCGCGCGCCAGAATGTGGGCCGGCCGCGGCTCGGTCAGTTCCTCCATCACGGGCACCTCCTGCATCGCATCTTCGACGGTCACTAGCTCCTTCCGCGCCGCACGCAATTGCGCCGCACGCTTGCGCGACTCCAAATCGATCGCCGAAAAGTAATACGCACGTAACGCATCCTTCTCCGCTTGTGGCCTAGCGAGCGCCTCCGCCAGCGCCTTGCCATCGTGCAAATTACGAATCTCCAGTGGCACGAGCGCTCGATCGAACACCCGCAACTCATCCATCTCTCCGTCTTTGAAGCCTCGGTCGCGGAACCGCTCTCCCAACGTCAGATTTCCGTCGCCCAGCGCGGCCACCGACGTGCTTTTGTGCATCCGATCGCGCAGCACGGTCGTCGCCATTTCTTCGCCGTTCACATACAGGCGGAGGCCGGCCGCCCGGCTCGAGCCGTCGTACGTCACCGCCAGATGCTGCCATTCGCCCGCAACGATCGGCCGCTGCGCCCGCACGCCAATGCCGTTGCCCGGCCACACGCGGTAGAATCGCGCTTCCAAAACGCCGTCCGCCAGCATCACATCAAAACCGTTGTAGCCCACATCGGTGCCGAACGTGCGCTGCAGCAGCACCACCGGCTGCCGATTGCGGGCGGTGTCGCGTATCCACACGTCGACGCAAAATGGATCCCAGCGATCGACGACCAGTTGCTTGGAAAACACAGCCCCGCGATCCCCGTCGAAGCGAATCGCGTTGCCGCTTACGCCCTTGACACTCTTCAACCGGACCGCTCGCCTGGGTGCTCTCCGGCCCGGCGCCGGGTTCACCTCCGACAGGGACGAATCGTCCAACGAAAAGTAACCCGTCATATCCACCGCTTGCGGCTTAGCTTCCGCTTGCGGCTTGACGACCCACTCTTCAAACCGCCCCCGCCCTTCTTCAACAGCATTCGCCAGCCCCGTCTCGGCATCCGAAACTTTCTTTAGCACCGCCTCCAGCTTTGCTTCCTGCTCTTCGGTCGGCAACAGCAGCGTCGGCGACGGCACCTTGGCCGCATTGTCGTACATGCCGTTCTCGTCGATCGAATTGAAGAACGCGAACAGGGAGTAATAGTCGCGCTGTGTAATCGGATCGTACTTATGATCGTGACAGCGGGCGCATTCGAGTGTCAGGCCCAACACGGCCGTGCTCAGCGTCTGCACACGGTCGGCTGCATTTTCCACCAGCCACTCCTCGGCAATCGAGCCGCCTTCGTTGGTGAGCCGGTGCAACCGGTTGAAAGCCGTGGCGAGAATTTGATCCCGTCCTGAGCTTGTCGAAGGGGGCAACAGATCGCCCGCCAGTTGCCACGTGAGAAATTCGTTGTAAGGCATGTTGGCGTTCAGGGCCCGCACGACCCAATCGCGGTACGGCCACTGCGTATTGAGCTGGTCCGACTGGTAACCGTATGAATCGGCGTAGCGGGCCGCGTCGAGCCAGGCCACCGCCATGTGCTCGCCAAACGCCGGGCTCGCCAGCAATCGGTCAACCGCCTGCGCGAGCGCCGCATCCAAATCCTCCGCCGCCGCCTTCTCGAACTCGCGACATTCGTCCTCCGTCGGCGGCAAACCGGTGAGGTCAAGTGTCACCCGCCGCAACAAGCGCATTGACTCCGCCGGCGGCGATGGCGCCAGCTTCTCCGCTTCCAACCGCGCCAACACAAACCGGTCCAGCGTCTGCCTCGGCCACTTCTTATCGCCGACCTCCGGCACGTCGACGCTCGACGGCAGCGGCACGAACGACCAGTGCTCCGCGTAGGGAGCGCCCTCCGCGATCCAACGCCGCAACAACTCCTTCTGCACCGCAGTCAGCGAAAGGCGCGAATCGGGCGGCGGCATCTGTTCGTCCGCATCGTCGCTCATGATCCGCCGCACCAGCTCGCTCTCCTCCGGCTTGCCCGGCGCCAGGACGTGTTCCGGGATGCCCTTGCGAATGTCGAGCCGCATGTCGGCCTGCCGCGCCTTCGAATCCGGACCGTGGCAGCGGTAACATTTGTCCGAAAGAATCGGGCGGATGTCGCGGTCGAAAGAGACCGCCGGGCGTGTGTCGTCGGCCATCGCGAACCGCGGCACGAGGCCAATTATGCACACGAGCGACGCAACCGCGCAAGCGCGCATTGCGAGCCGCACACTGTCAGAAAAGCATTCTCGGCTCGCGTCTGGATTCATCGCCCCATACCTCAATCGGCTCCACCTTTCAGTGTAGCCAGTCGCCGGCCGCGGACGAATTTCCAGCGATCCCCCATTTTGAGAAATTTGACGAGAAAGCCGACGGATTTTTACTGCCCAAGCTTCGCTGGCCCGTCGATTTCCAGGGCGATCACCGTATCCACGGGGTCGATTGCCACCTTCGGAAGTTTGACCACGACTCCGCCGTCGTTGCCTGCAAAGGGTGACGTCGTCACCGCTTCCCCCGTCGCCAATAGGCGTGCTCCACGAACGTCATTCTGCAAACCGTTCAAAATCAAACGTCCGCCCGCAGGCCAATCGAACACGTGCAGATACAACGTCGTCGTGCCATCCTGGCCGTTCTTGGTGGTCACGCGTCCCCACGCCGGTGCGGCAAACGGACTGGCCGACGTGCCGTAAATCGATTCGCCGTTCTTCTTCATCCACTGCCCGATCGCCGCCAGCCGCTCCACGCTCGCCGGCGGAATCTCGCCGTTGGCCATCGGCCCCACGTTGAGCAGGTAGTTCCCGCCCTTCGAAGCGATGTCGACCAGGTTGCGAATCAGCGTTTCCGCCGACTTCCAATTCTTGTCGTTCTTGTGAAAGCCCCACGTGCCATTCATCGTCATGCACGATTCCCAGTCCACGCCGGGGATACCAGTCGCGGGAATCTGCTGCTCCGGCGTGCCGAAGTCGCCAATGTATTCCTGGTCGCCCTTATTGAGTCCTTCCATCCCCTTGCGGCCCTTGCCGATGCGATTGTTGATGATCAGCTCCGGCTTCAGCTTGCGCAGGTAGGCGTACACTTCGCGGCCGTCCTCTTCCGTCCACCAATCGGGCCATTCGCCGTCGAACCACAGCACGTCCGGGTTACACGTATCCAACAACTCCTTGAGCTGCACCTTCATGAAGTCGATGTACTCCTGCTTCCGCTCCGGTTTGATCCCCGTTGGGTTGTAGTCCGTCGGGCCGTGTACCTGCGCCGGGTGATGCCAATCCATGATCGAATAATAGGTGCAGAACTTGAGGCCCTGCTTGCGACACTCCTCAGACAGTGGCATCAGAAGGTCCTTGCCGTACGGCGTCGCATCGACGATGTCCCACTCGGTAGCCTTCGTATCGAACAACGAAAAGCCGTCGTGATGCTTCGACGTGATCACGATGTACTTCATCCCGGCGTCCTTGGCGATGCGGACCCACTCGGCCGGGTCGTACTTCACCGGGTTAAACTCGCGCGCAAACGGCTCGTACTCGGCCACCGGGATGTCGGCCCCGTTCATGATCCATTCGCCGGCCGTCTTCACGTTCTTGCCCTTCCACTCGCCGGCAGGCACGGCATACACGCCCCAGTGGATGAACATGCCGAACCGCGCATCCCGCCACCACCGCATCCGCGCATCGCGCTGGGCGGCCGCTTCCGGCTCAATCGACGGCGGTGCCGCCGTTTGGCAGAAGCCGCTCCGAGTGCAAACGAACAGGCTTGCCAAAATGAAAACGAAGACTCGCGACATCCGTCTGACCTCCGACGTGACACAATGATAATTTCAGCCGCTGCAGGCTGTGAATTATAGCCCGAGAGTTTTCCGCGAACCACCATCGCGCTGAGCCCCGCGATGCGCCGCCTGACCAGGCGCAAACAAACGGCCCGGATGACCGCTCATCCGGGCCGAACTGCATTGTTATTGCTATTGGCGCGAGCGAAACTCAGGCCGCGACCTGGCGGCGCCGACTCGTGGCGCCGATCCACAATCCCAGTGCCATGACCGACATCAATAGCGTGCCCGGCTCGGGAACTTTTGCCAGGGCCGCTAGCGCGTCCAGCCGGCCCCAGCCAGTCAGGTTGTCGAAACCCGGCGTGTGGATGTCCACGGTCGAATTGAACAAGATGTTGTAGATTTGCGTCGGTGTCAGTGCGAAACCCAGATCCGCAGCCCGCTCCATCAGCAGCGCGGCGACCGCGGCCACGTGCGGCGCGGCTGCCGACGTGCCGAAGAAATTCGGATCCGTGTCGCCGTCCAACGCGCTGTCAATGCCGAAGAAGCTTGTGTTTCCGCCGTCCGGGCCCGTGATGAGCGGCGTGTCGCGGATCACCGCGTTGGCCAGCTTGTTGCCGGCCGTATCGTACAGAATCGTGGTCGGCCCCAGCCCTGTGAACGCTTCCGGCGTATTGGGGCTGAACACCGACGACGCGGCCACCGCCACGGCCCCCTCGGCTGCGGCATGACCGAACACCGTCGGCGAATTGGTGTCGTCGTCATCCGCAATTTGCTGGCCGACAATTTGAATTTTCAGAAGCTTATTGGCAACGCCGCCGGAATGCTCGACGAACAGCCCGTAGGAATGCGTCGCGCCGGTAGTGTTCGTAAAATTGATAAACTCGAACGCATCCGCGCCGGTCAACTGGTTCTGCGACGAGCCATCCACGACCGCCGCAAGATCAAAATCGTACAGGCCCAGCTGAAAATTGGTCGTCGGCGTACCGCCGCCACTCGACGGATACGGATCGTCCCACCATAGCGTCGCGCGCACTTGCCCGTTATTCGGTATCGCGCCGATATTCAAGATGTTGTCGCCGCCTTCGTTCGCATTGGCGTCGAAATTGTGATTGGTTCCGAAAATCGGCGAGTAGGTGCCCTCGTAGGCGTTGTTCGAGTTGTTTCCAGCGCTCGAAAAATACGGGATGCCGGCGTTGTAGGCGGCCTTGGCCGCCTGGGCCGCGACGCCGTCCTGGTACGTCGGGCTGAATAAGAACGAAATATCGTCGACGATGATGTCTGCACCGGCGGAAGCCAGATTGTTGATTGCCGCGGCGATCTGGGAACCGGGCGACGCCGGGACGCCGTTGAACGCCGAATGGAACATGAGCTCCGCGCCGGGCGCCACGTCGTGGATGAGCTCGGCCATGGCGCGGCCCTCGTCGATGCCCCCGCCTGTGCTCTCCACAATGTTCACCGGCGTGACGAAGCTGTTCGGATTCCCGGGGCCCGGCAAATTGCCGGACGCAATCCCGGCCGCCATTCCGCCCAGTAGATTGAACGAGTCGGAAATGATCCCGACCTTGATTCCGTCGCCGTTGACGTTGTACGTCGAGCGCGCCAGTGGCGCCGACATCACCCCGTCCCCTTGACTCGTGACACTGCCGGTCCAAGTCATAAATGCGTCGCTGCTGGGGATGGCATGGCCGGACGGTACGATCAGTTTCGCCCCGGGGCCGAGCACCTCAAGCGGCGCCACTTGCGCGAATGCCGACGAAGAAAGAAGGATCGCGGCCACAATGCCGCGCAAGAGACTCTGAGCGGCTACCGAACTGGTAGCACGCGAGCACTTCAAATTCATTAGAACTACTCCCGGCCGATCCGCTCGCCGAACGAGCGGCGTATCAGCCCATCAAAGACGATGGCACCTTGTCCCACCTCCAAAGAGGGGTGGAAAGGTGCTATCATAAGTAGCTGGCGAGCGGTTAGGCAAGCATTTTGCCAAAAAATTCTCGATTTTCTTCGCCAGCCGACACCAGCGGGATAGACGTTCGGAAACGGTAAAAAGCTTGCCGGTTGAGTCCAGCCACCGTGAAATTCAGCCAGATTTAACCGAAATCTCCTCAGATTACTTAGATGGCGATGAAGCAGCCGTACCGGCCAGCCCAGTAATCTGAAGGGTCACCGCAAGTTCGCACGGCGGCTCGGCCGGGAGTGTCACGACGAGACCGGCGCCCGTATGTCGCCACTCCAGCGGGCCGTCGTATCCCAGCAGCCGCACATCCGCGACGCGGCCATCCGCCCGGTTCGAATTGCCGGCAAGCGACTTTACAACCAACTTCCCATCCGTCGGCCAGGCCAGCGCGATCGCGTACAGCGTGTCGCCCTTCGTGGTGAAGCGGAAATCCGCGCCGGTAAACGCGGCCCGCTTCACGTCGGCGAATGGGCCCGCCACCACCTGCGTCGGACCTTCGCCAAATACCTTCCACGGCCGCGTGCCGTAGATCGCCGCGCCGTTCACCGCCAGCCAACGGCCGATCGCCCGGAGCATCTCCGCTTCCTGCTCCGCAATCGTGCCGTCCGGCTTCGGCCCGATGTTCAAGAGCAGCGTGCCGTTCTTGCTCACGATGTCCACCAGGTCGTCGACGATGCCGTCCACGTCCTTGTAATCCTGCTTCGACGTGTAGCCCCATGAATTCTTCGCCACCGACGTATCGGTCTGCCACAGCACGGGCCGAATATCGGCCGACTGGCCGCGCTCGATGTCGAATACGCCCACGGCATCCGGAAACGACCGGCCCTCCCACTCCTTGAAGTTGATCGCTACCGGCTGGTTCCACTCGGCGCCGCGGTTGTAGTAGTAAGCTGCGAATCGCTTCAAGTACGGCTGAAACACGGGCTGGCAGATCCACCAATCGAAGTACACGATTTGAGGCCGGTACTTGTCGACGATCTCGCACGTCCTCAACAGCCAGTCGTTGAGATACGCCTCGTCCGGCGGCTCGCTCTGGTTCTCGGCCATCCGCTGATTGCTGGCCGGGCCGTACAGCGCCGCGTTCGCCTCGTCGCGCACGTCCGAATCGATATACAGGCCCTGATCGAAGAACCACCAATGCTCCGCCCGGTGCGTCGAAGCGCCGAACACGATCCCCTCGTCGCCGAGCGCCTGCGACAATTGGCCGATGACGTCGCGCTGCGGGCCATGTTTGGCCGCCGACCATTCGGTCACGTCGCTGTCGTACATCGGGAATCCGTCGTGGTGCTCGGCCACCGGGATCACATAGCGCGCGCCGGCCTGCTTGAACAACCGTGCCCAGGCCGCCGCATCGAACTTCTCCGCTTTGAATTGCGGAATGAAATCCTTATAGCCGTACTTCGACGGCGGGCCGTACGTCGCCACGTGGTGCTTGTACTCGGGCGAGTCGGGCCGATACATATTCCGCGGGTACCACTCACTGCCGAACGCCGGCACGCTGTACGCACCCCAGTGAATGAAAATGCCAAACTTGGCGTCCTGATACCAGGCAGGCGTTTTGAAGTTCGATAGCGAATCCCAGTCCGGTCGAAACGGCCCGCCCTCGGCGACCGCATCGATCTCCTTCAGCCGCTTGGCAATGTCTGCTTCCGAAAGCGTCGTCACCAATGGCAGCCGCGTCTTCGATACTTGCTGCGGACCAACCTTGAGCAAATAGTCGACCACACTCCGCGGAACGCTCAGGACCGTGCCATGCTTGTGGCCTTTAGGAAACGAGACTTCCTTCGTCACGTCAGTAAACGTCTTGAAGTCGCGCGTTTTAACAGCCCCATAGATCGCCTGGCGATAAGCGTCGAAATAAATCAGCCAGTCGTCGCCGACTTTCAGCGCGGTCGGCCCTTCCGTAAAGTGTCCGGAAAACGGCCCGGAAACGTCCCGCCACGGCCCGATCGGACTATCGCCAAACGCGACGCGCAGATTCATCTCCGGCCGCGTATTATCTTTTAGCACCAGCACGTACCGCTCGCCGTCGCGCACAATCGCGCAATCGATCACGCTGAAATCCGGGTCGTAAAACAGCTTCGTCGGCGCGAACGTCTTGAAATCCAGAGTTGTCGTGTAGTACATCCGCTGGTTGTTATTGTGCGGCTCCAGGTGGTCGGGAAACCGGCCCGGTATCGTCGACGCCCAACAGATGATGTACTGCCCATTCGGCTCGTCATAGAACAGTTCCGGGGCCCACACGTTTACCGTCGTCGGCTCGTGCGCCATCGCGGGAATAAACTGCTGCTCCGACCAGTGCACCAAATCCTTCGAATGCGCGTAGCCGAACCCCTGGTCCTTCTGCCAACCGGTCGTCCACACCAGGTGAAACGTGCCGTCCGGCCCGCGCACCAGACTCGGATCGCGCATCAACCTGCTCGGCCCAACCCGCGGCTTCAAAAACGCACCCGGCACTTCCTTCCATTGGTACCCGTCCTCGCTCCACACGAACCGCAAGCCATCCTCGCCATTACCACGAAACGAGGTAAACAAATAGACGACGTCATCCGGCGCCGCGTTCGCAACGCTGCCGATAACGAACAGCAAAAAGGAACCAACCGGAATCGCTAGCGATCTTAATGACATCGTTAATTGCTCAGAAAGTGATACTTGCCGCTCCCCACTTCGAACACAGCATAACCTCCATCCATCCGCACAAATTTCACTCCCTCGGCCGCTTCAGCAGGTTGGCCGCCTTCGGTGACGGCTTCCGCACTCGCGGCAGGCACGCAAACCGTCGCCGTCGTGTTGGCCGGAACGGCGATCCGCCAATCGAACGCCTTGCCCTCCTTCCGCCAATTGCTGGCGATCAAACCGTGCGGCGAGCGGAGGCTGGCTTCGACCCATTCCAGATCGCCCACCACGTGCGGCCGCATCACGATCTTCTTGAAGCCGAGGCCGCCGTCCTCATCCGGCCGGATGCCGGCCACGTACTCGTTCAGCCAAATGATCAGATCGCCGACCAGCATCACGTGGTTGCCCGAGTTCATCGCCGGGTCGGCCGTGTTGCCGTTCCACAATTCCCAAATCGTCGTCGCGCCCTGGCCCACCATGTAGCCCCAGCTTGGGTAATCCTTCTGGCTGGCCATCGTGTACGACAAATCGGCCCGCCCACGATCCGATAGCACGCGATTCAAGAACTGTCCGCCGATCAGCCCCGTGCCGATGTGCCCGTGCGTCTCGTCGTTGATCTTGCGGACCAGGTGATCGAACACCCGCTGCTGCTGATCCTCGGGCACCAACCCAAAATACAGCGGCAGCACGCACGACGTCTGCGTCCCATTCTCATACTGGCCCAGCTCGCGGTTGAGCAGTTTCGCGTTGAACGCGGTCTTCATCTCCTCCGCCTGCCGCCGGAAACGATCCGCGTCCTCAGTCTGGTCCAGCATCCCCGCATACTTCGCCATCAGGCACAGGTCGTAATACAGATACGACGTGGCCAGCAGCGCCTTGCTCGTGATGCGATTGGGGTCCTTCGAGTGAATCAGCTGCGGGTCCTCCGGCGGCACGCACCAATCGCCGTATTGGTCCCGCTCCGTGATGCCGTCCTTCACAAACGTCAGCATGAAATCGACCCACTTCTTCGCACTCGCGTAGTGCCGGGTGATGATCGCTTCGTCGGCGTACTGCCGGTGGAGCGAGTTCGGAATGATCACCGTGCTCGAGGGCCAGGTGACGTTGTCCGAGAAAAACGGCCAGTGCGCCGGGCACACGTCCGACACGCTGCCGTTGGGTCGTTGCGAATCCTCCATGTCCTGCAGCCATTTCGAGTACATCGCCGCCACGTCGAACAGGTACATCTCGCCCCGCGACTCCTCGCTCCGGTCGCCCAGCCAGCCCTGCCGTTCGTCGCGCTGAGGGCAATCGGTCGGCACACTGCGATAATTGCCGCTCACGCCCCACTGCACGTTCTTGTAAATCTGATTCAACAGCGGATTCGAGCACGCGAACCGGCCGACTGTCTCGACGTCATCATGTGCGACCCGCCCTTCGATCGCCTCCAGCGTCGGTCGGCCGGGAAAACCGGTCACTTCCACGTAGCGAAAACCGTGGTACGTGAACCGCGGCTCCCACACTTCCGTGCCTTGGCCCTTGAGCGTGTAGATATCAGTCACCTTCGCGCCGCGGATATTGGCCAGGTAAAGCGTGCCGTCCGGATTCAGCACTTCCGCATGCCGCAGCGTCACCGCCTTGCCGGCCGGGCCGCTCACTTTGAGTCGGCACCAGCCGACCAGGTTCTGTCCCAAATCGAACACAAACACACCCGGCTTCGGCTCGGTGACCGCGATCGGCTTCAAGGTCTCGGTAACGCGGATCGGCTCGATCATCTCGGCCGACACGAATTCACTGGGCGTCTCCACCACCGAAGCCGCCTGCCACGCCGCATCGTCAAAGCCCGCTTTGCTCCATTCCGCAAACTCCTTGCGGGCGTCATATTCCTCGCCGTCATACTCGTTGTTGGCGATGATCGGCCCATCGGCCGACAGTTTCCACGATTCATCGCTCACAACCTCCGATACCGATCCGTCCGCGTGCTCAACGCGCAGGTGCAACAGCAGCTTCGGGAAACCGTAGTTTGGCATGCTGGCGTACGCCTTGCTCCGCGGGGAAAAGAACCGCCCGTTGCCCAGCACCACGCCAATCGCGTTCTCGCCGCGGCGCACTTGGTCGGTCACGTCGTAGGTGACGTACAGCGATCGCTTGGGATATTCAGTCATGCCGGGCGATAGCACGTGGTCTCCCACCTTGCTGCCGTTCAGATACAGCTCCGACAATCCCAGCCCGGAGAAATAAACCGTCGCGCGGCGAATGTCCTTGTCGACCGCAAACTCCTTGCGCAACCACCGCGCCGGCAAGCGCCGCTCCGTCGAGCTGGCCACTTCGCCCCACGGCTCCATGCCCACTTCGCCCACCACTCGCGCCGCCACCCACTGCGAATCGTCGAAACCGGGCATATTCCAGCCGGCCGCTTCCTTATCCGTCGTCTTCCACTCGCCATCCGACTTCACGACGAGCGGTTTCCCCGTCTCGAACGTCACGGTCAACAGCGCCGTATACGCGGCCGGATTCGGCTCCGTGCCCGAATTCGTGCAGATCACCGCAATCTCGTTCTTGCCCGCCTTCAAGCGATGCGTAATATCCGCGTCCTTCACAAACTTGAACGTATCCCGCGCGCCGATATCCGCGCCATTCACAAACGTTCGCGCTAAGTTGTCGCCGGTAAACAGCAGCTTCGCCCGCTTGACCACGCGGTCGGCCGGCAGATCGACGGTGCGGCGGAAATACCGCGTGCCGAGGGGCACCGCCCGTGTCGGCTCGCCTTCGGGAAACCAGATCCAATTCGTCCCGGTCAGCGACGCATCCATGTTCTCGCCGTCGAGACCAATCCACTTCGCCTTCCAATCCTCCGCCGCTAACAGCCCCATCGACCACTTCGCCACCGGGCTCCAACTCGACGGCTTCCCCGCCTTGTCCCACACGCGAACCTTCCAGAAGCACTCGCCGTGCGAAGCGAGCGGCTTACCCCGATACGGCACCTGAATCGATTGATCCGACTCGGCCTGCCCCGTATCCCACAGGTCACCAATGCCCTCGTCCAGGATCTTTGGCGACGTCGCCACCAGAATCTGATAAGCGGTCTGCCGCTCGCCCCGATCATCAGAAATCAAATTCCAACTCAACCGCGGCCGAGCGACGTCAATCCCCTGCGGATCTTCAAGATACTCGCACCGCAATCGATCGACCGTCACCGCGCCGACCGCCCGTTCGAGCAACGCACAATTCACAACACAGGACACTGCCAACAGTACATGCAGACGTAACATCGAGGTTATCTCAACCGAATTGATGAAGACCAATGTGAACCACAACGACACGACGAGCACGACGCTACGATTCTCTCCGTCGCGCTCGTCGGGCCGTCGTGGTTACTCCGCCTTTGGCCGCAAATCCTTTGACGTCGCCAGCGCGATTGCCCGCCCTTCATCGCCGACCGCACAATAAAAATGATACACCACCCCATCGTGCTTGATCACCCACGGCTTGTGCGCAAACGTCTTGTCCCAAGGCTCCGACGATGAGATCAGGTCAGTCCCGGTCCACTTCGTCCAGTGCACCAGGTCGCGCGAGCAGGCGAACGTGTCGAACGCGCCCGCCTTCCAGAACGCCCCGAAATAGAACATCACCCACACGTCGTCGATGCCCAAGGGCTTGCCGTTTAGCTTCACGATCTGCGGATCACCGGAAATCCCTTTCAAATTATCGATCACCGGCTCCGCGCCGTACCGTTTCCAGTGAACCATGTCGTCCGACACGGCCATACCAATCCGCTCCGTCCATTTGCCGGCGCCACCTTCTTTGCCGTTGTAATACATCACGAACGGATGCCCGAGCGTCGCCGTCTTGTCCCACAGCACCTGGCTCTTATATAGCGTTTTCTGCTCAAACGGTCGCGCGTCCGCATCGTTCGGTGTGAGTACCGGATTGTCATCCAGCCGTTGCCAGGCCACCGGTTTATCGGGCGATGTCGTCCAAGCCATGCCGATCGACAGCGGATCGGTCTCATACCCTTGCTTCGAACCGCCAAAGTACGACATCCAATACTTGCCGTCATACGTCTGCAGCTCGCCCGACCCGCCCCACGTCGGATCCACCAGCGCAATGCTGCCGTCCGCCTGCCACTGGTCCCACGCGGGGACTGTCCCCTTCTCCGCCGATGAGCTTGGAAACGGCAACACCTTGCCGACCGGCTTCCAATTCAAAAGATCGTCGCTCTCCGCCAGCAGCGTTTCGTAGCCCACCTTATCTTTGATGGCCACATAGACCATGTACCACTTGCCGCCGTGCCAAAACACGTTCGGGCAATCGACGCTCTCGTTCTCATCAGGACGCAAGACGATGCCGTACTTGAACGGCGTCTTGACCTCGTCGTACACTCGCTGCATTTCATCCTGCGAAACGGCGCCACCCGATTCGGCCCGGCCGGGCGACGCGCTGCAAATAGCGCCGACGACAACCTGGCAAATCAACCAACGCCAGAAGATGTGTTGCATCCCCATTTTCTAATAGGCAATCTCCAAAAACGCAAACGTTGTCGCAAAACACGCCCCTGTCTCAATCCGTGCGATTCCCGCCGCCCTCGGAGCTAACGATTTGACCCAATCGCAGACAAAAACCATACTGGGCAAATCCCTCTCGCAAACGCGCCAAGTCCCGCCTAGGTGAAACCACAAAGGGACAAAGGACACAAAGAAAGACATGATCAAGAAGCGCCCTGTCTTGCGAAACTTCGTGCCCTTCGTGCCTTCGTGGTTAAGTAATTTGTGCCTCTGCGCCTCTTCGCTTTTGCGTGATATATCTTCCGCGATGCTCGCGTGTACGGCAGTTTCCTTTTGCCTTGCCGCTGAACCGAGATGGACGGACGACGACATTTTGCGGCAACCGGGCGTCGCCTCGGCCGATTTCCTCTTCGACGAGGCGCCTTTCAAACAGTGTCACGCCTCGACGATCGTCGAGACGCCGACCGGCCTCGTCGCCGCCTGGTTCGGCGGCACGCGCGAAAAACACCCCGACGTTGGCATCTGGTTATCGCGCCAAGAAGATCGCCACTGGACGCCGCCCGTCGAAGTCGCCAACGGCATCCAGTCGCCGACGCTACGCTATCCCACTTGGAACCCGGTCCTGTTCCAACCTAAGTCGGGACCTTTGATGCTGTTCTACAAAGTCGGTCCCTCCCCCAGCGAATGGTGGGGTATGCTCATCACATCTGACGACGGCGGCCGCACGTGGTCGAAGCCGCAACGACTGCCGGATCGTATCCTCGGCCCGATCAAAAACAAACCAATCGTTCTGCCCAGCGGCGATATCCTGTCCGGCTCCAGCCGCGAAAGCAGCCGCGAAGGCTGGCGAGTCCACTTCGAGCGTTCCACCGACGGCGGCAAAACATGGACAGCGACGCCGCCGCTGAACGACGGCCGCACCATCGCCGCCATTCAGCCCAGCATTCTGCTGCATAAAGACGGCCAACTGCAAGCCGTCGGCCGCTCGCGCAACGGCCGCATCTTCGAAATCTGGTCCAAGGACGAAGGCCGCACCTGGGGGCCGATGTCGCTCACGTCGCTCCCCAACCCCAGCTCCGGCACCGACGCGGTCGCGCTCGCCGACGGCCGGCAGCTCTTGGTCTACAATCACACGGTGCGCGGCGGCCGCGACATCGGCAAGTCGCGCGGCATGCTCAACGTCGCGATCAGCGACGACGGCCGCGACTGGAATGCCGCTCTCGTGCTCGAACGGGGCGACGACGAGTACTCCTACCCGGCCGTGATCCAAACCGCCGACGGACTGGTGCACATTTCCTACACGTGGAAGCGCGACCGCATCAAGCACGTCGTTATCGACCCGGCCAAACTCAAGTTCACGCCGATCGTCGACGGCAACTGGCCGGCTACCGTTCCGTAGGACGGACAATCTTGTTCGTGCCAGGCCAACGATCAATGCGTACTAAGTACTGAGTACGGTGTACTCAGCACGGAGTACCTCGCCACCCCAAGTCTACTTATAATGAAACCATCAGGGCACCAGGCAAATCGGCTCGGGCGACGATGCGACTTCGCTGTATTCAACCTGCAATCCTTCACGTCGCGATCCTACAGATCGTGTGCATCGCCGGCGGCACTCGCGCCCAAGATGCCGCTCCCAAGTTCGACTTCGCCCACGCCATCGTGCCGATCTTGAAGCAACACTGCGTCGAGTGCCACGGCGGCCACCGGCACGAAGGCGACTTCTCGATCAATACCCGCGCGTCGCTCCTCGAAGGCGGCTCGATCGTGCCGGGCGACGCCGCCAGCTCTTACCTCATCGAACTCGTAACGTCCGACGACAAGGACGTGCGGATGCCCAAAGACAAGCCGCCGCTCAGCGAAGCGGAAATAAAATCGCTCCGCGAATGGATCGACGCCGATGCTCCTTGGGAAACCGGCTTCACGTTCGCGCCGACCGACTATGAGCCGCCACTGCGGCCACGTCGGCCCGAGCTGCCGCCGGCCGCCGACGGTCGCACCCATCCCGTCGACCGCATCCTGGACGCGTACTTGAAGCAACACGAGCAGCCCCGCCCGGCCCCCCTCGACGACGCCGCCTTCGCCCGTCGCGTGTACCTCGACACGATCGGCCTGCTGCCCACGCCCGAACAATTGCACGCGTTTCTCTCCGACACCGATCCGTCGAAGCGCTCCAAACTGATCGACTCACTGCTCGCCGACAATCAGGCCTACGCCGAGCACTGGTTCTCGTTCTGGAACGACCTGCTGCGAAACGACTACGTCGGCACCGGCTATATCGAAGGCGGACGTCGGCAAATCAGCGGCTGGTTGTATCATGCGCTGCTCGAGAACATGCCGTTCGATCAATTTGTCCGCGAGCTGATTTCTCCATCGAAGGAATCGGAAGGGTTCATCTACGGCATCACTTGGCGCGGCAACGTGAACGCCAGCCAGAAGCGCGAGGTCCAGTTCGCCCAGAACGTGTCGCAAGTGTTCCTGGGCATGAACATGAAATGCGCCTCCTGCCACGACAGCTTCATCGACCGCTGGACGCTCGCCGAAACCTACGGCCTGGCCGCCATCTACTCCGAGCAGCCGCTCGAGCTGTACCGCTGCGACAAGCCCACCGGCAACATGGCCACCGCCGCCTGGATGTTCCCCGAGTTGGGCCAGATCGACGCGCAAGCGCCGCGCGACGTGCGCCTGAAGCAGTTGGCGGTGATCCTCACCGACTCACAAAACGGCCGCCTCACGCGAACGATCGTCAACCGGCTCTGGCACCGGTTGATGGGTCGCGGCATCGTCCACCCGGTCGACGCCATGCAGACCCCGCCCTGGAACGCCGATCTGCTCGACTTCCTGGCCGTCGATCTGACCGACAACGGGTACGATCTCAAGCACACGCTGCGGCAAATTTTGAATTCGCAGGCCTACCAGTCGCAGGCCGTGGTGCTCAAAGAACAGCCAGATGTCGCGCGATTCGAATTCACCGGACCGATCGCCAAACGGATGACGGCCGAGCAGTTCGTCGACGCCGTGTGGCAAATCACCGACACGGCGCCGACCAAGCCACACAAAAACGTAACGCGATTCTTGACTGAGGACGAAGCGGCCGCACACAAAACCTACCGCTCCGCCCTGGTGGCCAGCGACCTCATGATGCGCTCGCTCGGCCGACCCAACCGCGAGCAGATCGTCTCCGAGCGCCCGTCCGCGCTCACCACGCTGCAAGCGCTCGACCTGGCCAACAGCGAGCTGCTGGCCGACACGCTCCGCCGCGGCGCCCCGCACGTGCTCGAGCGCTTCGCCGACAACGACCCACACGCGATCGTCGAGTGGCTCTACGAATCGACCCTCTCGCGTCCACCGACGAAAGAAGAATTGACCACCGCCACCGAGCTTCTCGGCTCGCCGCCCACACCGCAAGGCGTCGAAGACCTCGTGTGGGCGGTAATTATGTTGCCCGAATTTCAGTTGGTTCGGTAGAATCCAATTACATAGCCCGGCCATCCTGGCCGGTACATAGCCCGGCCATCCTGGCTGGGGTGCGTTGGTGCGACAAATGAGTAACATCAACACTTTCAACAACCGACCCAAAATGGGTCGGCTATATGCTCAGGACGCCGCCACGCGACGCGAGTTTCTCCGCGCGATGGCCGCCGCCGGCGCGGCCGCGCTAATGGCCTCCGAGCCCCGACTCTTGCACGCCGACAGCGCGCTCCAGCAACCCCGGCCGCGGGCCGACGCCTGCATCCTCCTGTGGATGGCCGGCGGCATGGCCGCGCCGGAGACGTTCGACCCCAAGCGCTACCAGCCATTTGAAGTCGGCCTGCCCGTCGAGCGAGTGATGAGCACTTTCCCGGCGATCGACACCGCCGTCGACAACATCAAAATCTGCCAGGGTCTCGAGCATGTCGCCCGCGTGATGGACCGCGGCACGCTCATCCGATCGCACGTGCTGCCCGACCTGGGCCACATCCTCCACTCGCGGCACCAGTATCACTGGCACACCGGTTACGTGCCGCCGCAAACCGTGGCCGCGCCCCACATCGGCGCCTGGATGGCCCGCGTCCTCGGGCCGCGGAACCCCGTCATCCCCGCCTTCATCAACATCGGCCAGCGACTCGAAGGGCACGGCGAATCCGAGGAGGTGAAGGCCTTCACCACGGGCGGCTTCTTTGGCTCCGAGTTCGGCCCGTTCAATCTGCCGTTCCCGGAGGATGCGTCACTCGCCGTCCGGCCGCCCAAGGGCATGGACGCCGGCCGCTTCGATAACCGCTACCGGCTGTACCAGAAACTGGTGAAAGAAAGCCCCGCCGGCCGCTACGCGAGCGACTATCAGCAGGAGTCGATGATGCGCTCCATCGACGCCGCCCACCGCCTCTTGAGCTCCAAAGACAAGCAAGCCTTCGACCTGACGCTCGAAGACAAGCCGTCGTTCGATCGCTACAACATCAGCCCCTTCGGCCGCGGCTGCCTGCTGGCCCGGCGATTGGTCGAAGCGGGCGCCCGCTTCGTCGAAGTCACCACCGAATACATCCCGTTCGTCCACTGGGACACGCACGAAAACGGCCACGCCACTGCCGAGCGCATGAAGCGCGAAATCGACCGGCCCGTTGCGCAGCTGATCCTCGACCTCGAAGACCGCGGCATTTTGGACCGCACGCTGGTCGTGCTGGCCAGCGAGTTCAGCCGCGACATGATGATCGAAGGCGTGCCGGGCAGCACGGCCCGCGACCAGTCTCGCGCCAAGACCGACGTCCTCAAGGAGCCAATCCACTATGGTCTGCACCGCCACTTCACCGGCTCGTCGTCGGTGCTGATGTTCGGCGGCGGCGTGAAGCGCGGCTTCCTCTACGGCGAAACGGCCGAGGAAAGGCCTTGCCTCGTGACCAACAATCCCGTCTCGCTGACCGACTTGCACGCCACGATCTACGAAATCATGGGCATCAGCCCGCGCACCGCCTTTGATGTCGAACGTCGCCCCTTCTACGCCACCGAAGACGGCAAAGGCCAACCAGTCCGCGACATCCTGGCGTGACGG
>JBIOWO010000236.1:0-15987 GCA_044868555.1 Lacipirellulaceae bacterium | reverse complement strand
GCCGTCGAACAGTGCGAAGACGGCCAACAGGCACTCGAATTGATGGAGCGCCGCTCGTTTGACGTGGTCGTGCTCGATCTCATGATGCCGGGGCTGTCCGGGTTGGACGTGTTGAAGGAGCTACAAGCGCGGCACACGGAGTCGGAAGTTGTCGTGCTGACCGGCGAGGCGACCGTGGAAACGGCCGTCGAAGCGATGAAGCTCGGGGCCCGTGAGTTTTTGACCAAACCGATCAGTCTCAAGGAGCTCGACCGGTTAGTCCGCAAGGCGTATGAAACGGGACAGTTGCGCAAGGAGAATCGCCAGCTCAAAGCGGCGCTCCGCTATCAACAATCCTCGCCGCACATCGTCGGGGATTCACCGCAGATGCAGGAAATGTTTCGCCTGATTGCCCGGGTCGGGCCAACCGATAAGCCGATTCTCATCCAGGGCGAAAGCGGCACCGGCAAAGAGCTGGTTGCCCGCGCCTTGTACGAGGCCAGCCCGTTGGCCGACAAGCCGTTCGTCACGATCAACTGCGCCGCGCTGCCCGAAACGCTGTTGGAAAGCGAGCTGTTCGGTTACGAGAAAGGTGCGTTTACCGGCGCGAGCGGCATGAAGCCGGGCCTGTTTGAAGTCGCCGACGGCGGCACACTGTTCATCGATGAGATCGGAGAACTGGCGATTGGTCTGCAGGCGAAATTGCTGCGCGTGCTGGAAGACGGCAGCCTCCGCCGCGTGGGCTCTGTCAAGGAGCGAAAAGTCAAGGTTCGGCTGATCGCGGCGACGAATCGCGACCTGCTGCAAGAGGTCAAGGAAAAGCGATTCCGGGAGGATCTATTTTACCGAGTCAATGTGCTGACGATTCATTTACCACCGTTGCGCCAGCGAGCCGGCGATCTCGCCAAATTGGTGGCTCACTTCACGGGCAACGAATGGCAATTGGATCCCGAAGTGATTCCAACGCTCAAACGTTACAGCTGGCCCGGCAATGTCCGCCAGCTGCAAAACGCGCTCGATCGGGCCAAGATCCTGGCTGATGATGAGCGAATTCGCATCGAAAATCTCCCGCCGGAAATCGTCAATACGGCACACACCCGGCCGCACGTCGAGGCCAGCGACGTCGACCTGGACACGCTCACGCGCGAGCACGTTCTCGAAACGTATCGAAGGCACTCCAGCAACAAGGCTCAAACGGCGCGTGCACTCGGCATTGGGCGGCGCACGCTGTATCGGCTCCTGGAGAAGTACAACGTTCAAGGCTGCGAACATCCGGAGCCGATCGATGTGCACCACAGTTAGAGGTTGCACGCCGGCATTGAGGATTGTTTTTTCGAAATGAGTGCTAGATTGCGGCGAACATTTGTCAGCCTGAATGCGTATAATAAATAGGAGAGTTTCTGGCGCCGAGGAGGGCGGGCCGGGCTACTTCACCCGGCTGGTTGTCACCAAATTTGCGAAAGGAGGTGCAGAAGACGTGACGCATTGGGTACTGGAAGGGAGCCTCGTAACCGAGGACGGGTTTCGCCTTTAAAGTGCGGTATTCGAGCCTGGGATTTCCCATTCGATACCGATCCTGCAAACGGGGAAAAAGCGACTCGTACGCTTGCGAGGCTCACGGCCAGGCGGTGTGTTGCACGTCGCCGGTTTTCGGCGGCTTTTTTTTGCGCACTCTGGTCGCTCTCTCTGCGGCAGTATGCCGGCACACGCGATTAGCGCGCCCAGCGGCATCCATCATGTGTCGAGTTGCGTCGCCGATGTGCTATTGAGGCACATTCGGCGTCCCCGGCCGCCATCCAGGACTCTCGAATCACGCAGTTTGACCGCAATTCTGCTGCGTCCGCCGATGGCATGGCTCTTGCTGGAGAATTGGTCGGCGACGATCCAGGACTCGATTTCGGCCCCATGGCGAGAGGAGCTAACATGTACGCGTCCACAAGACCGGGTAATTACCCCACTGCCCAATTGTTCCGCGGAGCTGCCCGCGCTTCTGCAGTGATCTTGTTTGCAAGCTGGCTTTGGCTATTCGTGGCCGATGCCATTCAGGGAAGAATTGTATCTGTCTCGGTTGGCATGTTATGTCAGGCCGTTGCCTTGGCAGTTGTGTTTGTGGGCTACGCGGTGGGCTGGCGACATGAGCTAGCGGGCGGAGTGCTGGCGATTGTCGGAACGGCCGCTTTCTTCCTTGCTGACGGGATCCTCGTGGCAGCTCCGTGGACGATAGGTGCCGTGGCATGGTTTGCAGCGCCTGGCATCCTCTACCTGTTGGCGTGGCACTACGACCGAAAGCATGCCCACCGCCTCGGGAGGCCATCATGAACGCGAAACGAATTCTCTTTCCGACCGATTTTTCGCAGTACAACGCCGCGGCGCTCGAATTCGCCTCGACGTTGGCGGCCGAATCGAAGGCACGGCTCGACATCGTCCACGTCGACGAACTGAGCGATTTGAACGCCGCCCTGGGCGAGGCGGCTTACATTTACGCTCAATCGACAGATTGCGCGACCCGACGCGCGAACCACGAGCGGCTCGCAAAGGTGGTTCCGACCATCGCCGGGGTCGCGTTCGAACACCATTGCTTAACCGGTTCGCCCGTCGCGGAGATCCTGCGATTCGCCGAAGAGGAAAACGTCGATCTGATCGTCATGGCTTCGCATGGTCGCACTGGATTGTCCCGGCTGCTGATGGGCAGCGTCGCCGAAGCCGTGGTGCGACGGGCCAATTGCCCCGTTCTGATTGTGAAGCAGCCTGTGATTGCTCCAAAAGAGGAAGGCGAAGTTGGCGCCTACCTCGCCCACACTTGAGCGTATTGGGGAGTGAACGATGACCAAGGTCAAGGATCGTCCCGCGGCGGCAATACTGATGCAACGAGATATCGTCACCGTTTCCCCGGACGACACGTTGAAGAACGCCCTGGCGCTGATGGTCGAGAATCACGTCACCGGCCTGCCGGTCATGGACGACAATTGCCGGTGCATCGGGCTGATCACGTCGAGCGACATTCTCAACTTTGCGGAGGAGAAGTCCGAAGACGCCGCCGTGGGCTCCTCGACGCAATACTTCGACCCCGAAACTCAGCAGTGGGACACCATGCAATTGGCGTCGTATGGCATGGATGAGTTTGGCGACGTTCCGGTCAACGAAGTGATGTCGCGAGATTTGATTTGGGTCGAACGCGAAACACCGCTCCAGGATGTCGCTCGAAAAATGATGAGTGAGCGCATTCATCGGGTTTTGGTGATGGACAAGAATGCGAACCTGTACGGCATCATCTCGGCGTACGATTTTGTGCGACTCGCTGCCGAGAAGTGAGCGAGTTTCCGACATGAAAGAAACGGCAATCATCTCGGTCGACGATCTGGCGCGGCGCCGGGCCCAATCTGCGGTGGACGTCATCGACGTGCGCACGCCGGCAGAATTCCGAGCGATTCACGTCGTGGGAGCACGAAACGTCCCTTTAGATTCCTTGGATCCTCGCGCCGTCATGGAACGGCGCAACGCCCCAACAGACCCGCTTTACGTAATCTGTCAGAGCGGCGGCCGCGGCGCCGCGGCCTGCCGCAAGTTTTGTGACGCCGGATACGCAAACGTTTGCAACGTCGAAGGCGGCACGCAAGCCTGGGTTGATGCTGGATTGCCGGTAGAGCGCGGCAGGAAGTCGATCTCATTGGAACGCCAGGTACGAATCGCGGCCGGGCTGCTCATTCTCATCGCGACGGTGCTGGGTATCTTCGTGCATCCATACTTTCTGGCCCTGACCGTATTTATTGGCGGCGGCCTGCTGTTCGCTGGTCTTACCGACACTTGCGGGATGGCGATGCTCCTGGCCAAAATGCCGTGGAACCAAAGGTCCGCTTGCGGTCCACCATGAATTTCGGATTCGCGCCGTCGCCGTCGATGCTTCACCTGGTAGCGACAATTCCGTTGACGCGTCAGCCCGTACTTTTCCTGCTCAAGTTGGCGAAACGCTGAGGGAGCAACTGCCCACTCCAGAGCATTACCCGTTGGGTAGGCTCAAAAGTCGGTTAGCGAACGCGGCCGTACCGCCACGCGGAGCGCATTGGCGACGGCCACGACGTCGATCGCCTCCTGGACGATCGCCCCGGCCACGGGCGGCAGCACGCCAAATGCGGCGAATAACATCCCCACCACGCTGGCCCCCATGCCGCCCGCCGCGCTCTGCAGCGCAATCCGCCGCATGCGATGGCTGATGTGCAGGAACTCGTCGACCTTCGACAAGGAGCTGTCCATAATCACCACGTCGGCGGCTTCGGTCGTCACGTCGCTGTTTTGACCGAACGCGATGCCGACGGTGGCGGCCGTCAGCGCCGGGACGTCGTTGATCCCGTCGCCCACAAAGATCGTGTTGGTCCGGGTCGTTTCTTGCCGGACAATCTCCAATTTTTCTTCAGGACTCTTCCCCGCTTCAACCGCGGAGATGCCGACCAGATCGGCCAGGTAGCGGACCTCCGATTCGCGATCGCCCGATACGAGCATGATCCGCTCGATTCGATGCCGTGGGCGAAGATGGTCGATGAATGGAAGGCCTTCGCGACGCGGTGCGTCGCGGAATCGATAGGCCGCGGCGTAATGCCCGTCGATCAAGATGATGCATTCCATTCCTCCCGCCTGGGGCGGAAGTTGCGGCTCGACAGTCGGTTGCTCCCGGCGAAGTTGCTTGCGGCTTGTGAGCCGCAGTTCACGACCGGCCACCCGGCCGCGCAGGCCTTGCCCGGGCGGTTCGTTGACCTGGGAAACTTCTCGCAACATCACGCCCTGTGCTCGCCCGGCCCGCACAATGGCATCGGCCAGCGGGTGCTTCGAATACTGCTCCATGCTCGCGACGAGTGATAGGACTTCGGCCTGGTCAAATCCCGGCGCAATGATCTGCTCGACCAGTTCCGGTCGGCCGTAGGTGAGCGTTCCGGTCTTGTCGAAAATGATGGTTCGGCAAGTGCTCACCGTCTCAAGCACGGCCGGATCGCGGACCACAATCGCGCGCTTGGCGGCGAGCGAAATCGACCCGATGACCGCCACGGGAATGGCGATCAACAGCGGACACGGCGTGGCAACCACCATGACTGCCAGGAATCGAACCGGGTCGCCACTCGCCAGCCACGCTCCACCGGCAATGGCAAGTGCTACGGGTGTGTAGCACGCTCCCAGCTGATCGCCGAGCCGGCGAATTCGCGGCCGCTGCTGCTGCGAAGCCTGCATGACACTCATGATCTTGGCGTAGCGCGAATCGACGGCCAGCCGCTCGGTACGGACCGTGAGTGCAGCTTCGCCATTGATCGCCCCGGAGAGCACCGCCGCCCCCGGTGTTTTCGAGATCAGATACGGCTCGCCCGTGAGATACGACTCATCCATCACTCCGTGGCCTTCGATCACCGTGCCGTCGACGGGGCACACCTCGTGCGGATACACGAGCACCACGTCACCGATGCGGAGTTCCGACAGCCGGATGTCGTCAATCGTCGCGTTTTGTTTGCGGTGTGCAATGGTGGGCATGCGTTTCGCCAATGCTTCCAACACGGACGACGCGCTGCGCACGGCATAGGCCTCCAGCGCCGCTCCACCGGACAGCATCAACACGACCAACGTCCCGGCTAGATACTCGCCCAGCACGACCGCTGTGACGATTGAGATGCCCGCGATCAGGTCGGCGCCGAATTCGCGTCGAAAAAGCTTTACCAGCAAGTCCCAGACGAGCGGAACGCCGCCCAGCGCGAGCGCCGCCAGGAGCGGCCAGGCGGCGGTCGTTGGCGAGACGGCCATGCCGAATCGAAGCACCAGATGCACAGCGATTGCGGCAATCGCCATGGCGGCGATGAATGCGTTCCGGCTCACACTCACGCTTCTTCGTCCTCCTCTTCCAGATCGGCCAGACCATCCAGTGCATCCTCGTAGGACGGGAATGGGCCGGCGTCAACCAGAGTGCCGCCTTCCTCGACCGCAGCGTCTTCCGCAGTTTGGCCCGGCTTGACCTCCGCAATACTCAATCCGTCCTCGAGCTCAATAATAGCGAAATAGCCCATGTGCGACCTCCCTCTTTTCTGACACTGAACCAGGTTTTCGCAAGGCGTCACTTACATTGAGGCCGAGCGCCAAATACTTACGCGCGTTAGTTCGGACGGCAGTTATGCCCGTCCGAGCCGTCGATCCGACACACCTAGTGCTCGGCGGCGATCGAAGCGACGATCGGTTGTTCGAGGCGGCGAAAGTCGTCGAATTTCATGCGAATCGCTTCCTTATGCGTGTTACCTTCGAACCAGATCTCTTCGTCTTCGGCCAAGCTCGAATCGACTATCGTCTTCATGCCGTAACGCGAACCAAATGGTGGCAATACTCCGAAGTCGCAATCCGGGCACCGGGCGGCAATTTCCATCTCGGTGGCGAGGTGGACCTTATTCGCGCGGATCGCATCAGCAGTTCGCTTGAAATCGACATTCTTGTTCGCAGGCAATACTGCGACGACAAATTCGCGACCGCCGTTGGCATTGCCTCGCAACAGAACGGTCTTGGCAACTTCACGGCCCGGCACATGCAGCTCGTGTGCTAAGCGCTGGGCGCTGTACGTCGGCTGGTGTGGCACGTGCTCGTACCAACACTCGCGAATGGAAAGGAATTCAGCAATGTCCATGGTAATCCTCCGCTCGCGTTCGCGAGCTAAAACGTGAGTAGGAAAACGTCGGCAATGCAATTAGGACGCAAACCATGTGCCGCCCCGCTCGATTGTCGGCGTGTTGCACTCGCGTTCATCGTTGATACTGATCGGGTTTCCAGTGCGCCACTTCAGCACAAGTGTGCAAATTGGGCACAGCGGCCAGTAGCGCGAGGCCGCGCAGTTTGAGCACTTTCACGAATCTGACGCTGCCAAGTTGGCTGTCGCTGCGGATAGGCGGCAAATCGGGTACAGGTTTTGCAGATTTCTTGGGTTGTACCGTTCTGCAAACACCTCATGGAAAAAGGAGAAACACCATGGCGAACACATTAGCAACGCGCAGGCCCAGCCGCCTGCCATCGCTGTGGAGCCGTGATCCGTTCACGGCACTGCGGGAAGAAATGAGTGACCTTCGGGCCCGACTAATGGGCGAAGAAGACGAAGGTTGGTTCAGCGGAGCCATCGTGCCCGCGCTCGACCTGTCCGAGACAGATACTGCGGTCGAGGTTCGCGTGGACCTGCCCGGCATGACGGCGAAGGACATCGACATCCAGATCAATGGAAACGTGCTGACGGTTAAGGGCCAGCGCGAGGAGGAAAAGGAGGAAAAAGGCCAGACCTTTCACCGCGTCGAACGTCGTTACGGAAGCTTCTCTCGTTCGGTGACGCTGCCGTCCGCAGTCGAGGAGAGCGAGGTCGCCGCTGAGTGCCGCGACGGCGTCCTGACAATCAAGTTGCCGAAGACGGAAGCGTCGAAGGCGCACAAGATCAAGGTCAAAGGCTAAGTCTGGCGGCACACCGGCCATGCGGCGAGAACGGGCGGTACGGCTCGAGCGAACGAGGCGGGCCGCCCGTTATCGTGCGTGATCAGAGCACGGCCACCACACCGTTGATCGCTTGCGCGACTCAGTAGCGAAAGATAGCACGCAGCGGGCACGCGGAGGGCAATTCGCCCGCCGCAGCGGCGTACACGGTGCCGTTGTGCCGAATTGTCTGCGCTATCGACAACTCAACAAGATCAAGAGTCGGATCGGGCTGACTGGTGATCTCAATACAGTTCCTGTCCGGGCAATAACGGCCGAATTCTTCGGCCCGAGGATCGGCGAACAACGTATCGATTCGTCCCTGGTGAGCCGCCGGCACGATCTTTGCGATGTTGTCTGAAGCCAGGTTTGTGTCTGCCAACGCACAGTACCTGGCAAGCGCTTGCCGTCGCTCTGTGTCGTAGTATCTTTGCGCAAGCTGCGACGCTTGCGTGCAAAGGGCGTAGTCTTCCACGTAATCGAAGTTGCCATGAAGCGTCTCATCAGCAATCTGGGTATATTCGGACACCATGCGGAAAAGTGCCAGTTCGTATTCGACGCCAGCCAGGATCAACGGCAGTGGCGTCTCCCGCAGCACCGGCCGCACCGATTCATCGATGAGTCGAAAATACTCGACCAGCTCCTCTTTCAGCGTGTCGCTGTGCCCACCCTGACCATGGAAGACGCCGGCTTCTTTCCCTAAATCGCCGCGCATTCCGGAATGCACTTGTTCGCCTCGATCGGCTACCTGGAGGTTGAGCGCTTCCTTGATGTTGGCCGGGAGGCCAGGCGGACGAAGGTTTTCAATTCCTTGCCAGGTTGACTTCAGCAGTCGAACGTGATTGCGACTGGCGGCGAGAACATAAACTTGCTGACTCACACGGATCGCCGGCAAAAGCCGCTTGACATAGAACCGCTGGCCGACGATGACTGCCTCATCCAGTGGCATGGCCAACCAATAGACCAAGAGTTTCTCTTCCGAGCGAAAGATCGCCAGACCGTGCCGTCGCTTTTCCCAAATAGCTCCCTCGTGCGGCAACTTGAGCATGGGAGCCAGTAACTCACGCGCTTCCACGCCTCGCATTCCGCGTGCGATCAGTTGTTTCTCCGCAGCAGTGACCAGGTTCTTTAGTCGTACGGCGTCCTGTTGGCCCTCTCGGCCAACAGGATGCGTAGGCATGGTTATTGAAACACACCAACCGTCGTCAACCGAGGCCAGGGCACGCAGATCAGAACATGTAAGCAGGTCCATCGTCGAACTCCTGGGCTATTTCCTCGCACGGGCGTGCATTCCCCGAGCGCGGATTCCCGACTCATTCATTCTGCAAAACTTGCGCCGCGGCAGAGACTCGGAAAGAGTTCGCGCATCAAACACAATGAGCACTTCCAACTCGAGCGGCCGCCGAGTTTTGCGGCCTTGAGCAGTTTTCGCTACCGGTATAGAGACATCCTGGCGCGCCGGTTGGCACAGGTTGAGCGGAAACGCACAGTGAGCCGCACGCGTCATCTAAAACCAGCGGACTTTCTGGCCGGCCGGCAGAGCCTGTCCGGCAGGCGCGATTGGCATTCCGCTTGCACGCCAAGGGGTCAGGGGCGCCGCCTGCCACGATCATGCAAACGAGGCAACCATGAACATCAAGCGGATTCTATTCCCCACCGATTTCTCCGAATGCAGCAGCGCGGCGCTTGAGTTCGCTTCACGCTTGGCCAGCGAGACCGGAGCGGTGTTGTATATTGTGTACGTCGACGAATTGTTGGATGTACGAATTCCATCGATCCCGCCGGTCGACGGCGGATACTACTATGTCTCACCGTGGGATGAGAATCGGCGCGAGTTGCGGGACAGACTCAGCAAGGTTGTGCCAACTAGCGCCAATGTCGCTTTCGAGCACAGCTATTTGACCGGTTCGCCACGGAGCGAGATTCTCAAATTCGCGGACCAACAGCGTATTGACCTGATCGTTTTGGGTTCACACGGCCGCCTGGGATTCTCCAGGCTGCTGCTCGGAAGCGTTGCGGAAGGCGTTGCCCGAAGAGCGAAGTGTCCCGTGCTCGTTGTGAAAAAGCCCAGCAACATGCCGGAGGCCGCCGGCTCGGATGTCTTGGTAGGTGCGCAGCATCGATGACGCCGCTTTCGGTCAATGCCGTTGAAGCTTGCAAGCACTCAGCATCGTTGGCCGCGCCGATCAACTGGCACGCAATCGATACCAGCGAGCTCTTCGCGATTCTAGCTACTGGCCCCCGCGATGGCCTGACAAGTGGGCAGGTGCTCGAACGGCAATCCCGCTACGGCCCAAACCGGCTGGCCGAAACCCCGCCGGCGCCGTTGTGGAAGAAATTTCTCGCCCAATTTGCCGAGCTGATTGTCTGGATCCTGATTGCAGCCGCACTGATTGCCGGTGCCTTAGGTGAATGGCTCGATGCGTCTGCCATCCTGACCATCGTTCTGATGAACGGCCTGCTAGGTTTTTTCCAGGAAGAACGAGCCCAACGAGAACTCGCGGCCCTGCGAAAGCGATCTGCGTTTTCGGCGACAGTCACGCGAGACGGCAAGCAAGCCGTTATCTCTGCCGAGGAGTTGGCCCCCGGCGACCTCGTCGAGCTCGAAGCCGGCGATCACGTCCCGGCCGACGCGCGGCTAGTTGAATCGTTTGCGTTCGCCGTGCAAGAGTCGGCGCTCACCGGCGAATCTGTGCCAATCCACAAAGACGCCTCGGCCGTCCTGCCGGAAGGAACGATACTCGCTGACCGTCGCAACATGGCATACCTCGGCACGGTCGCCGTATCAGGTCGCGCGATGGCCATTGTCGTAGCGATTGGCATGCAGACAGAGCTGGGGCGGATCGCCGGGCTGCTTGAGCGACAGCCATCAGAACCGACGCCACTGCAAAAACGGCTGAGCGAGTTGGGACGCAAGCTCCTGGCCGTCTGCCTGGGATTCGTGGCGATCATTTTTTCACTACAGCTGTTGCGTGGTGGCAACCTGGTAGAAATCTTCTTCGTCGCGGTGAGCCTGGCGGTCGCTGCCATTCCCGAGGGGCTGCCCGCCCTGGTGACCGTCGTTCTGGCAGTGGGCTTGCGACGCATGATCCGCCGCAATGCGCTGATACGCAAATTGCCGAGCGTCGAAACGCTCGGTTGTGTGACCGTCATTTGTTCCGACAAGACAGGCACTTTGACTCGCAACGAGATGACCATCGAGCGCATCGTTGCGGGCGAGGCAATCTTTGCCATATCCGGCGTGGGCTACTCGCTCTCGGGCGACTTCCTCCTCGACAACGAACCAATCCGCCCGGAAAACCATCCCGATCTGCTGGCTACACTCAGGGCCGGTGTCTACTGCAATCGGGCCCGGCTCGTCGTTGAAGAGGGCGGCAAACGTTGGCAGGTCCTCGGCGATCCGACGGAGGGCGCGCTGCTGGTCGCGGCGCGGAAGGCCGGCATCGACTCGGAACTGGCGGGACACATTGTCCACGAGGTTCCGTTCGATGCCGAGCGGAAACTCATGTCGGTGATTGTCCAGGCCAACGACGGGCGTGCCTTCATGTACGTCAAGGGTGCACCCGAGGTGGTTCTTGGTAAGTGCACCCGCGAACAAGTCGACGGAGCAGCGCGGCCACTTGAACCGCAGGCGCGAAAAAAGCTGCTCGAACAAAACGCCGTGATGGCCGCCGATGCGCTGCGCGTGTTGGCATTGGCTTACAAGCCGGTTACGAAATGGGATACGGCGGAAACGGAATCAGACTTGGTATTCCTGGGTTCGGTCGGAATGATAGATCCGCCTCGGGAAGAAGCCAGAGAAGCCGTCAGGCGCTGTTACTTGGCCGGGATTCGGCCGGTCATGATCACGGGAGATCATCCCGCTACGGCACTGGCGATCGCCCGCGAGTTGGGCATCGCGCGGCCGGACGATTCCGTGGTGAGCGGAAACGACCTGGATCATTTTTCGGATGAGCAACTGATGCAACGTGTTAGTCAGATTCGCGTCTTCGCACGGGTCACCGCCGAGCACAAACTGCGAATTGTGTCGGCGCTGCGCGCTCACCACCACATTGTGGCCATGACCGGCGACGGCATCAACGACGCGGCCGCAGTCAAAATGGCCGACATCGGCATCGCGATGGGCATGACCGGGGCGGACGTCACCAAAGAGGCCGCCGACATGGTGCTCGTCGACGACAACTTTGCGTCGATCGTCAACGCCGTGGAGGAAGGTCGGGCTATCTTCGATAACATCCAGAAGTTCGTGCATTACCTGCTGAGCACGAATGCGGGCGAAGTTCTATTGCTGTTCATTGCCGCGCTCCTGGGATGGCCACTGCCGCTGACAGCCATTCAAATCCTGTGGATCAACCTGGTGACCGACGGACTCCCGGCGTTGGCACTGGGCATGGAGCCGCCGGAGCCCGACATCATGCGACGACCGCCCAGGCCGGCCGATAAGCGCGTCATCACGTGGCGGCACGCCAGGCTCATATTACTCCACGGTCTGCTGATTGCATCGGCCGGAATCGCTGCGTTTCTACTGATGAGCCGCCAATCTGGCGCATCGCTGGATCACGTGCGTACGGCCACATTCTGCACCGTAGCCCTCGCACAACTCCTCTTCTCGATTGGCTGCCGCAGTCCGCGCCGGACCATGCCCGAACTGGGGCCGTTCTCGAATCCTCACCTGCTGGCGGCCATCGCCGGATCGGTCCTGCTGCAAATCGGCACCGTAACGGTTCCGGGATTGCGACGAGTGTTCGGCGTCGACGAAATGCCCACTTGGGACTGGGGACTCATCTTTGCGCTGGCACTCGCCCCCGTCACGATCATCGAAATGACCAAATTAATTCGAGCGTGGCTATTTGCGTCGTCGACTCACCATCGAGGACGTGTCGATGACGCCTCTTGAAATGTGCAGGCTCAATTGCACGTCTGCAGCCAGCTGACTGCCAGTTGGGATCACGCCACGGCCAAGGCGTCTACGCGACGTGGGTGCACATGTTGTTCTAGTAAAAATCGAATTGTTGGTGCAACATTTGTCAAGAGATAAATCGTGATGGAACGATTGCGCGTCACTGGCGGGAAGAACCACGAAAAAGCAGTGTTGATCGTTGAATTGGTTAGGGAGTTCGCTCGGCGCGGGATTCCTGTGGGCACGATCAAGCACACGCGCCACCAACATGAATTGGGCGCGCCGGCAAGGACTTGTACTAACACCGGATGGCCGCAGCCGCGGTCATTAGGATTTGGTCACCGTCGATGCATGCCCTGTTCTTACCCGTCGACTCAAATGATCTCACTAGGGAAGACCGCTATACGGTGTTCGCACCCATGTTTGCGGGCTGTCGGCTCGCGCTGGTGGAAGGAGATTCGCAAACGACCGCACCGAAAATCGAGGTCTGGCGGAGCAAGCTGGGGAGGCGGCCTCTGGCAGCCAACGACCCATCGATCTTGGTCGTTGTGACTGACGACAAGCTGCGGGTAACAACGGCAGTATTGCCCCGCTCGGACGTCGCCGGCTTGTCGAAATGGATTCTCAGCAGGTTGTGCGACACTCCACTTATTGGTCGAGAATTCCGGACAGCAATCGTCCGATCACGTCGCGTGCGGTGTAAGTCTCGGTATCGCCTGAACTGGCGAAGTGGGCAATCTCGCTCGCCTCGTTGCCACAAGTCACTAACGGCAGTTCTTGCCGGCCGTCGGGGCGGACCTGCGCTAATCCAACGTTGGCAACCAGCGCATTGCAAATACATTTGCGGCCGTGTGTGTCTGCAAGAGTGCCACCTTTTTGGACGTACGACTCCACGCGTTCACCGGAACAGCGCCAGCCAATCGTACCGTCACGGCGACGGTAGGCTTGCCGCAGAAAACCCAGATCGCAAATGCGCTCCCGCTCATTGTAAGCGGACGCTTCGGAAAGTGATTCGCCAAGCTGCAGCACTTTGAACGGGAAACCTGTCGGCGAGGCGACCGGATCGGTAAACACATCCACGGCGCCGCAGCGGCTCATGGCCAGCACGCGCCGTTTGATGTCGTCGCGAAGCCCCGACTCCGCGCAGAACGCGAACGCCGTGCCGACCTGCACACCCGCTGCACCGCTTTCGAGTGCAGCAGCGACGCGGTCCGGAGTCCCATAGGAGCCGGCCAGCCAAAACGGCAGCCCCAGCGCCCGCATTGCGTCCAGGTCGACTTCGTCTCGATCGCCGTAAATCGGCTCACCACGCTCATTGAACGACGGCTCGCCTCGGGGTGGCGCGTTATGCCCACCCGCCGTCGGTCCTTCCACGACGAATCCATCCAAGCGGCCGCTCGCCTTGCGAGTCAACACGCTGGCCAGAGCGACCGAGGCTACGATTGCCAAGAACTTTGGGCGTTTAAGAGCTGGCGGCGGGCTGAATCCAATCGTCTCAGGTTCAAATCGCGAGAGCGTCGTCTCATCCGATCTTGCGCCCGTCACGTGGATGGGCAGCTCGGCGGGTTCGCCGCGGCTGAGTCGGTCGAGCGCACCGGGGATCGCTCGCGGGATGCCAGCGCCCATCAGCACATAGTCTACGCCAGCCAACATCGCGCCGTACAGCGACGGCAGTGTCGGCAATTGGATCTTTTCGAGGTAATTGACGCCGACGAGCCCGTCGTGTCCCTCTGCGGCAAGATGAACCTCGACGAAATTTGCAGTGACGATCAGTTCAACTTGATCAACCGAAGGGCATATCGACGGCATGCCCGTGGGCCGAAATGGTTCATCCCGGCCCTTGCCGCCGGGAACGAAATAACGATCGAGAACCCGTTCCGCCACGTCGCTGCAGGGAAAATCGGCCAGCGCACGTCGCATGTGGCCGCCAGGATCTCCCAACTGCAATCGTCGGGTCAGCACGACGTCCATCGCCGTGCCGGATACAACACCCAATTGTCCGGCCAACGACACTGCTCTTGCCAATTGCCACCCAGAGACCGCGACCCCCATACCGCCTTGAATGATGATCGGTTCTCGATCTGCAGCCATGACAACTCCTAGTGCGACGCCACCGCCGATCGTACGGCGCCAGCCCAGGGCATCGTCTGGCAACGAATCACCGCTAACGCTTCAGGTCCCATGGGAACGCCCGCACGTTAACGGCAGGACTGTGCTCCGCATGTGCGGCCGGCGGCGTGGATTCGTTCCCACACTTCCCAACGATGGACTGGAACATCCGCACGGGCCTCAAACCCTAACCTCACTTTACCGCCTCGGACATCGAGGACTGTGACCTTGAGGACGTGCTCCAAAGCGCCGGAACCGCCCACGACGATCGATTCTTGATTTTTCCTCGTCAGAACCAACATGATAGAAACTCCTTTCTCAAAGCCGAGCCCCCCGCCGTCCGTTTCCGTTCCAGTTGGCCACAGAAGTAACTGCGGTCGGCGAGCGGCCGCAGTTCCATGGAATGTACGTAGTTTGAGGGATCACGAAATTGCCCTTGCCTCCATGGGAAAACGGCACAGAGGTCTGCGTTCTCGCGGCACGGCGAGCAACTCCGCGACCATCGTTTCGCCAAACGCCTTTTCAACCATCGCCGCAGCTTGATCCAACCGGTGATGCAGCGGGCAAAGCCGTCGCCCGTGGCTCTCGATTCCAAGCGGGCATTCCGCGAATCGCTGGATCGGATCCACGGCATTGATCACGGTCAGGACTGAGAGTTCTCGCGCGTCGTTCGCGAGCTTGAACCCGCCGTTGAGTCCGCGCTGTGACTTGACCAAGCCGGCGCGACAAAGACTCTGCATCACTTTGGCCAGGTAGCCGGCGGGCACTTGCGTGGTCTTGGCGATCTCGCTCGTCGTGCAGGCGACTCCGTCCTGATCCGCCAAGTAGACGATGGCCCGCAGCGCGTATTCGGCAGTCTGTGAAATCATGGCAGCAGGTGTCCTCAACCGATATAAATGGATATCTGGACCTTGACATCCATAATTCTGCCGGATAGGCTTCATTTGTCAAGTGGAATTGGATGAATGTCGCATGTGCCGTGCAGTAAGAGCTAGCTGGAGCACTGAGACTTGAAACTCCAACGGCCAGCCAGTGTGCGGTTTGGCGCGCTAGTGGACCAGATTGAGCCATTGCACACCATGTCTCGCGCGTTTCTCCACTCGAATCTGGCAATGTCAATGTGGTACGCAAGTTGCCCGTGCTCGCGGTACTGCCCGTTTCGGCGAAGGCGTGAGATTCTCGGCCACGCCAAGCGGCGCGCGACGGAATGAATCAGGACACCGGCCATGAGTACCGATCGCTGGATCGACAACAAAAGGTCGAAACAGGGGCGCGCCCATTGGTCGGCGATGGCGTGTGTGGCTGCTCTCACTCTGTATGGATGCGGTCGCGGAGCGCAACCGGACGCTGCTTCGAAGCAGGGCGATGCGGGGACACCAACGACGGAGACGAAGACGGCCGACGATGCCGGTCCGACCGAGGCAATGGTAGCGGAATCCTCGCCGCTTAAGCAGTCGGCTGCCCTTTCTCCCTCCGAGTTAGGTCCACGGCTTTACGTCCAACACTGTGCTGCCTGCCACGGTGAGCGAGGC
>JBIOWO010000235.1:0-25050 GCA_044868555.1 Lacipirellulaceae bacterium | reverse complement strand
GCTGGCCACCACCGCGCCGCTTATTCAGGCCTGGTTCGCTCGTTCGTTTCCCGATCGCGTTCCGTACCGGCTCTATGCGCTCTCGAACTTTGGCTCGCTGCTGGCGCTGTTAAGCTATCCGCTGTTGTTTGAGCGGGCGTTCGATTTGCCCGGGCAGGCGCGGTTGTGGTCGTGGGGATTCGTGGTGTACGCCGCGTTGTGTAGCATGGCGGCGGTGCGGCTGTGGCGGGATTCACGTAGTCGCGTTTCTCCGATCGAAGATTCGCCGTGGCGAAAACGCGAGGGCGGGTCCAGCGAAATTGAGTCCGGCGAACGCGAGTCTCGGCTCGACTCGCCTACTTGGCGGCAACGCAGCTTGTGGCTGTTGCTGCCGGCGCTGGCGACGGTCGCGCTCCTGGCCACGACAAACCATGTTTGCACCGACGTGGCCGCGGTCCCGCTGTTGTGGGTTGTACCGCTCGCGCTCTACTTGCTGACTTTCATCATTGCCTTCGATCACTCACGTTGGTACCGCCGAACGCCGCTGGCCGTGCTGACGCTGTTGGCGATTTACGGCGCGGCCCTTTCCAGCCACGCAAGCTTCGGCTGGGTTGATCTTTACGACTGTGGTATGACGGGCCGATTGTTCCGATTATCGGCGGAAAGGTTCTGGCCGGAGTCGCCGCAATTTCACCTCGACTATTTTGTATTCCTGTTCTTGAACATGGCGGCGATGTTCAGCTTCTGCATGCTGTGCCATGGCGAGTTGGTGCGTCAGCGGCCGCATCCACGGCATTTGACGTCGTTCTACCTCATGATCGCCGCCGGCGGCGTGCTGGGCGGCGTGGCCGTGACGCTCGTGGCGCCGCACATTTTCCGCACGTACTTCGAGTGGCAGCTATTCATGTTCTTCGGCTCGATCTGGGCGATCGCGCTCATCCTCCACAAACTCGTTCAAGGCGCGTTTCCAATTGCGACAGCAGCATCCAAAGCGCGGCGTTCCGGCACGCTGCCGCTAATTGCGCTGATCGTGTTGCTTTTGCCTGCGTCGCTTACGTTGCTGGATCTGGTCGAATACCTACAAGTTCTCGACGACGGGATTCAGGTGCGGGTGCGAAACTTTTTCGGCACGCTGGCCGTCCGCGAGAAGGACGCCGACGATCCGGCAAACAGCACCATGTTTCTGTACCACGGCGTCATCGCACACGGGTCGCAATACACAGATTCCAGCCGCCGCGGGCAGCCGACGACTTACTACAGCACGGTCAGCGGCGTCGGACGGACGCTCAATTTCTTGCGCCGCCACTCCGAACTGGGCAGCCTGCGAGTGGGGGTCGTCGGCCTGGGTACGGGAACGGTGGCGGCGTACATCGGCGGGAGCGATTCGGTCGCGTTTTACGAGATCAACCCAGCCGTCATCGAGCTCACCGAGAGCGGCCGCTGGTTCACCTATTTGCAGGACTGCCGGGCGCGGGGCGGAAAATACGAAATCAAGCTGGGCGACGCGCGGATCACGCTCCAGCGCGAGCTGCACACCGGCCGGCCGCAGCGGTTTCACGTGCTGGTGCTCGACGCCTTTAGCGGCGACGCGATCCCGATCCATTTGCTCACTACGGAGGCGTTCGACACGTACCTGCGGCATTTGTCCACGTCCGCGGCCGATGGCGTCGACGGCGCGCTCGCCGTGCACGTGTCGAATCGCTACCTCGAACTGGAGCCGGTCGTGCGCGGCGCGGCCGAACGGTTCGGGGTTCCGATGGTTTGCCTCCACAGTCCGCGCGATCCGGACCACGGCATTTACGAGGCCGAGTGGATCGTGCTCACGCGCAACGCACCGCTACTGAAGGCGCTCGCCCCCTTCGCCATCAGGAGCGACGAGCCGGCCCGGCCGGCCATTGAGTGGACCGACGACCGCAGCAACCTGCTGGACGTGGTCAAATAGTCGTAGTTCCTTACGCTGAGAAAGCCGATTGGGACGAGTGCTGGCAGCCGATTTGGGGGTTGCTAGCACCGGCGTTCCGGTCCGGTTGAACCGGTTAGGCAGCCTGCTCCGGTTCCTCCAAAGATTGCGCAGTTGCCGAAATGGGCCGGCCGATATTGACGACAGTGGCGATTTTGATGCGCCGCGCGGCGCTTTTGTGGAGCGAGTCAGAACATGCGACGAACCATCCTGGCGATCCTTGCGTTCTCTGTCGTGATCGGCGGCGCGGCCAGCGCCTGGGCCGTTGTATTCGATTCCACGTGCTATTACGTGAAGCGCGGCTACCACCGCAACGTGGCGTGGCCTTGGCCGTACGTCTGCCCGGACCGCATGGCGGTGCGCGAGCCGTTCGGGATTATGATCGAGAACGGCTGGCGACGGCAGAACCTGCTCGGCGAGCACCATTTCAATGCGCAAGCGAACGGCCTGACGAAGGCCGGCGAGCTGAAGGTGCAATGGATTCTCACGCAGGCGCCGCCCGCACATCGCACAATTTTCATCGAGCGAAGCGTCGATCCCTCGGTGACGGCCAGCCGCCTGGCGGCAGCCCGCGAGTACTCGACGCAGATTTCGGTCGATGGCCAGGCGCCCCAGGTGTCGGAAACGTACATCGTGTCGGAAGGCCGACCGGCGTCGATCGTGGATTCGATCAACGTGCGATTCCAGGAAAGTGCGATTCCACCGGTGTTGCCGGCCGCGACGGCGATCGACACAGGACAATGACATGCGATGCAGGTCAGGCCGTTGCCTGACAACGAGAAATGCAAAGGCCCCCAGGGGCCGATTGACGACGCGCTGACAAGGAAGTCGGCGGCGCCGCTTTTGAGAAGGTCATGGAGGACCCGGCCGTGCGAAGGACTTGGCTCAATACGATTACCGCGGCCCTCTGCGCCGCTGGCGCGGCCGCGACAACGGCCGAGGGAAGTCCGGCTGACTTGATGACGTGGAAACGGTCGTCGCCGCCGCCGTCGACCGCCGACACACCGCCGCCGGTTCAGCAGTCGATTGTCGGAGCGCCCCGGCCGAGCGCTCAGATCTCGCCGTACAAGCACCCGATCAAATACCTGGGCGCCGCGATATCGGAGATGCCGCTGCCCGGCCGGTCGAAAGACAAGACCGTGGCCGCCAAGGCGAAGCACGATTCACTAAGTCTCGATAAGCCGACCGGTCCGCCCACGCCGCAACTGAAAATCGCGATGGCGCAGATGTGCGAGCGGAATGGCGATGTCGCCGGAGCGCGGCGCCAATATCAAGAAGCATTGAAGAAGTGGCCCGGGCAGGTGGATGTTCTGCGGGCCGCCGCCCGGATGGAAGACCGGGCGGGCCAGTTGCCGCTCGCCGAGAGCCTGTATCAGCAAGCGATCACCTCGAACCCGCAGCACGCCGGGGCTCACAATGACCTCGGCATGTGCCTGGCCCGCCAGGGCAAGCTGGACGCCTCCATGCAGGAAATTGAACAAGCGGTTCGCATGGACCCCAACAGCCAGCGGTACCGCAACAACGCCGCCGTGGTGCTGGTCGAGATGCGACAAGACCAGCGGGCGCTGGCCCACCTGTCGGCCGTGCACGCCGGGGCCGACGCGAATTACAACCTGGGCCAGTTGCTGGTGCAGCGGAACCGCCCGATGGATGCGGCGCCGTATTTCGCCACGGCCTTGGAAATGAACCCGTCGATGCAGCCTGCCTACGAGGCACTCGTCAAGTTGCAAGGCCCCGTAGCGGGTCCGGCGCCGACCGTGGCGTCTGAGCAACCTGCGCCGGCCAGCGTTCCGGTCGCCGGACCGCAACAGACAACGCCGGTCGATCCACAACAGGCATCGCCCGCCGGGCCGCAATTGAGCTTCCCGGCAACGGCGCGCAATCCGGCCTGGGGCGCTTCGAGCTATGTTCCGCCGGGCTACTACGCCCCAACCGGCCAGGTGCCGCCGCAGCCTACTTCACGAGTTGCGCAGGGTCAGCCGCGATATTTGCCGCCGGTTCCTCCCGGCCCGCAAACGCAGCAGCAACCGGTTGGCGCTGTGCGACGCTAGGCGCAGGGTGGTTGGGGCAGCGCCCCAGGGCTCGCGACAATCTGGGGCGTTGCCCCAGCCACCCGTCGAAGTTGCGATTTTCTAATATCGCGTCGCCTCGCTTGGATTCTGGCCCGGTTCGTTGGGCTGCGAATCGAAGAGGCTCCGTTCGCCAACCTCTTCCGTTGGCGCGGTAGGGTCGAACCGCTGCAAGCGGGTGTCGTCGGCGCCCTGCTGTGGCGCGAGCCAGACCGGCCGGAGCGACGTTTGCGGGTACGGCACGGGCGACGGTTCACTGCCTTGAGCTGGCACGACCATCGGCTGCACGTCGGCACTGGATGGATAGGTGCCGGTCAAAACAGTCGCGTCACTGGCTGAGCTGGGCGGGATCACCACCGGCGACGATTCCGTGGAATCGCCCAGACGCTGCAGAACGAAATATCCAAGTGCCACGAGCAGGCAGCTGAGGATCGTGAGTCCGAGTCGTGCTTCCGTGACGCCCAGGTTGCGTTCGTCGCTCATCAGGATGCCTCCTCCTTGAGGCGATGTGCATCGTTCGATCACGGTTTGCGCGCTGCCACGCGCAACTTCGCGCTCCGCGATCGTGGATTGTCGGCGACCTCCTTTTCGCTCGGCCGCATCGGTCGCCGCGTGAGGACCTCTAACCGTACGTCATCGCGGAACGCTTCTTTCACCAGCCGGTCCTCGAGCGAGTGAAAGCTGATCACCGCCAGTCGCCCGCCCGTGGCCAGGCAGTCAGGCAGCCGTCGCAGCGCCACTTCCAACCACTTCAATTCCTCGTTCACGGCAATTCGCAGCGCTTGAAACGTTCGCGTGGCCGGGTCGATCCGTTCGTCGCGCGACCGCGGCACCGCTTGCCGAACGATCGCCGCCAGGTGGGCCGAAGTGCGGATCGGATTCTTCCGCCGCAGTTCGACAATCCGCCGGGCGATCTGCCGGCTGAAACGTTCCTCTCCATATTGGTAAATCAAATCGGCCAGGTGCTCGGCACTCAGCCGCTCCAACATCTTCCACGTCGGTTCGCCGCGTGACGTATCGAACCTCAAATCGAGCGGGCCCGTGCTGTGGAAACTAAACCCGCGATCCGCATCGGCCAACTGGTCGCTCGACAATCCCAGGTCCAACAAAATTCCGTCGACCGCCGCGACGCCCAATTCGGCGAGCAACTCCGGCAGGTCGCTGTAGTTGGCGTGACAAACTCGGATCGGCGAATCGCTGAGCTCGACGCTCGCCGCCTCCACGGCCGCCGGATCGCGATCGAGCCCGATGACCCGCCCGGTCGGTCCCACCGCTTCCGCCAACAACCGCGCATGCCCGCCGCCACCGAGCGTGCCATCCACCACGGTTTGCCCGGCCGCTGGCCGAATCCACGTCATGACCTCGTCGGCCATCACCGGGACGTGTTGGGTCGAGCCGGGCGTCATAGCGCGCACGTCGGTCGCAAGGAATTACAGATTTCCACGCTGTGGGACAATTGCAGTCGGCGCTGCTAGCGTGGGGCCAAGCCATCCAGCATACCCGCGGATTTGTAGCAGGCACACTCCTTGTGCCGTAGCAGGAGCTGTTTGTGGCTTGTCGGCGCGAGAGGGTGGCGACGGTTACGCGGAGTACTATTACGGCACACGGAGTGTGCCTACTACTGAAGGGGAAGCGTCGGTCCCCAGGCACATCCGTTTGCCTGAGGCTGGGCGACGCCCGGTGGACAACGCTGGTGCGGGTCGTCCGCCGTCCGCACTCCCTAGGCATCCCTGCCCGGAGCTCGGCAGAGACCATTCGCCGGCAAGGTGGCCGGTGTTGGAGGAGAGCCTGTGGCCGTTCGCTCTCCAGCAAATGTCTCCGCCGGACGCGTCGGCGGTGCGACGCGTCGAGCAATGTGTGCGAGGCGGTCCGCCGGAGTTAGGTGGCGGCCGCATGATTCTGAAAATACCGGCCAATTCGTAGGCGTCAACGCGCGTTTTTCGGGTGGTCCAGTCGTCGTTTGTTCAGTCGCGTCGTTGTATCTGTCGACGGGCACGCGGCGTCGAAATTCGGACGGAGAAATAGCGCCGGAAAAATTTTTATCCCGGTTGACAGTATACGCCCGAACACTCACTGTTCACATCACGGCCAAACGGCGACAAACAGGCGTTCCTCGCCTGTCGGCGTGCTAGCGACGTCGTAAATCGGCGTCGTAGATCGGCCATGCCCTCGACGGGACGCCGTCCGGCCGTATACTCGGCGGCTTTGACTGGCGCCGGGGAAGCGCCGTCGCGGAGAGATTCAAAACCATCATGCCCGATCCATCCCTGTGGTTCGACTACGAGCTGCCACGCGAACTTGTGGCCCAGGAGCCGCTGCGCCGCCGGGTGGACGCGCGGCTGATGGTCGTGGATCGCCATCGGCAGGAGATCGAACACCGCCACGTGCGTGATCTGCCGCAGCTGCTGCCCAGCGGCGACCGGCTGGTGCTCAACGACACCAAGGTCATCCCGGCCCAGTTGGCGGGCAAGCGACTTCCGACCGGCGGCCGCTGGCAGGGGCTGTATATCGAAACGACGCCCGAAGGGCACTGGCGGATTCTGTGCAAAACGCGCGGCCATCTGAAGCCGGGCGATGCGATTGCGTTGGTCGACCGCGAGGGTCGGCCGGGCGCTAAGCTGTGGCTGATCGAGCGGCTCGACGAAGGGCAGTGGCTGGCCCATGCGGAGACGGATCTGACGACTGAGGCGCTGCTCGAGCAGTTGGGGCGCGTGCCGCTGCCGCCGTACATCCGCGGCGGAAACATGGTCGACGCGGACGTCGAAAACTATCAAACCGTGTTCGCCCGCCGGCCGGGCGCGATCGCCGCCCCTACTGCCGGACTGCATCTCACGGGCGAATTGTTGCGATTGCTCGCGGCCCGCGGCATCGCGTCGTCGGCCATTACGCTGCACGTGGGGTTGGGCACGTTTCGTCCGATCGAAGCCGCAAAGCTGGACGACCACCACATGCACAGCGAATGGGGCGAGGTGACACAGGCCACCGCCGACGAGCTGAATGCCACGCGAAGCGCAGGCGGTCGTCTGATCGCCGTCGGCACTACGGTGACACGCCTCCTGGAATCGGCCGTGCGGTCGGATGCGGCGGCGCAACTGTCGCCGTCCGGCAAATATACGATCCCGGCCTGGCGGGGGAGGACGGACCTGTTCATTCGCCCGCCGTTTGAGTTTCGGGCGATCGACGCACTCGTCACGAACTTTCACTTCCCGCGGACGACGCTACTAGTGCTAGTACAAACATTTGGCGGGCGGGAGCTGATCGCCGAAGCCTATCGCCAGGCAATTCGCGAAGAGTATCGCTTCTACAGCTACGGCGATGCGATGCTGATCGTATGAGCGCGCAAAAAAACGGCTCTTCTCTAGGGGACTGGGGCAGGTAGTCCCGTTTTTGTGAGAAGAGCCGCTATGAACGATATCGCGCTCGGGGCGCGCTGTTGGGCGAGTCCAATCAGGGGCTAGCCGGCGCAGACAGGCTGCGCTCGGCAGAACCCCACACGCAATTTATTATCGGCTATTCCGGCAGTAGACTTTACAAAACCGGCCGCCGGGAATGCATGCCGAGCGAAAGCCGGGAAAAGAGGAGTCGGAGGAAACGACGATGACCGCCCAGGGGGGACGCAACGCGTCTGCGAATAGCCTGCCGATGACGGCAAACCGCAGCGATTTAGATTGACGGAAACTGGCCCGAATTCGTTAGCCCATCGCGCCGGCCAGCTCGTTGGCGGACGTGTCGAAGCTCTCAGCCGTGGCGCCGGCCATGGCGTTGACGGCTCCGATGCATGCCGCGACGATCAACGCCAGCATGACACCGTATTCGACGGCCGTCGGCCCGTCTTCCTCCCAGAACAATCTCTTCAAGAGGTTCATCATCGTAGTGCCCGCTTTCCGGGGAGATTTTACTTCACGAGCCGGCCTGGAACGTCCGTAGCAGGCGGGCTATCTCTTCGCTGAAAGCCTAGCTTACGGGGGGGGCAAAAGCAATTCGGCCGACTGCGGAGATGCCGCAGCCGGCCGATGGTATCGGTTGTAACGAATATTCGCTGCGAAGACGCAAGCGGACTGCAACGCCTAAGCTGCAGGAGTTAGGCCTGGAACGAGCTGCCGCAGCCGCAGGACTTCACCGCGTTCGGATTGTCGAACGTGAAGCCGCGGCGTTCGATGCCGTCGTAGAAGTCGACCGTCGTGCCATCGAGGTACAGCGCGCTCTTTTTGTCGACGACGACGGGGACGCCGTGATAGTCGTACTTGGCGTCGGCCTTTTCGTCGTACTGCTTGTCGAAGCCAAGCGCGTAGGAAAACCCGCTGCAACCGCCGCCGGTCACGCCGACCCGCAGCACGGTGCCCGGTTCGAGCTTCTGATCTTCCATGATCCGCTTCACTTCGCTGGCTGCCTTTTCGGTCAATACGATGGCCATGTGTCTAATTCTCCAACAGTGTACAGTGATTCAATCGTTCGGCCGCCCAGCGGCGGGCCGGCTGATTCTCGGCCTTGTTCAAGTATAGCCTGATTCGTACGGTATCCAATTATACTCATCGGCGGCAAGGCGAAAAGCAAAGCAGCGATTTCGGCTCGCGGCAGCCGGTTTACCGCTTGCCGGCGGGGGTGGCCAGGCCACGCAACTCGCGCACGGCCCCGGCCACCCGCTCGGCGGCCAGCTTCACTTCCGCGGCCGTATTGAAGCGCCCCAGCCCAAAACGCAGGCTGCTGCGGGCCGCATCGTCGCTCAGGCCCAGTGCTCGCAGCACGTGGCTCGGCTCCGAATCGACCGACGTGCAGGCGGCGCCGCTGCTCACCGCCAAGTTACCCATCGCGAGCAGCAGCGCCTCGCCGTCGACGTTGCCGAACGACAGGTTGAGGTTGCCGGGCAAGCGCAATGTCGTGCCGTCGTCATAGCGGGCGTCGAGCGCCGGGCCGCACAGCCGCACGTCGTCGAGCTCGGCGAGGATCGCGGCGGACAGTTCGTCGCGCAATGCGGCGAGGCGTCTAATTTCGGAGGGCAAGTCATCGAGGCACAGCTGCAGGGCGGCGGCGAAGCCGACGATGCCGGGCACGTTGAGCGTGCCGCTGCGGCGTCCTTCCTGCTGCCCGCCGCCGGCGATTTGCGGCTCGAGCCGGACAATCGGATCACGGCTGCGGACGTACAGCGCGCCGATGCCCTTCGGCCCGTAAATCTTGTGCGCGGTGAAGCTCATCAGGTCGACGCCAAGCGCCGCGATGTCGACCGAGATCTTGCCGACTGCCTGCGTGGCGTCGCAATGCAAGGGCACGCCGCGCTGTTTGCAGATCGCGGCGATGTCGGCAACAGGCTGAATCACGCCGATCTCGTTGTTGGCCAGCATCACCGACACGAGGCACGTGTCGTCGCGGATGGCGTCGGCCACTTTCTGCGGATCGAGCCAGCCGGCCCGCGGACTGCCATGTTGCTCGACGCCGAGCAGTGTCACGTCGTAACTGCGGCGGGCAAGCCGCGCGAGCGGATCGAGCACCGCTTTGTGTTCGGTGGTGACGCTGACGAGGTGATCGCCCCGGCGCCGTCCGCGTTCGGCCACTCCGCGGAGGGCGAGGTTGTTGCTTTCGGTAGCGCCGCTGGTAAAGATGACTTCCCGCTCGCTCGCCCCGATGGCCGCGGCGATCAACTGGCGAGCTTCATCGGCGGCGTCGCGGGCCGCGTCGCCGAAAAGATGGACGCTGTGGGCATTGCCGTAGGTCGTGTCGAAGTACGGCAGCATGGCCGCTACGACGCGCGGGTCGACGCGCGTCGTAGCGTGGTTGTCCATGTAGATCGAGGGTTGGGAGTTGATCGGCATGACGAGCTAAACCGTCCTTCGACAAGCTCAGGACCTTTCGGCAAACGGGGGGTGGCACATTCACCTCCAATTCTACGCAGAGCACCGATTCACCGCTTGCGACTTAGCCAAACAGTGCCCGCACGACGATTTCCGACCAGCTTTCAAATTCGCCGAGTCGCGGCAGAATCTCGCCGACCGGCCGAAAACGGGCCTCAAGAATATCGGCCTCCCGCGGCCGAATCCGCGGCAGGCGGACATCGCACAGGTGGACCACGCCCAGGTGGACGCGGCCGACCGGCGTTTCGTCGTCGTTGATCAGGCCGGCGATCTGTTCGGTGTACGGCGTGTCGATGACGACTTCCTCATCGAGTTCGCGCCGCATGCCTTCGCGGTAGACGTGTTCGGTGTGACCGGCGGCGGCGTCGATCGACGAAATGTGCCCGCCGACGCCCACGCTTCGCTTGGCGTGCAAGCGCCGCTCGCCCTGGCCGCTGCCGCGCTGATACTCGAACAGGTGGACCGTGCCGTCGGCATCGGTCCAGCGGAACAGTGCGTAGGGGATGAGCTGTTTGAAGCTGGGGTCTTCTTCCATCTGACCGCGCGGGCGGTACTCAATTTCGTCGCCTTCCAGGAGCCGCGGCAGGTAGCGAGCCACGTCGGCTGAGAACCCCTGGAAGTAACCCAATTCACGAAACAGCGTCGTAGGAACGACGAGGACTTTTTCCATCGCGACGACAGACACGGCGCATCCTTTGCGTTGAGAATCGAGAATCAGTTGTCACTTCACAGAGTTGATTCTACGGATTCTCGCCGCGGATGCTAGCCGCTGCCCGATCGCCGCGGCGACCTCGCCATTATTCGCCGGGCCGCTCGCCGATGTTGAGCTTGAGTTCGTCGGAATTGCCTTTGAGCTCGGGCGCGTACATGGCGCTTGCTCGCGTGGGCAGCGCGCTGAAGCGGCCCGGAATCTCGGCCCGCATGCGATAGCTGACGCTGTGCCGGCCGCGGGCCAACTGGCGGGCGAATAGGGCCACGCGGTTGTCGCGGAACTCGACGTAGGCACCCAGTTCGTTGCCCGAGTAGCCGCTCTGCAGCGTGACCGGTTCGCAACCGGCCGCTTTCATGTCCTCGAACATGATGTACTCGTAGTCGTTCTTCGACTCGATCACGAGCTCGATCTCGACGAGGTCGCCGCTTTGGACGCTGCCCAGATTGGGAACTTCCATGCGGTCGAACTTCTCGACCTTCTGGCCGACGACCTGGCCGCGGCCGCCGGCGACGTCAATTGACTTGTCCACCGGCGTCAGCTTGTAGTAGTGCCGCTCGACTTGCAGCTCGAGCCCGGCCCGGCGGATGTCGTCCTCCAGCGTGAAGTTGGTGAGATAGCCGTTCCAATACAGCGGCCCGGTGCCCGATTTGCGCAGCTCGACCGTGTGCCGGCCCGCCGGCAGCGCCTCGCCGGTGAGCACGAACGCGTTGTCGAACGTAAACAGATTGTCGGCGTCGACCTTGACTTCCTTCCGCTTCTGGCCGTCGATCCACACTTCAACCGTGAGGTTTGGTTTGTCCTCGCCGCTCGCCTTGATGTAGTCGGCCAGCGCTTCGATGATGAGTGCAGTGTCGCGGGTGCTATTCCAGTAGGTCGCGTGCTTGCGGTTGTTGATCAGGTATTTCACGATCCGCGGGGCCACCTCGCTCCTGGGGTCGGTCGCCGCCAGCAGCTTCAGGTAATACGCGTGGGCCTCGTACTCGCTGCCGTACCAGTGCCACCAGATGTTGTTGCCCAGATTCAAGTAGGTCGTCTGGTTCTCATTGTCCTCGACGACGAATTGGCCAATGTTGCGCATCACCATCGCCAGCTTATCGGCTTCGTTCTGTTTTTCGAGCGCTAGGCCATAGAGCGCTAAGCCGTATACGGCAAGTCGAGTGCGGTCGCGATAGAGGTAGTCGCGCATTGCGTCGCTCGTGACGCCGCCATCGACGAGCACCATGTACGCCAGCGCGTCGCTATTGTCCGCGTAGCGCTTGGCGGGCTTCGTCTTGTCGATCGGATTGCCGGCGTCATTCATGTTGGCCAGGTGGCGTAGCTGTTCGTCCTGATAGTTCTTGAGCCATTCGATTCCCCGTTCCAACACGCCCGGCACCAGGGCGACGTCGTTCTCTCGGGCGATCTGCAGGCCGTGGACGACGACGGCCGTGGTGTGCGGCGTGCTTTGTTCGCCCCAGCCGCTGAACCAGCCCCAGCCGCCGTCGGAGAGCTGCATTTCGGTCAGCCGGTTGACGCCCGCTTTGACGATCGTTGTCAACTCGGCTTCGTCGAACACCGGGTTACGGTTGAACCGTTGCCAGCCCTGGGCCCGGGTCGCGTCGTCGCCGATTTCCTGGGCATTGAGGTTGGTGCGCTTTTCCTGGATGGCCTTCAGACTGAGACCCATCTTCAAGAGCGTTTGCTGCGTGATGACTGCCGGCAGGAAACGGTTGAGCGTCTGCTCCGTGCAGCCGTAGGGATAGTCGACGAGGTAGGGCAGGGCATCGACCATCGCGCCGGCCAGTGTCGGCGAGTAGCGCACTTCGAGCCGCGTCTCCTCGGCCCGCCGCTTGTCGGGCACGGTCACCTCGAACTTGCTCAGGCGATCGTCGGGGCGGATCGCGCCGCTGAAGCTGTCCATCTTCAGCATCCCGTGAACGTAGACGGGAAACTTCATCTCGACGGCGTCGGATTCGACGTCGGTGAGGGCCAACATACGAATCTTGGCCTCGCCTTCGTGAACCGCTTTGACGCGCCAATCGACGCGCCGTTCGCCGCCGGCCGGGATTTCGACGGTGCTCTCCGCCGCCGTGGGCAGTTCGATCGTGTTACCCTCGAATTCCAGCCGCACCTGCACCTGCTTGGCTTCGGGCAGATAGTTGTGCACATTGGCGCTGAGCACCACTTCGTCGGTCTCGACGAAGAACCGCGGGGCCTGCATCCGCACGATGAGGTTTTTGCGGGTCACGACGTCGGCCGTCGCCTCGCCGACGCGCGTGCCATTGCCCATGCTCCACGCGCGGATTTTCCAGGCCGTGAGATTCTCCGGCATGTCGAGCTCGACTTCCGCCAATCCCTCCTTATTTGTTTCCAGAGCTGCGATCCAGAAGGCCGTGTCGGCGAACTCGCTGCGGACCGTCGGCTGGACGAGCGCGGCGGCGCCTTGGCCGGGGGCGGGCGTCCGCGCGGGAGCGCCAGCGAAATCGGCCTCGGCAGGTGCCGCGGCGGTCATCGGCGCGGCACCATCGAACGCCACACCCAAACTCATCTGGTTGCGGAACATGGCCCGGCCGCCGCCCCCGGCCTGACCAGCGAGCGCGATCGCTTTGCCATCCGCACGTTCTTCCGCCACGGTGCCGCCGAAGATACCCAGGTTGTCCATGCCCAGCTGGCCCGGCGGCACAAGGTTCGCAAACCAGCGGTCGAGGTTGTTCTCGATATACGGTTGGTGATGCCGCTGCCATTTCCAGAAGAACTCCTTGATGTCTGCAACGTTCGAGCCGCCGGAGATGTATTCCACGCTCTTGTCGAAGATCGACATCACGGTCGAACCGACGAACGGCTGGCCGGCCTCGTCGGTCAGCTTGAGTTTCACCGTGGCGTGCTGCCCCGGCAGATATTCCTTCGCCGAGGGAGCGACGTCGATGTTGAGAATCCGCTTGGCCGGCGGAACATGAATCTCGCGGGCCTCGGTGTGGACTTTGCCGCCGGCGATCGTCACGGCCTCGACGAAGAAATTGGGCATATCCTTCTGCGTTACGCCGAAGTCGATCACCGTGCTCTTGCCTTGGAGGTGGAGCATCTGCGGCGGCAGGTACGCGCCGTTGGAGGGCCGCAGGAACAACAGCACGGTCGAGCCGACGCGGTTGGTGTTGACCTGCAGCTGGACTTTCTCGTCCGGCGTGTACTCGCGCTTGTCGGGAACAATTTCCAGGTCGTTGAAGTGGAACTCGCTGCCGTCGAAGCCCTCGCCGATGATTGTGAACAGGTAACCGCCTTCGAACTCATGTCCGGCCGCGTCGGTCACGCGATACGACAACCGGTACTGGCCCGCTTCCGACGCCTTGATCTGGATCTCGGCCAGGCCTTCGGCGCTGGTGGCCAGGTCCCAGGCGCGGACTTCGGTCTCGACCGGCGTGCGGTCCGGCGCGGGGCCGTAGGTGATCTTCAACAGCCGCAGCTTGCCGCTGCCCTGAACCGGCTTGCCGTCGAGCCGACGGGCGGCGAAGCTGCCGGCCACCGTGTCGCCGATGCGGTAGTAGCCGCGATCGACCCACGCAAACACCTGGAACGGCTGCCGGGCCACCAGCACTTCGCCGGTGCCGACGATCGTCCGCCGCGACTGATCGATCACCTCGGCTTGAATCGAATAGCTCTGGTCCTGATCGGGATGGACTGCTTTTGCCAGCGATGTGTCGATCTCGACCGTCACGGTGCCGTCGGGGCCGACGGGTACCTCGCGTTCGGCAACGATTTCCGGCTGCACGGGCTGCCGCCAGAACCACGACGGCGCCGGCCGGAAACAGCCCCACAGGCGGAAGCCCGGGTACCAATCGTAATCGTACGCGAACCACCAGTAGCCAGGGCCGTAAAGCCAGTCCCACGGACCGGGCGGGTACCAGCGGGACGTGTGCTCCGAGCGCATCACTTTGTATTTGACGGTGGCGCTGGTGACGGGCGAGCCGAAATAGTACTTCGCGCGAATCGTGGCCGTGATTTTTTCGCCGAGCATCACGGGCTCGCTCGGCGCTTCGACCGTCACCTCATACTCCGGCTTCTTATATTCCTCGACGCGGAATGAAATACCGCCCCGATTGACGACCTGCACGCTGTAAGCACCGAGCGTGGCGTCGGCGGGGAGCGTGAATTTGCCGGCGATGCCGCCATAGTTGTCGGACGTGAGCGTTTCGGTGTAGACCTTCTCGCCCTTGGGGTTCTGGATTTCGATCACGAACGATTGGTGAGCGAACTGCGATTGTTCGGGTGCGGGCTGATTGTACGTGTCGTACTGGGCCTGGCGGATCCAGAATTTGAATTCGACGTTTTGGCCGGGGCGGTACACGGGCCGGTCGGTGATGCCGAACGTCTTGGTCTCGTTGTATTGCGCGTCGTGGTATTCGGCCCGCCAGACATTGTGGAAGCCAAGGTAGGCCAGCCGGCCGGCCGGCGTCGTGGCGGCGGTTACCCATTGGTAATTGCCGAACTGATTGTCGGCCTTGTTGTCCGGAAGCGGCAGGAACACCTGTCCTTCGGTATTGGACTTCTCGGCGAAGTTCTTCGTCTCGACCCGGTAGTTATTGCCATCGAGGTGCCGCTGGCGGTAGGCGAAGAATTCGACATTGGCGCCGGCGATTGGTGCGCCGGTCACGGCATCGGCGACGTAATAGAAAGACTTGTCGGGCATCGGCTTGCGGACGATTGCCGTATCGGCCAGCCACAACACGATCTTCGACGTGTTGCCGCCCTGCACGTTGGCGGTAACTAGGAAGGCGCCGGCATTTTGCAGCGGCGTCGCCACGGTGATCCGGCGGTCGAAATGCTTGTCGCGCGGCTCAAGCTCGCGGCTCCAGCGGGCCATTTCCTTGCCCACGTATTGCTCTTGTTTCTCCTGGACGAGCCGGTAACCGATCTCCGAGATGTTGATCTTCTGCCAATCGAGCTGCCTGGGATTTGACTTCAGGTAGGCCTTCACGTCGTCGAGCAGCTTTCGGACGTTGATTTCGTGCGCCACGAAATCGACGCGCTTTGCGTTGCGAAAGCGGAACTCGACCGTTGTCCCTTGCCCGGCCGGCTGCGTCATCACGCTCTCGAATTGACCCCAGTTGCCAATGATCTGATCCAGCTGCTGCTGGTCGTTCTGGCGGACGTTTGCGTCCGTGTCGCGCTCGATGGCCATCCGCCAGTAGTCGGCCGCCCGCGGATATTGGCGGCGGTTCGCGAACGCCGTGGCCAGATCACGGATGGCCGGCAGCACGAAGTCGCGTTGCCCAGCTGGCGTTGTAGAAGTTGCAACCGCCTGATCGAGCTTGATGAAATTCTGGTCGTCCGGCAGCTTGAAGCGCTTGATGCCGGTAGCCAGCCGGGCGATCGTTTCGTCATCGCCGAGCGTGTCGAGCGCCCACGTGCCGGTTTTGTTTTGCGCATCATCGGCCGCGTCGCCGCGGAGCCAGATGCCGAACTCGGCCAGCGTCTCGACGCCGAATTGGCCGCGGAGAAACTGGGCCCGCAACATCCGCTCTTCGTTGCGGCGGGCCGGGTGCCACTCGACCATCGTTTCGAGGACCCACCGCCAGCGCTCGCCGTCACTCTTGGCCGTGTCCCAAGTAGCGGGAACCGTGTAGTAAATCGGATTTCCCTCGGCATCGACCGGCGCCCCTTGCGCCTGGCCACCGTAGTATCCCCAGCCCGCTTCGTAGTCGGGCAGCGTGTTGAGGTCGGTGAGCGCCTGCAGCCGCCAGGCCTGCGAGCCGTCGTTGTTGAAAATAATCGCGTCGGCGAATTGCTTGAGCAGCTGCGAGTGGTCAACTTTTTCGTTGGCCGGCTCGGCTGCCTTCATCCCTTGCAGAAAAAGTTGCAACGCGCGGACGCGGTCGCGCGCAATAGCGTTCATGAGCTTGCCGCCGCCGCGGTGCTGCCCGCGGTGGAACTCGCCGGCGATCATGAAGCCGTGATGATCGATGCTGAGGTACGATTGGGCGACGGCCATCAGGAGCCGCCAATCGTTCGGATGGGCGGCGACGGCCGCCTCGCGAAACTCGTCAATCTCGTCGACTCGATTAAGCTGCTGCAGGCAATTGATCGCCGTGTCGATGATCCGGGAGAAATCGGTGGACGCAGTCTCCTTCGTCAGCGCGAGCTTGCGGAGTCCGTCGTAGGCGTCCTTGTAGTTGCCGTCGTTGTACGTCTTCATCAACGGGGCGAGCTCCGGAGTCGATCGGTTCTGTGCCAGCGCTCGCAGCGACCAGCCGACGAGCGCGAGTGCAACGAGCCAACCGGCCATGCCGATCTTACCAAAACGAAGCATGATGAGGTTCCTTCGAGGCTGGAGCGAAGCGAGTGCGACGGCGGGTGCTGCGAACGTTTTTTCTGCCCCTTGTTGTACGGGCGGACCCACGATTTGGTCCACCTGATTTTGGCGGCCGGCCATCGTGCCGTGGAGTCGTCGAACGTCCGGGGTGCGTGATCCAAAGGCTTTGACGTGCAGGATGCCGAAAGGTTCCGCGAATTGCGGCGTTAGCGAGTGTTGACCGGCCGCAGCGCGGGCGGAGGCTACGGTGTGGCGAAAACGCAACAAGGCGACTATCACAGCCAGCGGAATAAACCGACCTTCGGCGAAATCGGCCGGAAAACTGGGAGCGGACGGGCCTTGGCGGGAATCGCCGGGGTGGCGGCACGCGGGCTGCTGCATTCTGGGCCGGGGCAGCGGGCAACGCAGAAGGAGGGTCGGGGAAGTATGTCGCCAGTCAGCCGAGGGATTTCATTTCACGATTCGCTCATCTATAGCCTGCACCGGCTGTTCGATGCGGCGGCGATTTGCCTCACGGTCAATTTGGCCCTGCGCCACACCGACGAAGTCGGCCTGCCGAGCTTGCTGGCAATTGCCGCGGCCACGATCCTGGTTTTTCACGTCGCCGCCGAGTTCAGCGGCTTGTATCGCAGTTGGCGCGGCAGCCGGCTGCGCCGCGAAATCAGTTGCGTGCTGTTGACCTGGGCCTACTCTGTGCCGGTCCTGCTCGGCATCGGTCTGGTGACGAAGTACAACGCCGACTTTTCCTACGCGTCGAAATTGATCTGGGTGTTCACGACGCCCGCACTCATGGTAGCCACGCGCGTCGTGCTGCGAAAGGTTCAACAACGCCTGCGGGCCCACGGCTTCAACACCCGTAGCTACGCCGTCTGCGGCGTGAATGAACTGGGAATTCAACTTGCTCGCAACATCGAGCGGGCGCCGGAAATGGGACTGCGGCTGGCCGGCTTTTACGACGACCGACCCACTGAGCGGACCACCGACTTGCCGAATGAGGTCGGATCGCGAGTCGGCGACCTGGACGAGCTGGTCCAGCGGGCCCGCCGCGGCGTCGTCGACATCGTTTACATCACCTTTCCAATGCGGGCCGAGGGACGGATTCGCGACGTGCTCGCGAAGCTGGCCGATACCACGGCCAGCGTCTACATCGTGCCCGACTTTTTCGTGTTCGAATTGCTCCACGCCCGTTGGACGAACGTCAACGGCCTGCCGGCCGTGAGCGTGTTCGAGAATCCGCTGTATGGCGCTGACGGCCTGCTGAAGCGGACGGTCGACGTCGTGCTGGGTAGCTTCATGATTGCCGCCGCGGCGGTGCCGATGTTTGTGATCGCCGCGGCGATCAAACTCACGTCGCCCGGCCCCGTGTTCTTCCGTCAACGCCGGTACGGCCTGGACGGCCGCGAGATCCAAGTGTGGAAGTTCCGCACGATGACCTGTTGCGACGATGGCCCGGCCGTGCAGCAGGCCACGCGGGGCGACAACCGGATCACGCCGGTCGGCGCGATTCTCCGCCGCACGTCGCTGGACGAGGTGCCGCAGCTCTTCAACGTGCTCGAAGGCAGCATGTCGCTCGTCGGCCCCCGCCCACACGCCAACGCCCACAACGAGCAGTACCGCTCGCTGATCGAGGGCTACATGCTGCGACACAAAGTGAAGCCCGGCATTACCGGGCTGGCCCAAGTGAGCGGTTACCGCGGCGAAACCGAGACGCTCGAAAAGATGGAGCAGCGCGTCGCCTGCGATCACCAATACATCCGTGAGTGGTCGTTCTGGATGGACCTCAAGATCCTGTGCAAAACGCTGCTCGTGGTCGCGTCGCAACGGAATGCGTACTAGATACGGGGAGCAAGGAGTTGGAGTGCTTTCTTACTCCCTGCTCCTAGCTCCCTGCCTTACGGCCGGAAGATTTCCGGATTCTCCGAGTCGAAGTCTCGGGCCGTGTAGCCGTTGTTGAGTTTCAGGTTGGCGTAGGTGTAGCTCTCCTCGAGCGGCGGCTGCCCGCCGGGTTTGTCCGGCCACAGGAACGAGTCGTAGTGGATCGGCACACGCAGCTCGTTGTCGAAGAATACGCGCGAGATGTGCGCCCGGAAGTTCTGCCGCGGAGTCGGGTGGACGATCTGGACCATCGTCGTCGAGCGGCCGGTGATCTTGATGTCCGGGTTACTGGTCACTTCACTTTCCTGGTATTGCATGTCTGCCTCGCTGTATTTGATCAACTGAGCGAGGAGATTGCGGATGCCGACGCGAGTGATTGGGTATTTCTGGCCGCGCATCACCATCGCGCTGTCCGGGGCAAAGCTCATCTTGCCGGTGAGCGTGCGCTTCCAACCAGCTTCCATGACGAACATTTCGTTGTTGTTCTGACCATCGACATACAACACCTCGCGGCCCTGGTACGGTTTCAGGAACCTCATATAGACGCCGAACGGCTGTTGGCGAACTTTCATGGCGATGTGTTGTGGCTCGACCAAGTCGCCGTCGACCCGCTCCTGCTTCACGAGCGTGCAGGAATAGTCGCGGATGTTCTGGTCGACATTCTCCAGGCTACTCTTGCAAACGCGAACGAACGGCGCGAGTGGGTGCTCTTCTCCCCGCCTCGTCAGGTCGAATGGCGAACGCGGGGTCGCGGCCGGCTGGGGAGTCGCGGTGGCGACTTGGGCGGCTGGAGCCGCGGGCTGGCCCGCCGTTTCGCTCGCCACACGGAAGACCGGTTCCGATAGTTGACTTTGTTCCTGGCCCCAGGCGGTCGGGCACGTTGCGAACGCAACAAGCGCGGCAACGACGGTGGATACAGCGTAGGTCAGGCGGCGGGGCGTGATCATCGTCAACATGATAGGGGCCTCCTGGCAGGCGATCCGCCACGGAGTGGCAACGGGCAATCGAGTGGCGGAGGTAGGAGATTGGGGCAGGGGCGAATCCATTCGGTTCGGTCGTGGAACGGGTGGCCGGACGCCGCCGACACTCGCTCCGATTCAGCCGAACCACTACAATCCTTAGCGGCTGGAGCTAGGCGCGGAACTTTCCGCAGCCACTCCAACCGCAGGAAATATCCTAGACGACGCGACTTGTCGACGGAAGGGAGGTTGGGCCGTGTCAGAATCGGGTCTAACGGTCGGCTGCATCGTATCGGCGCCGTTCGAGGAAAATACCTATATCGCCCATCTTGCCGGGCGGGCGGACTGCGTCGTTTTCGATCCGGGGTTTGAGCCGGACGCAGTTTTCGACTATCTCGATCAGCATAGTCTGACCCCGGCTGCCATCCTATGCACCCATGGCCACAGCGATCACATTGCCGGCAACTCCGCGCTCAAACGTCGCTGGCCCAAGTGCCCGCTCGTCATTGGCGCGGGCGATGCCGAAAAGCTCACGAATCCGGAATTGAATCTGTCGGCCCCGTTTGGTGTGAACCTGTTGAGCCCGCCGGCCGACCGGACGGTGCGCGAAGGAGAGCGATTCAGTGCGGCCGGACTCGATTTCGACGTCTACCAAGCGCCCGGCCACTCGTGCGGCCACGTCGTGTTCCTCTGCCGACAGAGTGAGCCATGGCGGCTATTCGGCGGCGACGTGCTATTCAACGGCAGCATCGGCCGCACCGATTTCCCCGACGGCGACTTCGACGCGCTTAGAAGTGCGATCCACAACAAGCTTTTCACGCTGCCCGACGACACAATAGTCCTACCCGGCCACGGCCCGGAAACCACGACCGGCCATGAGAAGCGGACGAACCCGTTCGTCGGTGCGCCAGCTGGGTATCGAAGCTGATCGCGCTGTGGCAGCCGCGGTCAACACCGGCAGAACCGCGATTAATATCGCCAGTGAGTTCGGTTCCGGAGCAGCGGCGAAGCTGCGAGCCACGCCGGACGCCGTGGTTCCGTTGCCGAAATGAGCCCGCCACACGATGTAGTCGGTCTCCACGAACGTGCTGCCTAATCCATCCCGCCAGGTGACGTAGTCGGCTGCGTCGACCGTGCCGTCGTGGTTGAAATCTCCGGGCTGGTAATCGAATGTGAGCGACGGATAAAGGAATTGGCGCATGCCGTAGTCGTCGTTTCGCAGCGGGACGAGGTTCGTTGTTGGATTCGACGGCGAGATGCCCAGGTTGTTCGATTCCATCAAAATGTCGACGCCGGGGGTCGTGGTGCCGGGATCGGCGTGGGGGACGTTGTAGATGGATAGTGGCGAGGCAGCCGGGTTCAACGGATTGACCGAGAGCGCCCAAGAGTTCGTGAGCGTCGCCAGCGCGGAGGCGCTCGTGGCGCCATTGTAATTGTCGTCGACGAATTGAATCGGCTCGTCCTCGAAGGCAATGTCAACGTCGCCCAAGCCAAGCGCGTGACCGATTTCGTGCGTCAGCAAGCGCCGGAACACGTCGAGCGTAAACACAGTTCCGGGGACGATGTTGATCGTGATATCCGCGCCGGTCATGGCTGGAGAGCCTGCGTAATTCGGCGTTCCGGACGTGAGCGTCACTGTCGACCCGGCCCCATCGAAAAACGTCCGCGCTCCGCCGTTGAAACCGCCGTCGATGGCCAGCAGGTCGATTTCAGCGCCATTCGGATTTCCTTCGTCGAAGTTTTCCGAACCGATGACGGTAGTTGACAGATCGGCGACGAAATATACGGCGGTGCCGAGGCCTGTGACCGGGTCCGTCGACTCCCAGGCGGCGAAGGCCTGTTCGACGGCCAGTTGGAAAGTGGCCGCGGATGGCGGCGTACCGAACCAGGGAATGAGATCGCGGTAGGCCTCGAACGAGCCGCCCTGCAAGGAATATCGCAGGCCGCCGTCCAGGGAGCGCTCGTTGCCGCCGATCGTTCGCGGCGCGGCATCCCACCGCAACCCGCCGGTGATCGCGCCGTCGGGATGCGCGAAATAGGTTGCGCCGTTGACGGACGTCGCCACGGTTAGGACCAGGATCGCAGTGGCTGCCGCTCGGGTGATCGCAGTTTGACCCATGCGTATTTTTTGCCGTACGGCGCCGTGCTGAAATTTCCGTTCGAGTCTGTGCTGGTAGTGCCCGGACCAGTGACGAAGGACCGTCACTTTTTACATTCTAGTCAAAAAGACAAAATCAGGCCCGGTAGTTTGCCGCCCGCGTATAAATCGACCGCTATGCGGGGCGAACGGAGCCGCTGCTGAAGCGCCGCGGACCGAGCGAAGTGTCGATCACCAGAGCGCCGTCCGCCGCAATTTCCGCACAGCGGCCCGCGACGAGTTGGCCATGGTTGTCAACGACGACATTTTGCCCGGTTAGTTGATTGAGCCGTTGCCACGAAGTGGCGAGGCGGGTGTCCGCGGAGCGAAGCTGATCCATGCGGTCAGCGATTGCGCAGAGCAGCGTGATGAGCAACTCCTGCAAGTCATATCGACCGTTTACGATGTCGCAGAGTGCGACGCCGCTCGCTGCGACGTCGGGAGGCGCATTTCGCCAGGAGTTGTTCACGTTCACGCCGACGCCAATGACGAGACGATCCTTCGCCGGCGAAATGCCGCCGGGAGACTCGAGCAAAATGCCAGCGATCTTGCGGCCGTCGACGAGTACGTCGTTGGGCCATTTGATCGAGCAGTGAGCGGGGAGCGGGGAGCAAGGCGTCGGAAGCTGGCCTTCGCTCCGTGCTCCTCGCTCCTTGCTCCCGGCTTCCACCGCGTCGCACACGGCGACGGCAGTTGTCAGGGAGAGCTGTGGCCAGTTGGCGATGCCGATGCCGTGGGTCGCGGGATCGATCAGCAGGCTGAACGCGAGGGCGCCGTCCGCCGACCACCATTTATTGGTGCCGCGGCCGCGGCCGGCCGTTTGCAGGCGGGCGACCACCAGTGCGGGCAGCTCGATATCTGCGTCGCGGGCCAGTTCGGCGGCCCGGTCGTTTGTGGAGTCGAGCGTGTCGCGGATTTCCGCGTGGCGGACGAAGGTGCGTGCCCGAAGGTCGTCGGCAGAGAGGAAGGGCGACGGTGTGTGGGGGTCGGGAGTCGTCAATCCGGCCTCCTAATTGCGCAGGCCAGGCGCTGGTGGAAATGTCGCGTATGGTCTGCTGCCTCGACTCCCGACCCCTTCGGCTAGTCCAAGTGAAGGGGTTGGAAGTCGTGGCGACTTCTCTCTTTTTTTACCCGTCGTACTACGAGCATCTCACTTTTACCACGCGGGTTTAAGACTCCGACCCCCAACCCGGCCAGGATGGCCGGGCTAACCTGCTACAGTGCACCGCTGATGTGAGAGCTGTCGGCGATCGGGTGTTCGATCGTGGTGCTGCCGCGGACGTGCGCGGGCGGGTCGCCGGCCGACGCGTGCGGCGTCGCGGCTGGGAATTCGAGCGTGAAGCGGCTGCCTTTGCCCACCTGGCTTTCGACGCGAATCCGGCCGCCGTGCTCCTGCAGGATTTTCTGGCTCACCGGCAGTCCGAGGCCCGTGCCGCGCCCGCCTTTGCGCGATACGAACACGCCGAAGATTCGCTCCAGATCGTCCGCCTCGATGCCGCTGCCGTTGTCGACCACTTGTACGCGGGCCATCTTCTCAGAGTGGCTGTATTGTGTCGAAACTTCGACCCGGCGTTGCTCCGCTTCCAGACAGGCGTCGATGGCGTTAGTGACGACGTTGAGGATTGCCCGGTGCATGGCCTCCGGATCGAACATCAACGTGGGCATGGTCGGCGCGGGCAACCACGCCAGCTCGACCTTGTCTTCGGCCGCGCGGGACTTCATCAGCTCGATTACGTCGGCCGTGAGCTCATTGAGGTTGGCCGGCTCGGGCACCGGCTCGCGTTCCTTGCTGAACGTGAGCATGTCCATCACTAGCGCCGAGATGCGCTCTTGATTCTTTTCGACGATGCCCCAGCCCTTGCGCATGATGCCGACGGCCTTCTTAACGGCCTCGACGTTTGGTTCATCGCCGGCCAGCGCCTTGGCCTGATCCTTCATGCCCATTTCGATCAGGTAGCTGCCGCCGCGGACGCCCTGCAGGATGTTTTTGATGTGGTGCGAGAGCGAGGCGATCGTCTGGCCGACGGCGGCGAGCCGCTCTGCCTGCACCATCGCCTTGTAGTAGGACGTGTCCTCGACCGCCAGCGCCGCCTGGTGGGCAATGGCGATCATCAACTTCAGGTGTTCCTGTGTGAACTTGTTGGCCGAACCTTGTTGCAGGATTCGCGCGGGTGTGAGCGACGTATCGATGTAAATCGCGCCGACCAGGTCGTACCGGCCTTGCATGGGCACGCAGATTGCCTCCCGCACACCCATCCGCAAAATGCTCTTGGCGGCGTCCCAGCGGTCGTCGTCGCGGGCGTTCGACGTAAGCACGCCCTCGTGCCGATCGACGACATAATCGAGGATCGTCTGGCTGATCGTGATGCGTTCTTCGCTTTGAATCCCCCGGCGATGCCGGCGGACCTTGGGCACCAGTTGGCTCGTATCGAGGTCCTTGAGCATGATGCAGCCGCGGTCCGCATCGACCCACTCGAAGATCATGTCCATGATGCGGGCCAGCAACTGGTCGATGTCGAGCGTGTGGCTCACCGCCAGCGCGGTGCGGTACATGATCTGCAGATTGCTGCGCGCGCGGGCCAGCCAGGGCGACTGCGTCTCATCGATCGGCGGCGTGAGGATCTCGCTGCCCTCGGCCTGGCCCATCGAGTGCACGATCCGCGAGCCGTCATCCTCGGCATTGCGGGCGACGATGTTGATCTTGTCGGCCAGGTCCTCGAAGCGGCCTTCGGTCACGCCGGTGTAGAGCAGCAGCGTGCGGCCGAGCTGCAGTTGATCGCCGCTGGCCAGCTCTATTTCCTTGACCTGATGGCCGTTGACGAACGTGCCATTGGAGCTGCCCAGATCGCGAACGACGACGACGTCGCCGCGGCGCGTCAACTGGGCATGTTCGCGCGAGATTTCGGTGTCGTGCAGCTGCACGCCGTTCGTCGCGCCGCGACCGATCGTCACGGCCGGCTCGTCGAGCCGGAACCGCGCTCCCTGATCGCGGCCTTGAATCACAAACAACGATGGCACGATAAGAATTCTCCGTGGGCGAGCCAGCGCACAAGGCACGGGCGTCCAAAGAGGAAGAGCCTGACCGGTCGCCGTCACGCGGCGGCCAGCAAGCCTTCAATTTTACGGAGCAATTGTCCGTAATGGTAGGGCTTGGCTACAAATTGACCACTAGAAAATTGGTCAGGGCGTTGCGAAAGTGTGCCGAGAATAACGACTGGCGTGTCGAA
>JBIOWO010000234.1:0-18882 GCA_044868555.1 Lacipirellulaceae bacterium | reverse complement strand
CGTCGCCCATCTTGTATGGCGACGTGCTGTATTTCACCAAGGGGCGGAACGCGATTCTTTCGGCGCTGGAGGCCAAGACCGGCAAGGTGCTGATCGACCAGGAGCGACTGCCCGATCAGAACACGCTGTATGCGTCGCCAGTCGGGGCGGCCGGCCGCATCTACATTCCCAGTCGCGAAGGCATGACGGTCGTGATCAAGCACGACCCGGATTTCGAAGTGCTAGCGCGGAATCCGCTGGACGAAACGATCGACGCCTCGCCGGCGATCGTGGGCCGGGAAATCTTCATCCGCGGCGACAAGCATCTGTATTGCATCGCCGAGCATTAGAAGGGTGTAGCGGAAGTTTCAATACTTCCAGTGCCTTCTGAATTCTTGCGAATTCCGCTACGGGAATCCTGGAACTTCCCGGTGGCGGCGAGCGTCTATGGTCGCAGGCAATGGGCGCGAGGGTTCCGGCCGGATCCTGGTCGGTTTCGCCTCGGCCCCTATTTCTGGAGGACCGGACGATGACGACCCGGAAGAGGCTCTTGGCGTGCGCGCTTGGTCTGGCAACTTTGGCGGTGGTCTGGCAGATGGCGACGGCGCAGCCGGCGGCACCGGCCGCACCGGCCCCAGCAGCGCCAGCGGCGAAACCCTCAGATTTGACCACCACGCTCGGCGGGACGGAACGCTATCTCACGCATGTCTCGACCGACAAACCGATCTATCGTCCCGGCGAGCACGTCTATGTCCGCGGCGTCACACTTCACGCCATCTCGAATAAGCCGCTGCCGAGTGAAGTGTCGTCAACGATCGAGATCACCGGTCCGAAAGGGGACGTCGTCGCGTCCGGCGTCTCGCCAACGGAGAATAGCGTGCTCGGGTTCGAGTGGACGATCCCCGAAAATCAGGCGGGCGGACAGTACACGGTCAAGGTTTCGCAGCCGTGGACGGGCGATGCGCCGTCGGAGCGGAAGTTCGACATTCGCGCCTACCGGCCGCCGCGCTTGCGGAGCCAGATCAAGTTCTTGCGCGATGGTTATGGCCCGGCAGATGAGGTGGTTGGGACGCTAGAGGTGACGCGGGCCGAAGGCGGCGTGCCGGCCGGTGCTAAGGTGACGATCGTCGCCCGTGTGGATGGCGTGGAGGCGTTTCGCGGCGAGTCCAGGGTCGATAGCGGCGGCCGCTGCGTGGCGCGGTTCGCGCTGCCGGCGGAAATTGCTCGCGGAGAGGGTTCGCTCGCAATGGTGATCGAAGACGGCGGCGTGGTCGAAACGGCCACGAAGACGATTCCGATCCTGTTGCAGACGGTCGACCTGTCGATTTATCCGGAAGGCGGCGACCTGGTGGCGGGCCTGCCGAATCGCGTGTATTTCGAGGCGTTCACGCCGGCCAGGAAGCCAGCCGACCTGGCGGGCGTGGTCGTCGACGCGGACGGCAAAGAGGTCGCCACATTCAGCAGCGAGCACGAAGGCCGCGGGCGATTTACGTTTACGCCGCAGGCGGACGGCAAGTACACGCTGAAGATCACCGAGCCGGCAGGTATCGGCTCGACGTATCCGCTGCTGGCCGTGAAGCGGGAAGGGCTCGTGTTCTCGTCGTTGGACGATGTTTCAGGCGACAGCGTGCGACTGCAATTGGCAAGCGCCACCAACGTGAGCGTGTCGATCACGTTGAGCAAACGCGCGCAGGAACTGAGCCGGCGGGAATTGAAGCTGACCGCCGGTGAGACGACGGAGTTTTCGCTGTCGGCCGGCGAGGCGGATGGCGTGCTGGTGGCAACGGTGCGGGATGCGAAGGGCACGCCGCTGGCCGAACGGCTCGTGTTTTCGCGTCCGCGGCGCGACGTGCGGATCGACATCAAGGCCGATCGGTCACGTTACGTGCCCGGCGGCAAGGCGACGCTCACGCTCACCGCGACCGACGAGACTGGCAAGCCGATGAGCGCCGTGGTCGGGCTGGCAGTTACCGACGACAGCGTGCTCGAGATGATCGAACGGCGTGAGGCCGCGCCTCGGTTACCGGTGATGGTGCTCTTGGAGACGGATGTGAAAGACCTGGCCGACGCGCAGATTTACTTGGATCCCAAGAATGAGCAGGCGCCGGCGGCGGTCGATCTGCTGCTCGGCACGCAAGGTTGGCGGCGATTCGCGTTGTACGATTTGCCGAAGTTCGTGCAAACGAACGGCGACATCGCCCGGCGGATGCTCGCGCTGCGAATGCTGACGCGAGAAGAAGTGATGACACGCAGCGGCGCCGGATTTGGCGGGGGAATTCAATTCGGTGCTGCCTGGGCCGCGGACGACAGAATTCCGCGCGAAAAGGAAAGGCTTGAGGCACCACGCGGCGCAGTCGCCGTAGATTTTTTGGACGCCGGCAAGTTTGAAGACGATGCGAATGGAGCGCTGAATGACGGCAGAGTCCGCGAATTGGCGGAAGTTGCGAACGGGCCGGTGGCGGCGGCTGGCGCGATACCCGCTGATGCAGCGGCTCTGGTGGGCCTTGAGGTTCCGCCACCGGCCGCGACTCCGCCGATGTCTGCTGAATCGGAAGTCGGCGATCGCAAACAGTTGCGAGATGCGCTTGATTTGGCCGCGGAGGAACCGGCCCAGCAGTTTTTCGCCAAGAAAGTGGCCGGAGGACGGTTTGCCAGCAGCATCCGCAGCGACTTCCCTGCCGTTCGGGTGTTCGCTCACCACGTGCGGCCCGAGCGGCAACCGGGCGAGCGTACCGATTTCGCCGAGACGCTGTTCTGGCACGCCGGCCTGAAGACGGACGACAAAGGCCAGGCGACGGTCGAGTTCGATCTCAACGACGCCGTGACCAGCTTCCGCGTCTTTGCCGATGCGTTCACTGGCGGCGGTGCACTGGGTGGAGCCACGACGACGATCGAATCGGTTGAGCCGTTCTACGTCGAGCCGAAGCTGCCCTTGGAAGTAACGAGCGGCGACCTGGTGCTCGCGCCCGTTGGTTTGGTCAATGGCACGGATGAATCGTTGCAGGCGTCGATCGACGTTTCCTCGCCGTTTACGACGGGCGATGCGGCCAAGAGCCAAAGCGTGTCGTTGCCGGCCGACGCACGCGTGCGACACCTGGTGCGAATGGCGATCGGCGAATCGTATGGCGTCGTGCCGATCGCGATTGCCGCCGAGGCCGGGACGTACGCCGACAACGTCACGCGGACGATGACGGTGAAGCCGCTCGGCTTCCCGGTCGAGCGCGGCAGCGGCGGGCTGATCGAAGCCGGCGGCGTGGTCTATCACCAGGTCGAAATTCCGGAGACCGTAGTCGCCGGCAGCATCACGGCCAAGGCGGTTGTGTATCCGACTCCGCTGGCGAGCATGACCGAAGCGCTCGCGCGGCTGATCCAGGAGCCGTCCGGCTGCTTCGAGCAAACCAGCAGCACGGTCTATCCATTGATCATGGCGCAGCAGTATTTCCTGGACCACCAGGGTGTCGATCCGTCGCTGGTGGAAAAGAGCGCGGAGATTTTGGAACGGGGTTACGCACGGCTGACCGGCTTTGAATCGAAGGGCGGCGGCTACGAGTGGTTCGGCGCCGATCCGGGCCACGACGCACTCACCGCCTACGGACTGTTGGAATTCACCGACATGGCCCGGGTGCGGAACGTCGATCCGCAGATGCTCGAGCGCACGCGGAAGTGGTTCCTCGCGCAGCGCGACGGCAAGGGCGGGTTCGCGCGGAAGACCAACACGCTGCACACGTGGCTGCCCGACGCCGAAGTGGCCAACACGTACAACACGTGGGCCATGCAGCAAGCGTGTGCAGAGGGCGACTTCACGACCGAAGTCAATTGGGTTCGCGAGGCGGCCAAGAGCACGGAGAATACGTATGTGATCGCACTGGCAGCCAACGTGCTGCACGCGGCCGGGGACAACGATGGTTGGGCCCAATTGCTCGACAAGCTGGCCGGCCGGCAAGAGGCGGATGGCTCGCTCTGCCGCGCGACGGTGAGCGTCGTGGGTAGCAGCGGCGATGCACTGGCGATTGAGACGACGGCGCTGGCCGTGTTGGCGTGGCTCGATGATGCCAAGTATGCTCCGCAGGTCGAGAAGGGGATGAAGTTTTTAGCCGAGGCCTGCAAGGGGGGGCGGTTCGGGTCGACGCAATCGACGGTGCTCGCGCTGCGGGCGATTACGGCGTACGACCGGGCGCGCGCTAAGCCGCAAGCGGCGGGGGCGCTGCAGTTGGTGGTCGACGGCGAGGCAATTGGTGTGCCGATCGAGTTCACACCGGAGACGTCCGGGGCTATTGAATTGCCGGACTTCGTCAAGTTGCTCACGCCCGGGCGGCATCAGGTTGAGGTGCACATGACGGGCGGCTCACAGATGCCGATCTCGTTCGCAGTGAACTACTTTGCCACCAAACCCGATTCGTCGGAGGATTGCAAGCTCGATCTATCCGTGTCACTCGCCGATACGAAGGCTACGGAAGGCGAGCTGACCGAGGCGCGGGTGCAGGTCGTCAACCGGACGCAAGAGGTCGTGCCGAGCCCGATTGCGATCATCGGCATCCCGGGCGGTTTGGAAGTGCGGCACGATCATCTCAAGGAGCTAGTGAAAGCCGGCAAGATTGCGACGTACGAGGTGCTGGGTCGCGACTTGGTGCTGTACTGGCGGTCGCTCGCGGCCGGCGAGTCGGTCGAGCTGCCGATCAGCGTGCTGGCGGCGATCCCCGGCAACTACACGGGCCCCGCCAGCCGGACGTATCTCTACTACACGGACGAAGACAAAAAATGGTCTGACGGCCTGCGCGTGGAGATTACTCCGCGCAACTAGTTTGGGGACAGGTCCACGCCAATGCGAGATTGACGCGCATCGCTCTGCGCCGGACACTACGGCGGTCGATTTTCCATTGACCGGGTATTGTTGAGGCGGAGCTTGGCATGACTTTTCTGATGGCCCTCGACCAGGGCACGACGTCGTCCCGGGCGATTGTTTTCGACAGCTCGGGCGCCATTGTGGCCGTCGCGCAGCGCGAGTTCAAGCAGCATTATCCCCAGCCGGGCTGGGTGGAACACGATCCGGAGGAAATCTGGACGACGCAGCGCGACGTGGCCGGCGAAGCGCTGGCGACGGCCGGCTTGAAGGCCGTTGATGTCGCGGCCGTGGGGATCACAAACCAGCGCGAAACAGTCGTCGTCTGGGACCGGTCCACTGGCAAGCCGATCCATCCGGCCATCGTGTGGCAGGATCGCCGCACGGCCGGCGAATGTGATCGGTTGCGTGCCGCGGGCAGTGAGCCGATGGTCCGCGAGAAGACGGGCCTGTTGCTCGACCCATATTTCAGCGGGACGAAAATCGCCTGGCTGCTGGCGAATGTGGCCGGAGCGCGGGCGGCCGCCGACGCCGGAAAACTGGCTTGCGGCACGGTCGATTCGTGGCTCATCTATCGGCTCACGGGCGGGCTGCACGTCACCGACATATCGAACGCGTCTCGAACTTTGCTCATGAATATCCACACCGGGCAGTGGGACGATGAGCTGCTAGAGTGCCTGGGTGTGCCTCAGTCGATCTTGCCGGAGATTCGCCCGTCGAGCGGCGATTTCGGCGAAGTGTTCGATCCCGAAGCGTTGGCCGGGGCAAAGATTCGTGGCGTCGCCGGCGACCAGCAATCGGCATTGTTCGGCCAGGCCTGCTTCACGAGCGGCGGAACCAAGTGTACCTATGGCACTGGTTGCTTCATGCTGATGAATGTTGGCACGCAGCCGGTCGCATCGAAAAACAAATTGCTGACGACCGTAGCGTGGAAGGTCGATGGCCAGACTGAGTACGCGCTGGAAGGGAGCGTGTTCGTCGGCGGGGCGGTGGTGGCGTGGCTGCGAGATGGGCTGGGGATCATCAAATCGTCGGGCGAAGTCGAAGGACTGGCCAAAAGTGTGCCCGATAGCGACGGTGTGTTCCTCGTGCCGGCGTTCGCGGGGCTGGGAGCGCCTCATTGGGATCCGTACGCCCGCGGCGCGATCATCGGCATCACCCGCGGCACGACGGCGGCCCACATCGCACGGGCCGCGCTCGATAGCATCGCGTTTCAGGTGGCCGACCTGGTCGACGCCATGCGGAGCGACGCGGGCAGCTCGCTAGAGGAACTGCGCGTCGACGGCGGCGCGACGCGCAACGATTTGCTGCTGCAGTTTCAGGCCGATATTCTGCAACTGCCCGTGTTGCGGCCGAAGGTGACGGAAACGACGGCCTTGGGTGCGGCCTATCTCGCGGGGCTGGCGGCCGGCGTGTGGCAGAGCCGCGACGACATCGCTTCGCACGTGCAGATCGAGCGCCGGTTCGATCCCCAGATGTCGGCCGATCGCGCGGCCAAGCTGCGGGCCCGCTGGAACGAGGCGGTCGAGCGGTCGCGGCAGTGGGTACACGAAGGATAACATTTCCGCGAAAAACATAGCCGACCCATCTTGGGTCGATTGCCGATCAGTGAACGAGGCTGGATCAGGCCATTGATATTTTCGAATCCGGCCAAGATGTCCGGGCTATGTTCTTATGCGAGCAATCACCAATGAACTCGGCAAGTGATTTCAAACGTGAATCGCAGCTCGAACGGTTGGCGGGCGACGACCGGCCGTGGGACTTCGTCGTGATCGGCGGCGGGGCGACGGGTGTGGGCATCGCGGTCGACGCAGCATCACGCGGATACCGGGTGGCGCTGCTGGAAGCGCACGACTTCGGCAAGGGCACGTCGAGCCGCAGCACGAAGCTGGTCCACGGCGGCGTGCGCTATCTGCAGCAGTTTCGCTTTCACCTGGTTCACGAGGCGCTCCGCGAGCGCGGTTTGTTGCGACTGAATGCGCCCCATCTGGTCCACCCGCTGCCGACGATCGTGCCGCTGCGCTCGCGGTGGGAAGGTGTGTACTACGGCTTCGGGATGAAGGTTTACGAATGGATGTCGGGCAAGTGGAGCCTCGGTCCGTCGCGGCGGCTATCGGTGGAAGAAGCAGTGAGCGCGATTCCGACGCTCGAACGGCGCGGGCTGTGCGGCGGCGTACAATACCTCGATGGCGCGTTCGACGACGCGCGGCTGCTCGTAAACCTGGTGCAAACGGCGATCGAGCACGGCGGCGTGTGTGTGAATTATGCGCCCGTGCGAGAGCTGGTGCGCGAAGCAGGCAAGATCCGCGGCGTGGTGGCCGTGGAAACTGAAACGGGCAAGGAACTGCGGCTGGCGGCACGCGTGGTCGTCAATGCGACCGGCCCGTTCAGCGACGCCGTACGCCATCTCGATGAGCCGGCTGCGGCAAGCGTGATCGCGCCGAGCCAGGGCGTCCACCTGGTGTTCGACCGGGAATTTCTGCCCGGGGAGGCGGCGCTCATTGTGCCCAAGACGCCCGACGGTCGCGTCATCTTCGCCATTCCCTGGCACCAGCACACGGTGGTCGGCACGACCGACACGCCGCTCGATACGACGCCCACCGAACCGCGGGCCCTGCCGGCCGAGATCGATTTCCTGCTGGAGACGATTGCACCCTACTTATCGCCGGCGCCACAGCGGAGCGACATTCGCGCCGTTTACGCCGGCATTCGGCCGCTGGTGAAGAGTGCGTCGACAACCAATACTTCCAAGCTCGGCCGAGACTTCGAAGTACGGATTTCCGATTCACAGCTCGTCTCGGTGCTGGGCGGTAAATGGACGACGTATCGGCGGATGGCGGAGGTCGCGGTGACGCGTGCCGCCGCCGTTGCCGATTTGCCGGCCCGCGACTGCGCAACGTCGACGATGCCGGTCCACGGCAGCACAGGCGCTGCAGTGGATGGCGTTTTCAAGGATTACGGCTCCGACGGTCCGGCCGTGCGGACGTTGACCGCATCGACTGCGGGCTGGAACGTGCCGCTCGACAGTCGATTGCCGTTCGTCGCCGGCCAGGTCGTGTGGGCGGCACGCAACGAGATGGCACGCTCGCTCGAGGACGTCCTTGGGCGCCGCCTGCGTGCGCTGTTCCTCAACGCCGAGGCGGCCGTGGCATCGGCCCCGCGCGTGGCCGAGCTGCTCGCCGCCGAGCTGCAGCGGGACGCTACCTGGCAGGCCGATCAAATTCAAGATTTTCGGCGGATCGCCCACGCGTATCGACCCGATTCGTACCGTTAGGAGAGACGTGGAATGCAACCGGCTCACATTGCGGAATTCATCGGCACGGCACTGTTGATCCTGTTGGGCAACGGCGTGGTGGCGAATGTCGTGCTGCCGAAGACCAAGGGTAGTAGCGGCGGGTGGATCGTAATCACGTTTGGATGGGGGATGGCCGTGTTTGTGGCGGTGTGGTGCGTCGCCGGGATCAGCGGCGCGCACGTCAATCCAGCCGTAACGGTCGGCCTGGCCATGGCAGGGAAGTTTGGGTGGGCCGACGCCGGGCCCTATGTGATCGCACAGATGCTGGGCGGAATCTTCGGCGGCACACTGGTATATCTGTTCTACATGCCCCATTACGCGGTATCCGACGATGCGGACGCGAAGCTGGCCACGTTTTGCACGGCGCCCGCGATTCGCAACACGCCGAGCAACTTCATTAGCGAAGCGATTGGAACGTTGGTGCTCGTGCTGGCCGTGTTGCTGGCGGTGGAGCCAGGGATCAAAATCGAAGGGCCTACATTTCCGATCGCGCAAGAGATGAAATTCGGCCTGGGCACGCTGGGGGCGTTGCCGGTCGGGCTGCTGGTGCTCGCGATCGGCCTGTCGCTGGGCGGCACGACGGGCTACGCGATCAATCCAGCCCGCGATCTGGGGCCGCGCATCGCCCACGCATTGCTGCCGGTACCGGGCAAGCGCGACAGTGATTGGGCTTATGCCTGGATTCCGGTCGTCGGACCGCTGGTGGGCGCGGTGCTGGCCGTGTTTGTGTGGAAGTTGTTGGCCGCGAGCCCGCCGACGTAAGGGACTTCGATGTTGGTCACACGGAGCGGTTGCGTTCGAGGTGCGTGGATCGCCGGCGAATAAGCTTCCAGGCCCAACGGGCCGAAAGTCAATAGCCAGGGGCGTCAGCCCCTGGAATTGGTGCCGTCGCCACATGGCAGCCCCAACGGGGCGACAGTTACGATGCGGCCGGGCCGACTGCCGCCCCGTTGGGGCTTGGTGCTTGGATCGACCGGGCGCCAGGGGCTCACGCCCCTGGCTATTGACGACCGCCGCTTCGCGGCTGTATTTGCCGGAACGACTATTTCACCGTGCGCTCGCGCACCCTGACGATTTTTTGATACGCGTCGACTTCGACGAGCGCATTCATCGGCAGTGCCAGGTTTTCGCGGATGTGACCGACGGAGATGCCGCTCAACACTGGAATTCTCAGTTCGCGGAAATACGTGTTAAAGACTTCGGCAATTCGTTCGTCCGTCTCCTCCTGCGTGCGATGGTCAAACGTGAAGTCGCCCAGCAGGATCGCTGCGGCGGATTGAAGCTTGCGGGCGAGCGAGAGTTGTTTCAGGTAGCGGTCGATTCGGTAGAGCCGCTCGTCGATGTCTTCGAGGAACAGCACGCGGCCGCGGGTTTCGATCTCGTAGGGCGTGCCCATCAGCCCGCAGATCACTGCCAGATTGCCGCCGGTCAATCGACCCGTTGCAATGCCGGGCAACAGCGAATGTAAACCGAAGTCAGTGAATATGTAGGGAATGTCATCGGCCGCATCGTCGCGAGCCATCACGGCGTGCCACAGCGCGGTCTCGGTTGACGGCAGCATGTCGTCGACCGCGCCGAAGCCGTCCTGCAGATTCGGGGCATGGAACGTACACAGGCCGGTCCGCTGCGCAATGGCGATGTGCAAAATGCTGATGTCGCTGAAGCCGATGAACACTTTCGGATTGTGGCGGATCACCTCGAAATCGATCTTATCGATGATCCGCGCCACGCCGTATCCGCCACGGGCACACCACACGGCCGCGGACTTGGGATCGGCGAATGCGTCCATCAATTCGCGGGCGCGAGTCGCGTCGTCGCCGGCCAGGTAGCCGTCGGCACGGTAGATGTCGCCGTAGGTCTTGGTGCGAAAGCCGCGGTCAGCAAGCCGCCCAAGCGCGCGGTCGATCCGCTCACGGTCGACCGGCCCGGAGGGCGCCACCACGCCAATCGCGTCGCCACGGCGGAGCCCGGCTGGCTTGATGATTTCCATCGGTGTCACCGTCCGCCAAACAACCAGTAGCCCAGAATCACGGCCATCACGACGCCGACCACGTCCGATAACAGGCAGGCGGTGAGCGTGTGGCGAATTTTCTTGATCTGCACCGAGCCGAAGTAGATCATGAGGATGTAAAACGTCGTCTCGCTGCTGCCCATCATGATCGAAGCCGTGTTGCCGACGAAGCTGTCCGGCCCATGCACGTCGAAGATTTCGAGGAGCACGGCCCGCGATCCGCCGCCTGTGAGCGGCCGCACGAAAGCCAGCGGCACAAGGTCAAGCGAATCGGTGTTGTTGCCCAATCCGGCGGCCTGCATGCCGCCGGCCAGCGCCACTTTGGCGTCGTCGAAAATGCCGCTCGCGATGAACACCTTCACGACCAGAATCATCGCGACCAGGTAGGGAATGATCATCACGGCGACGCCGAAGCCTTCCTTCGCGCCCGTAACGAACGACTCGTACATCGGCACGCGCTTGACGGCGGCCCAGACGATAATAGTGAGGATCGTCGCTGGGATCGCCCATTGGCTGAACACGTCGAGCGATTGCTGAAGCTCGTCCATTATGCGACGCCTCCGCTCGCGACGGCCGAGCCGCCGGCATCTTCGCCATTTGCGGGCAACTCGACCTGGTATCGCTTCCGCCGCGACAACCAGCGCGTGACAAAGATGGCGAACAGCGTGGATGCCAACGTGGCGAGCAGGGTGCCGACAATCGGTGCGGCCGGGTCCGTGCTGCCTTTCAGTGCCCGGTAGCCGATAATAGTGAACGGCACGAGCGTGATGCTGCTGGTGTTGATAGCCAGGAACATCGCCATGCTGTTGGTCGCCGTGTCCTTGACGGGGTTGAGTTCCTGCAGCTCGCGCATCGCCTTGAGGCCGAGCGGCGTGGCGGCGTTGTCGAGACCGAGCATGTTGGCGGAGAGGTTCATGAGGACGGCGCCTTGAGCGGGATGGCCGTCGGGCAGCTCCGGAAAGAGCCAGCACATGAGCGGCCGCATCAGCCGTGCGATGGCATCGACGAGCCCAGCGTCCTTGGCCACATTCAAGAGGCCCAGCCATAGCGCCATGAAGCCGATGAGTCCGATGCAAATTTCGACCGACGTCGTGGCCGCGTCAACGACGGCCGAGTTGAGCTTGCGGCCCATAGCAGACAGGCCTTTTGCCGGCACATCTGGTTCGCCGGCCACGGTCGAGGCCGGAGCGCTTTTCGGTCGATTGAGGGTTTGCCAGCTTGCTTTGGCGAAGCCGTAGACGATGCCGATCACCAACAGCGCAAACCAGATCTTATTGAGCACGAACGTACCCTGATGAATTAGCGACGACGCAGTAGCACGCCCGGGTTGCTGCCGGTTCGTTTTCCATTCTCCCATACCGTCTCGCCCGATACCATGACGCGCTGGAGCCGCTGCCAGTCCGGCCGGCGCGCGGCGTCAGCGGGGGCGTCGATCGCGAAGAAGATGAGATCGGCGAATGAGTTGCGGCCAATGTGGCCGCGGTCGGCGGACAGGTCGAGCCGTTCGCACAGGTTCCAGGTTTCCGCCGCCAGTTCGGCGTAGGAGGCGGCCAGCATGGGCATAGCGAGCTGTTCCGGCCGCAGCACCGGCACGCTGAACCAGTCGCAGTATTGGCGGACCGACGCGTCGACACGGTCGCCCACCACAGCCAGCACGCCCCGCGACACGGCGGCCAGCACGCGCTCGATCAGCTCGCCAGGCGATAGTGCGCGGACATCCTCCATGCTGGCCACGAAACCGACGTTCACCGGCAAACGGCCGATGTTCGATAGCGAGTCGATCGCAGCGCGATCCGTGACGTCGATCGAACCGATGATCGTCGTCGCGCCGGCGGCCAGCGGCCCGTCGAACACCGGCGAATTCGCCGCCGTCACCGGACTGAGATTTTTCGCGAACACGATTCGACCGGGCAGGACGAGCGAGGAGCCGGCGTCTATTGTCAGTCTGCCCCGCTCGCGCTCCAGGTCGCCGACGTCGACGATCCGACCGTCGCGCTGCGATGTGAGGTCGAGCCGATCGCCGGGCGACTGATTGATCATCAGGTCCGTTGGAAACACTCCACCGGCGCGGCCGTCCAAAGCGTTGGCGTCTCGAATGATGCAGTCGTTCGGACGCGACGAATTCGACTCCGGCAGCGATTCATACACGGTGACGTCGGCCTGGCGGTAGCGGTCGGTGGCGATTGCGTGGAGCGTTTGGAGCAGGCCGTGGAAGTGGAGGCGCGTGAGCGGCTCGTAGTCGGCGTCCGTCCAGCCGCCGGCCTCGACCAGCATCGTCGCCGTGCCGGCGGCCTGGGTCGTGTCGCCGAACGCCCGCGGCTCGTAGGTGTCGTCGTAACGCGAGATCATTCCCTCTGCGTACGGCCGCACAGCTTCGACGAAGCATGAGCACATCTGTTTTCCGCGGAGCATGGCCGGCGTTTCCGTGCGGGCCCGGTCCGGCGGCGGGGCCAGCACGGAAACAGCGGCCGGCCGCGGCGGCGTGCCGACCGTTGTGCGGGCGTTCTGGTTGTGCAGATTGAAGCCGAAGTCGGGCTTCAACGTCTCGACCGCTCGCCGCAGCGCACGGGCTTCCGACGTGGCCTTCCGCCGAGCATCGCGATTGATGTCGATCCCCTGGGCGTTGAAGCGGGTGACAACTTCGGCGCCGTCGGGATTGAGCATCGGGATCATCAGCAGCGTGCAGCCGGCAAGGATGTCGGCGGCCAGCGGCTCGGCGGGCGTGCGGGTGAGGTAACTCAACAGGTCGAGCAGCACGGCCGTGTGCGTCGGCTCGTCGCCGTGCATTTGCGACCATAGCAGCACGCGGCGTGGCCCGCTGCCAATCGTGGCCAGATAGATCGGCCGGCCCAGGAAGGAATCGGCATATTTCTCGAGCGTGATTCGCCCGCCCGACGCAGCGGCCAGCTTTTTGAGCGTTGCCTCGACTTCAGCGCAGCGAATGGTCGCGGGGTCGACGGCTGCGACGCGGAATCGGTCGTACACTTCTTTATCGAGCATCGGGGCCAATCTTCACTTAGTGGGGTCATTCGCGGCCCAATAACATAACCGACCCATCTTGGGGCGATTGTCGGCGTGCCGTCCTTTTACGTTCGATTGAAACTGCACGGTAGCTCACACCGGCCAGGATGGCCGGGCTATGTTTAGCGCTTGGCCGCGGCTTCGGCACCGCGGAAGACGCGCATCAAGTTGCCGCCCAGAATGCCTTGAATCTGCTCGTCCGTGTAGCCGCGATCAATCAGTCCCTGAGTGATGTACGGGTAGCAGCTCACGTCGTCCATTTGCATGGGCAGCTTGCTGACGCCGTCGAAATCGGAGCCCAGTCCGACGTACTGGACGCCGGCCACCTTGGCGATGTGGTCGATGTGATCCAAGACGTCGTGAATCGAGCCGCGGGAGTAGCGGTGCTGAGCCTTCCAGCGTTTGAGCTCATTGTCAACGCGAGGTTTGTCGTCCGAATACTGCTTCTTGAGCTGTCGCTCCATGTCCATTTCGGCCATCGTCGTTGGGCCGGCGGTGGGAACGACGTAGCCGGAAAAGAAATTGATCATGACGACGCCGTCCTTCTCCTTCAGTCGCTGGAGCACGTCGTCGGGCACGTTGCGGGGATGGTTGCACACGGCCAGCGCCGACGAGTGCGAGAAAATGACCGGTGCCTTGGTGACGTCGAGGGCGTCGTGCATTGTTTTGGCCGACACGTGCGACAAGTCGACCATCATTCCGAGCTCGTTCATTTTGCGGACAACTTCCTCGCCGAACGCGTTGAGGCCGCCGACGCGGGCTTCGTCGGTGCTGGAATCGGCCCAAGGCAACGAATCGGTGTGAGTGAGCGTCATGTAGCGGGCGCCCAATTTGTAGAGCCGCTCGATGTTGCTGAGCGAGTCCTCGATGCAGTGGCCGCCCTCGACGCCGATGAGCGACGCGATCTTTCCCTGGCCGTGCACGCGCTCGATGTCGTCGGCCGACAAGGCCAGGCCGAACGTGTCGGGATAATGGTCGATCATCAACTTTACGAGCTCGATCTGCTCGATCGTGGTGGCCAGCGCCTCGCCCTTGTAACCCAGGTCGACCGGCACCCAGACGGACCAGAATTGAGCGCCCATTCCGCCCTGGCGGAGCCGCGGGATGTCGGTTTGCAGCGTCGGTTGAAGCTTCGAAATGTCAAGCTTGGAAAAATTGGATGATCCTTGCTTGCGGATTTCCCACGGCATGTCGTTGTGGCCGTCGATGAGTAGCGAGCGGCTGTGGAGCTCGCGCGCCCGATCGGTCAGCACGATTGGCGCGCGGTCGGCCGGCGCGGCATCTTCGGCCCACGCGACGCTTGCGAAGACGGCAAACATTGTGAGCGCCGATGCGAGCCGCGCGGCTTGAGCAATGCGTAAGATGCGTGAGATGACAATCATGCGTTTATCTTGTCGTTTGCTTGGTGGCGTCGTCCGCGTCGGCGCCTGATTTGACCAGATTGGTCCAGGCCCAGCGATAGAGGTTGCGGGCGTCGGTGTATCGCGAATCGCTCGATGTGGCTCCGAGGATGACGACGATCAACCGCCGGCCGTCGCGCTCGCCGCAGGACACCAGGCAGTTGCCGGCGGCGCCGGTGGTGCCGGTTTTTATACCCAGGTAGCCCTGTCGCCGCAACAACTGGTTCGTGTTCCGCCACACGACGTTGCGGCGATAACCGGATACCGAATCGACGGTCGTGCCGTGCTGCGGAGTCGACACGCGCTTGGCGAACTCAGGTTGTTTCAGTGCGAGCGATGCCAACAGGGCCAGGTCGCGGGCGGTAGTTTTGTGCTTCGGGTTCGGCAAACCGTGCGGGTTTTCGAAATGGGTCGACTTCATGCCGATCTCCGCCGCGCGGCGGTTCATCTCGGCGATGAAACTGTCGTATGAATCCGGCGCCTCGCCGTCGCCTTCCTTCTTCTCGGCAAAACGGCCGCCGAGGTGCTCGGCCAGCGCGCAGGCCGCGTCGTTGCCGGAAGGCAACATCAGTCCGTAGAGTAGCTCGCCGACCGACACCTGTTCGCCTTCGCGAACGTCCGACGTCGAGCCGGACGTCTTATCAGCCCGCGCCGTGAACGTGACGATCTCGTCGAGCACCTTTGGGTCTTTCTCGGCCAGGCTCGTAACGATATAGGCCGTCATGATCTTGGTGGTGCTGGCCGGCTCGCGCGGCTCGTTCTCGTCGCCACCGGCCAGGAAGTCGCCCGATCCGGCGTCGACGATGGCCCAGGCCTTGGCGGTGACGTAGGGCGGGCCGTCGAGCGGATCAATCGGCGCCTTCTCGGCCAGCTCGGCATTGACAACCGCGGGCTCGGGAGCCGGCTCTTCCTCCATCACCAGCGGCCCGAGCGCACGCCACGTCTCCGCGTCGACAATTCCGGTCGGCTTTAACTTGGCCTGCGTTTGAAACTTCTTGACCGTACCCTCGGTCTCCGGTCCAAAGTCGCCGTCGGTGCCGATATTAGGCGAAGGCTCGATCCGGGCGTTGAGAGTCCGCTGCAAGGCGACGACCAGTTCGCCGTCGGCGCCCATTTCCAGCACGCGCGCTACCGGGGCCGGCGAACCGTCGTCCGCCTTGTTGAAATACTTGTAGACGGCCGAGCCGATGTTGGCACAGAGCAGGTCGCCCTCGTTGTTCTCGCCCCAACCTTGGTCCTTGTTATTGTTCGTGAGAATGCAGAACGCGATCGGGCCGCTCGGTGACTCCATCACGCCCGCATCGGTCCGAGTCAGATTCACGCTGCCCGTCTTGTGGGCCACCTTGGTGCCCGGCGGCAGCAGGCGCGGCACCTTTACCTTGTCTTCGCACGCGTACAGATGTTCGAGCATTTGCGTGGAGGCCTTCTCGCTGACGAGCTTTTTGTTGTAGACCAGCTCGGCGAGCTTCAGCATGTCGCGGGCACTCGTGCTGCCGAGGCCGTACTTCCGGCTGCGCTCGGCGTCGACCGACGTGTCACGGCGAAACACCAGTGAATTGAGCCGCGTCTCTTGGCAGCCGAGCGCTTCCATGCGGGAGTTGACTTCCGGGATGCCGACTTGATTGATCACAAGGTTCGTGGCCGAGTTGTCGGACAGGGCAATCATGAGGCGAATTGCATCGCGAAGCGAGATCCGTGCGCCCGGCGAGATGTGCGTGGTGAGAATGCCGGAGCCGGGCACCAGGTCGCGCTTCCTCAATTCGATCGGCATTTTTGGATCGAGCTTGCCCGAGTCGATCTTTTCATAGGCGGCGATCATGATCGGGAATTTGATCAGGCTGGCGGTCGGCATGGCTTCGTCGGCCCTGTAGGCATACGACTCGCCCGTCGTGAGATGCTTGACGGCGACCGCCACGTCGCCGCGATGCTGCTTGATCGCCGGGAGCAGCACGTCCTCGAGCGTTGTCTTCGTGTCAGTCGATTGCTGGGCACCAACCAGCGAAACGCCGACGAATAAAAGAGACGCCACAACAATTGCAGTACAAATTCGGCTCATCAAAGTCTCTCTCAAAACTATGCAATGCTTTGTTTTCTTGATAGTTGGAACAAATCTATTCTGTCGTCGGCAGCGGGCCGCCGAGGAGGCGAACTCCCGTGCCGTTTTCTTCAGCGTAAATGCAGCGTCCGCGTTCCAGGCGGACACCGCTGGCAATGTCCCTGGCCAATAGCACCGCCCCGTCCATGTCGACGTAATCCAACAGCGGCAGCAGCTGGGCGAGCGCCGAGATGCCCACCGTGGATTCCGTCATGCAGCCGGCCATCACTTTGAGCCCCAGCTCGCGGGCACGCAGCGCCATTCGTCGCCCCGCGGCCAGGCCGCCGCACTTCACCAACTTGATGTTTACGCCGTGAAACAGTCCGACGCAGCGCTCGACGTCCCGCTCGGTGACGCAGCTTTCATCGGCAATCAGTGGCAGGGCGGAGTGCTCGAAGGCTCGGCGGGCGCCGTCGCGGTCCTGCGGCGGCAACGGCTGCTCGATGAACTCCACGTTCATCGCCTTCATGACCGGGGCCAGCTCGATAGTCTGGTCGGCCGTCCAGCCGCAATTGGCGTCGACGCGAAACGTCGTGTCCGTGTGACGGCGCAGCTCGCGGAGGATGCCAAGGTCGTCCGCCGTGCCAAGCTTGATCTTGTACACGGGCCAGCCAGGCATCTCGCGGAGCTTTTCGACCATCTTCGCCGGCGAGTCGATGCCCAGCGTGTAGTCGGACAAGGGAATGTTATCGGTGGTCAGTCCCCACAGTCGGTACACGGGCGCTCCGCGGAGCTTGCCCCACAAGTCGTGAATCGCTCCATCCAGCGCATTGAGCGCGAATTCCTGGCCCTTCAATTGGTGGGCGATGGGTGCGATCAGCTCGCGCGGGTCGTCCAATCGGTCGCCCTCGATTTGGTACCGTACCGACTCGATCGCGCTCGACATATCCTCGATCGTCGCGCCGTAGAACGTGTTGGTTGTCGATTCGCCGTAGCCGAACTTTCCATCGTGCGACAACTGCACGATGAGCGTCTCCTGCACGGCCACGGAGCCGCGCGAGATCGTGAACACGTGCTTGAGCGGCAGATCGAATTTCTGATAAGTAAGTTGCATGCAAAGTAGCAGGCACACTCCGTGTGCCGTTGCTGCGTCAGTTTAAGCGGAATTTGTCATGCGGTTTTCTCGACACCGCGCCTGGCGAGAGTTCGGTTACGGCACACGGAGTGTGCCTACGACTTTATCCCGCCTTCGCGGCCAAGTTTGGAAACAGGTTTTGTTGCAGCTCGAGAATGGCGTCGACCAGCTCTCCCGGCCCGTGACGCACGACATCGCACACCGGCACGCCGAATTCTTCCCGTACGCGGCGGCGCTCCGCTTCGGCATCCGCACCGCTCAGCAGTCGGCTGTTCATCGCAAAGCCGATCACTCGCGACGGCAAGTTGAGCGACGCCATCGTTTCGTTGATTTCAACATGCGTCTTGAGCGGCAAAAGCGGCACCCAATCCATGCCGAGCACATTCTTGCGGCCCGCCTCGTAGACCATGATCATGCCGTGCGGCACCGAGCCGTGCAGCAGGCCGAGCGTTACCGCCGAGTAGCGCGGGTGCGACAGCGAGCCCTGCCCTTCGACCACAAGGATGTCGTGATGCTGATTGGCCAGCACTTGTTTCTCGACGGCTCCATTGACGAAATCGGACACGACACAATCGATCGGGCAGCCGTCGCCTTCGACCATGATGCCGGTCTGTCCGGTGGCGACGAACTTGGCGTCCTTGCCGCGGGCCTTCAAGCCGGCCACGATCTCGACGGCCGCCAGCATCTTGCCCACCGAGCAATCCTGCCCCACGGTGAGAATTCGCAGGCATTCTTCGCGGAGGTTCCTGCGATGCGAGACGTCGCGCTCGTTGTTCTTGCGAACGTCCTGAATCTGCACGCCGCGCTTGTGAGCGGCTGCGGCGATGTCGGGATCGTTCGACAGGAAGTCGTGCAGCCCGGACACGATGTCCATGCCGCGCTCGATCGCTTCCAGCAATGTTTTCTTCCACGCGGCCGGCAGCTTGCCGCCGGAGGGGGCGATGCCGATAAGAAGCGTGTTGGCGGCGGGCGCATCAATTAGCTTGCCGATGATGGGCAGCGCGCCGCCGACGCCGAGCAGCTCCTGAGATGTCTTTCCGACCTGCGTCGAATCCAACAGCGCGACTACTTCGTCCGGCTTGTAGCGGATCATGCAGGATGCGGTTTTACCATTGATGGGATTGGTGAAACCCTCAGTCAGAATGACGATGCGGCGGTGGGACATG